>JALVIB010000001.1 GCA_027028725.1 Candidatus Altimarinota bacterium
GATAAATAATGCAAAAAAACAGGAAATTTTCTGTTTTGTATTATTTATTGGGGTTTCGCTAAAACTCCAAATCATCACTAGTTGCGATTTGGTCAGTCTTTTGCGAGTTGCTGGCAGGTCCGCGAGAACATTTCACGATTAAATCTTGCCCAAAAATTTCCGAAACAGCTTTTTCTAAAATCCCGCGAATTTTTTCATTAGCGATTTGTTCGTAGTGAAAAGAGGAATGCGCACAAAAAGTGACAACATTTCCCTGAACTTGCGGGGAAGTGGTCAAAAACGATCTTTTTACAAAAACCGGAATTCCTGATTTTTGCGCGATTTCGGTCATTTTTTCGCGGATTTTTTGGGCGGTGAGGTCGCCGGAAGTTTGAATTTTTGGTGTAGTAGAATTTTTTTCTACCTCACCCTCTCCCTCTCCTGCTAGGAGAGGGGATTTACTTGTATTTTTCGCGGGATTTTCGTCTTCATCGTCAAAGATAAAGTCATCTTCGTTGGCTTTTGGTTCTGTTTTTTTGGGGAAATCCCCCTCGCCCCCTTTATCAAGGGGGAAATTGTCTTGCTTTTCATTTTTCGCGGGGTTTTCGTCCTCGTCATCAAAGATAAAATCATCTTCGTTGGCGATTTCTTGTTTTTTTGCACTATTTTGAGATTGGGATCCCGCCATCGTTTGAGAAGTATTTGGGCGGGAAGGATTTGAAGTTGAAGTAGAATCCCGCGAAATTTTATGACTGTGTTCTTTTTGTGTTCCCCCTGATAAGGAGGTTGTTAGGGGGGTTGGTGAGCAAAGTTTTACCACCGCGATTTCCAGCGGGAGTTCGGTAATTGGCGAAGTTTTGAGGCGCACCAAAGCGGTTTCAATTTCTTCAATTGTCGGAATTAGTTTGGCTAAAATTTCTCCCGCTGGGCGGGACGAACTAATTCGGCCTTGAATGGACTGAAACATTTTTTCGCGGAGAAATCCTAGGAAATCGTGTCCAAATGTCCGCAAATCAGCTCCGTTTCGCGACACAGTTCGCAAAACCTCAAATCCTTTTTCGGCATCTTGCTCGGCAATTGCTTGCCAAAAGTTTTCCAACATCTCGCTCGAAGAAATCCCCAAACTTTCGCGAACAATTTCTTCCGTAATTTTCCCACCACTTTCCGAAGCAATCTGATCCAAAGCCGAAATCGCGTCCCGTAGACCACCTTCCGCCTTGCGCGCAATAAGTTCCAAAGCGGTTTTTTCCGCGACAAAATTTTCCGCATCACAAATTTTCTGCAAGCGGTTAACCAGCTGCTCAATTGTAAATCGTCCAAAAATAAAAGTCTGACAGCGCGAAATTATTGTATCCAGAATTTTATGCAGTTCTGTTGTTGCCAGAATGAAATAAGCGTGTTCCGGCGGTTCTTCCAGCGTTTTCAAAAGCGCATTTGACGCATCTTTCGTCAGCATATGCACCTCGTCGATGATATAAACCTTTCTTTTCGCGAAATTTGGCGTGAAGTTCACTTTTTCGCGGAGTTCGCGAATATCGTCAATCCCGCGATTTGAAGCCGCATCAATTTCAATTACATCAACCAAATTTCCTTCCGCAATATCGGTGCAAATCTTACATTTTCCGCAGGGCGAGCCATCTTGCAAGTTTTCGCAATTCAAACCTTTCGCCAGCAGACGGGCGAGGGAAGTCTTTCCTGTTCCGCGAGATCCCGCGAAAAGATATGCGTGGACAGGCTTATTTGCTTTCAACGAGTTTCGCAAAGTCCGAACAACGGATTCTTGTCCAACGATATCGTCAAAAGTTTGTGGTCGGTATTTCAGAAAGAGAGCTTGGTTTTTCATTTTGAGAGTGGGGGATTTTTTCGCGGGAATTTTAGACAAATATCTTCCCCCTGACAAGGGGGATTGAGGGGGTTGTTTAAAAAAGTCGCGGGATTTTTCACAGAAGAAAGAGAGAAATTTAGAGGGCAGAAGAATATAGGGACTTGTTTTGTGTCATTCTATAAAGAAGTTTTAAATTAATTCTTTCTCCTGCTACGAAAATCAATTTCTCGAAAAAATTATCTCAAAAATCTTAGAATTTTCTGTTTTGCGTTATTTATCAGAATTTCCTTAATAAAT
>JALVIB010000002.1 GCA_027028725.1 Candidatus Altimarinota bacterium
TTTATTTGGGGTTATAAATATTTCCCCTTTATCCTACTATTCATGCATAAATACTCCATTTTTACGCACCCAAAAAGTTACACCTGCCGAAAATCCCCATCCTCCGCCAAAGCCACGACCGACAAGTAGGGGATTTTAAAATAGGAAGTAGATTGCCACGCTACGCTCGCAATGACGGCAGAAAAAATCCCGCGAAATTTTAAATCTTCCGTAACTGCAAGTTAATCACAAAACGATCTTGGACGAGAGTTGAGGAAAGCAAAATTATTTTCTTACCACTTAATTCAGGTCGTTGCTTCAACAATTTCTCAATGGCATCACGAACGGTTTGTTCAGGATTTTTCTCGTTAAATTTCGCGAGATTTGGATAAACTCCCCACAACAAATTCATTTGTCGTACAACTTGCTCATCATCGGAAAAAGCAAAAATCTTTAATCGTGGACGGAAATTTGCCACACTTTCAGCGGTTTTTCCGCTTTTCGTAATAACCACTACCGCTTCAATATCTGAATTGTTATAAGTAAATTCCGCAACCGCTTTTGCCATAGCTTGGTGGTCATTGGCAACCGGCAAATCGCGGAAATTTTTTCTCTCCAAGACATTTTTCCCCGCTTCGTTCAGGATTTCCGCCATGACTTCCACAGATTTCGCGGGATATTTCCCGCCAGCCGTTTCCCCCGATAACATTGTCGCATCAGTTCGCTGAAAAACAGCGGTGGAAACATCAGAAACTTCGGCTCGTGTTGGATAAGGTGTCTCAATCATCGAATCCAGCATTTCGGTCGCGACAATTGTTGGTTTGCAATATTTAGCCGCGAGATTAATGATTTCTTGCTGAATTTTGGGCACCTTGAAATAAGGCAATTCCACTCCCAAATCACCACGCGCGACCATCACTCCATCAGCTTCCGCAATGATTTCTTCCAAGTTATCCACTGCTAGTTTGTTTTCAATTTTCGCGATAATTTTCATATTTGAACCTTTCTTTTTCAACCAATCCCTTAACTCGCGAATATCACTGGCTCGGCGCACAAAAGACATCGCGCAAAAATCTAAATTATGTTTCACTCCAAACTCCAAATCCGCCCAATCTTTTTCCGTAATTGACGGCAGAGAAATATCTTTTCCCGGCAAATTAATGTGTCGGCGCGACCCGATTTCGCCACCCGTAATCATTTCACAAATGACATCCGTGTCCGTTTTTTTAATAACCCGACAACTCATCAAACCGCTGTCGATCATTATTTTTTCGCCAACTTCCGTATCTTTGACCAAACCATCATAACTAACGCGATTTTTTGCAGAATTTTGCTCATCGCTAATCGTGAAAGTGATTTTATCACCAGGTTTAACGACAATTTTTTCCTCCACATCAGCAGTGCGGATTTCCGGACCTTTGGTGTCTAGAATTATAGGCAAAGGAACATCTAATTCTTCGCGAACTTTTTTAATATCAGCAATTATTTTTTCGTAATTCTCATAACTTCCGTGCGAAAAATTCAGCCGAAAAATATCAGCACCTGCTTGAATGAGTTTTTTCATCATTTCCGGACTTTGGCTAGCTGGTCCGATAGTAGTAACGATTTTGGTTCTTTGTGGCATTTTTTAATAGTTAATATGTAGGGGACAAATATTTTCGTCCCAAAAATCCCGCGACCTGTCCACCGTAGCTTTAGCGAAGGTGGGAATTTTCAAAACAAAAGAATTCTAGCT
The DNA here is from genome assembly GCA_027028725.1 of Candidatus Altimarinota bacterium. Taxonomy (GTDB): domain Bacteria; phylum Patescibacteriota; class Gracilibacteria; order UBA4473; family UBA4473; genus JALVIB01. The sequence goes on from JALVIB010000002.1 coordinate 1,715, forward strand.
TAATTATTTCCAACAGACAAAAAAATAAGTTCAACAATTACTAAAAAGACGAACAATAAAACCGCTTCAATAATTCCCAAGAGGCGCAACATTTGTAAAAGGGCGATAACGGTCACAAAAAACGCGATCAAAATTCCGCGACGGGCGGCGGTGAAAAACGCTTTTTCCCCCAGATTTTCTTTCGCGAAAATTTCGTTCAAGAAAAAAGCCAGCAAGGTAAAAAACGAGCCAGTGCCTAAAAAAAGCGAGATATAAAAAACAATTAAGGCGATATTGGCTTGCTCGGCGAGCGGATCGAGTTGCGTCAGTGTAAAAACAAAAATCCCCGCGCTCAACAGAAAGATTAAAATTGTAAAAAAGAAGTTT
>JALVIB010000003.1 GCA_027028725.1 Candidatus Altimarinota bacterium
TGTACAACGGATCAAGCTTTTTACCTGCTTTTTTACTCGCCCATTCCGCATCTTTTTCTTGGATATAAGCGGAATCCCGTAATAAAATCGCGCACAAATCTCGTGTCGCGTGAGTACAATAAATCGGCCCCGTAAATCCATTTTTAACCAACAAAGGAATTGCTCCCGAGTGGTCAATGTGAGCGTGACTCAAAACAACAGCATCAATTTTTTCGGCATCAAAAGGGAATTTTAAATTTGCTTCAATCGCGGCCTTTCGTCGTCCTTGAAACAATCCGCAATCCAGCAAAATTTGCTTGCCATTAATATGGAGTAAATGTTTTGATCCAGTCACTCCGTGAGCCGCTCCAGAGAATTCTAATTTCATTTTTGGATAGTTATTTATATTTGTTTCGGGACATTATAGCAGAAATTTCGCGGGATTTCAATTTAAAAACATTTTTTTCGCGATGTGCCCCGCTCCGCAGTGGAAATTTTTAGATTTCCCTTTATTTTTTTGTGACAAAGAAGAACAAAACGCAACACAAAGAATAAGGGGGGATTTGCTAATCCGAAAAATCCCGCGAAATTAAATGACACCCAGCGAGGAACGAACTGTTGGTGGAATTTATCCCCGCGGAAGCGGGGATCTAAAAAGCCCCCCTTCTAAGGGGGGGTAGGGGGGCAAACTAAAATCCCGCGAAAAAAAATTCAGTTGTAAAATCCCGCGAAAACATGTATAATTCCCCGAATGATGAAATTTTTACCGGCACCGGTTTTTGCTCTCGTGATTTCCATTCTCTTGGGGGCAGTTTTAGGGATTCGTCGCGAGATGGACGCCTCCAAATCTTATTCCAAAAAAGCTTTTATGGGAGTTCGCACAACGATTCTGTTGGCAGTTTTGGGGACAATTTCCACTTATTTCCCAACGATGCCATATCTTCCAGCGGTTTTTTTCGCGGGAATTTTTCTAATTGTCGCTTTGGGATACGCTCACGGAGCTTTTTCTTTACACAAAATTGGAATGACTTCGGAATTCGCGGGGTTAACAACTTTCTGGATTGGAGTTCTGGCGGGAACAGGAAATTTCACAATCGCTATTTTGCTGACAATTTTCCTCGCTATGCTCAAAGAATTCCGCGAAGATTTGCACAAATTTGCACACACTTTGACAACCAAAGAAAATCGCGGAATGATTCAGTTACTCGCTCTATCAGGCGCAGTTTTGCCGTTTTTGCCTCACGAACCAATTGATCCGTGGGGAGTTTTTGTTCCGTTTAATATTTGGTTGCTGGTGATTTTGATTTCCGGACTAGAATTTGTCGGTTACTTTTTTACGAAATACTTTGGCTCCAAGGGCGGATTACCGGTTACTGCTTTTTTGGGATCAATTGTTTCCAGTACTGCGGTAACCATTGCTTTTGCCGAAAAATCAAAAAAACTCAAAAAAACCGGATTACTGGCGGTCGGAATTATAATGGCAACGGGGGTGATGCAGTTTCGCGTGCTTTTAGAGATTGTTTTAGCCGGTGACGGAAAATTTCGCGGGATTTTTCTCTGCATTCCGATAATTATGTCGATAACCAGCTTGATTTTGGCTTATTTAGCTTTTCGCCATTTTTCCAAAGACGAGAAATCATCAGCCGACTCTAAACACGAATTGCAGGTCTCCAGTCCTTTTGAAATCGGTCCCGCGCTAAAATTCGGAATAGTTTTTGTGATAATTTTATTTGCGATAACTTTAGGGAAAAAATATTTCGGAAACATGGGAGTTTATGGAACTTCCTTTTTATCAGGATTAACTGATGTTGATGCACTGGTTTTATCCAGCGTGGAAGCGGCTAAGCAAGGTGAATTATCAGTCCGCGTCGCCGAAACAGCGATTTTCATCGGATTGCTGATGAACTCAATAGTTAAGATTGCTTATGTTGCCGCCTTGGGATCAAAGGATTTAACGAAAAAAATAACCGTTGGGATTCTTATTCCTAGTTTAGTCGGTTTAGTGGCTTTCTTTTTGGTTTAAAATCCCGCGAAATTTTGATAAAAAATGACAATAAAAAGTATTGATGCTGACCAAATAAAATCTCTATCCGAGATAGGGATTAGTGCGTCTACGCAGAAAAAAATTGAAGAAATTGTAATAAGAGGATTAAATAATTTTTTTGATAAAGGAGATTTAAATGGTTTAAATTTTACAGAATCTGTTGAACAAATTAGTGGCAAAATTAAGGATATTTTAGACATAGATAACAACAAACAATTTTTTCGCGAGAAATTAAAATCAATTACCAAAGCTGTTTTGAATGGAATTGATTTGACGGAAGTTCTTGGAAAGAAAATATATTTTGAAGTTTTTCCACCTGGGAGTCCGTTTTTAGGGAATGCAGATAACAAGAAAGATAAGTCGAAAGAAAAATCGGAACATCCTGACCGATCCCCGCGAAAATATTGGACAATGCAAGCCCTGAAAGAGTGGGGAGTTAAATATGAAGTTCGTTCATCAAAAGAGCGAAAAGACGGAACTGAACCATACGGATTATTTTTTGTACCGGAATATAATTGTGTAATTGCTGTTGCCGATGAATACGGTAAAGCAACCTATTTTTTACCAATGAAAAATTGGCAAAAACTCGCAAAATCCCATAAAATAGATAACTTACGACCAAACGAAAAAGTAAAATGGTTATCAATGCCAAATAATATAGGAAAAGAAGAATGGGGAATTATTTTGGGAGAAAAATTATTAGAAATGCAAAGAATAACAGAAGAAAACGAAGGAAATGGAAAAATTTCGCGGGATTTTGAGAAAAAAAACATAAAAAAGAAAAACTTTGAAAGTAAGGAAGAAGAAATAGCTTATTATAGAAAATTTTTAGAAGCAGAAATCCCGCGACTTATTGATGATGTCGGACTAATTAAACACAATGGAAAATATATTTTTAGTTTTTTAAAAAACACTAGTAAATGGGGAAAAGTGCAAAATTTTGGTAGTTTACTCTCATTCCCTAATGCTGTTTTTTTAAGACAACATAAAATTGTTGACAAACAAAAAATGTCAAACCCTAATCAATTGAAAAAGTTATTTGAAGTATTGGGGCTTCCGGTTGCTAATGAAAATGACGAAAAGGAATTTTATAGAGCACTTCTTGAAGCAGAAATCCCGCGACTTATTAAGGAAGCTGGACTCATTGAACATAACGGCAAGTATATTTTTAGTTTTCTAAATGGATATACCGAATGGGGCAAAGTACAAAATTTTGGCAGTTTAAGTTTAAGATCATTCCCCAATATCGTTTTTTTGAGACAACATGAAATTGTTGACAAACGACAAATGTCAAACCCTAATCAATTGAAAAAGTTATTTGAAGTATTGGGGCTTCCGGTTGCTAATGAAAATGACGAAAAGGAATTTTATAGAGCACTTCTTGAAGCAGAAATCCCGCGACTTATTGATGAAGTTGGACTAATTAAACATAATGGGAAATATAATTTTAGTTTTATAAGAGGACTCGATAAATGGGAAAAAGTGCAGAATTTTGGTAATTTAAGATCATTTCCCAATGCTGTTTTTTTGAAACAATATGAAATTGCTAACAAACAACCAATGTCAAACCCTAATCAATTGAAAAAGTTATTTGAAGTATTGGGGCTTCCGGTGGCCAATGAAAATGACGAAAAGGAATTTTATAGAACACTTCTTGAAGCAGAAATCCCGCGACTTATTAAAGAGGCTAGACTTATTAAACATAATGAAAAATATATTTTTAGTTTACTAAATGGATATACCAAATGGGGAGAAGTGCAGAATTTTGGTAGTTTAAAATCATTCCCTAATGCTGTTTTTTTGAGACAACATAAAATTATTAAAGAAAAGAATAAAGCAATGACTAGCATATATCAATTAAAAAAATTATTTGAGGTATTAGGGGTTCCGGTGGCTAATGAAACTGATGAAAAGGAATTTTACAGAGCACTTCTTGAAACAGAAATCTCGCGACTAATTAGAGAGGTAGGACTCATAGAGCACGATGAAAAATATTTTTTTAGTTTTTTTAAAAATGTTAATAACTGGGGTAAAGTGCAAAATTTTTGCAGTTTGATATATTTTCCCAGGGTTAAATTTTTAAGAAAATACAAAATTATTGAGCAAGAACAAATAGCAATGACAAAACCAAGTCAATTAAAAAAATTATTTGAAATCCTTGATCTTCCCGTTGCGAGTGCTGAAGAAGAACAAGAATACTTAAAATCACACAAATAAAATCCCGCGAAATTTTCAGAAAAAGGAAAAAACAAGTCCGGACTTGTTCTCTTGAAATACAAAATTTCGCGGGATTTTCCCCCTGATAAGGAGGGATTTTTTACGCTTTCCCCAAAGTTTCTTCTCCTTCGTGCCAAGCAACTGGACAAAGTTCTCCGGTTTGGAAAGCTTTTAGTGTTCGTAGAATTTCTTCCGGATTTCGACCAACTGGCAAATTGTTTACGGTCATTGATTGCAAAACTCCGTCTGGATCAATCAAAAACGCTCCGCGAAAATGCATTCCGTCGTCGTGAATTGTGTTGTAATCAAGTCCTAGCATTTTGTCCATATCTGACAACATTGGGAACTTAATTCCAGCCAATCGTTTGTCAGCTTTCAACCAAGCTTGGTGAACAAACGGCGAATCAATTGAAGCAGACAAAATCTGACAATTATTTTCCGCGAATTCTTCTTGCATTTCAGCTAATTTCACCAATTCTGTTGGACAAACAAAAGTGAAATCCAACGGGTAAAAGAACAAAAGCACCCATTTCCCTTTGTAGTCTGATAGTGAAACTTTGGCATCAACATCGTCAGTTTCCGGCAAATAAGCACTAACTGTGAAGTCTGGTGCAGGGCTTCCGATTTGTAAGTAATTCATTTCTTCCATTTTTAATTGTTTTTAATAAATAATTTCTCGTTGGAAACGAGATTTAATTGTAGCGATTTTTTTAGAACGGCAAATCTTCAGCCGTAATTTCTTCACTCAATTCAACTTCATCAGCTGTTGGTTGCGCTGCTGCTTTTTTCGCGGGATTTTCGTTAACTTGGTCTTGATTTGGTTCCCACATATCAATTTCTAGGTAATGAGTTTTCCCAGTGGGACTTGCTTCTCGGCGTTCTTTGACATTAACATTTACCCATCCACCGCGTTCTTTTGTTTCTTTTGAGCGTTGGACCAATTTCTCAATATCATCTGGAGAAAAAGATAATACCATCATGTCTCCGTATTGAGTTTTGATTTTTTTTGCACTTCCACAATAAATTTTGTCTGCCATTTTTTAGGGGGTTAAATTTTTCAAATGAATTTTAGCCAGCTTTTTATTTTTTGCGAGAATTTTCCGCGAAATTTACTAACTCTTCTTTTTTAGATTTCGTGAATTTCTTAACTTCACTTTCTCTTTTGCACGCTTCTGAGCGATTTTCAAATTCCTCAAAATAAACAATTTTAATTGGCAATCGAGACCGCGTGTATTTCGCCCCTTTTCCTGCGTTGTGCATTTTTTCGCGGGATTTTATGTTTTTACACGACCCAGAATAAAGTGAATTGTCCAAACAACGAGCGAGGTAAAAAAAAGATATGGTTTAGAATCGTTTGTTTCGAAAAGCTGTTCCTGATCCTGATTTTAAATATTTTTCAAAATTAATAGCTTTTTGTTTATCAGAAAAAACTATACAAGTTTGTATTTTCCATGGTTTGAATTTAGAAGAGTGAGGAACTTCTCCATTATTATGTTTAATAAGACGTTTTTTTATGTCAGTTGTATAACCAACATATCGCTGATTTGGAAAATTCAAACTTTTGAGAATATAGACATAATACATTTTGTTGTTTTTTATTTCTAAAGGTCCTCCTACGCACAAGGCTACGGAGGACATCCTTCTTCAACAGAAAAAATGGCAAACTTTATACAAGAAGATGGCTTGCCATCCGAAGCTCGCTAGAGTTTTTAAAGGTCCTCCTACGCACAAGGCTACGGAGGACATCCTTCTTCAACAGAAAAAATGGCAAACTTTATAC
>JALVIB010000004.1 GCA_027028725.1 Candidatus Altimarinota bacterium
GTGGAAGAAAATTTTAGAAAATTTCGCGAGTTTATTCTTTAATTCTCGCCAGTCATCAGGATGCCACGCACCGATGGTTAAGTTTCCATTTTGCGGGAAAAAAGTCGCCCACCGAACCAATTTTTCGCGGGAATTTAACAAAATTTCGCGAAGTTCGCCTTTGTTTTCAAGTAAATGAAGTTTTTCCAAGTTGTTTGCAAAAACTGGAAATCGCTCGGTTTTATCGAGCAAAATTCTTTCAGGAAACGGAGTTATTTGGTGTTGGATTTTTTCTTCAATAATCTCGCGACAAAAGTTTGTCACCCAGAATTGCGCCGAAGTGGATTCTTCATCATCACTAGAATCAAGTGCTGGTAAAAATGACCAACTCTTACTTGTCGCAAAAAGCAAATCACTTGCAAAAACTTCTGATTCATCGATTAACAGTGTTCTGTCTTTAAAAATATCTAAGTCGATAAATTTCAGAAAAGTGTAAGGATTGATAACCAAGGTTTGATATTTGGCGCGTTCGGCCAAAATCCCGCGAAAAATCGGATGATTTTCGTCGTTCAAACAAACGCTTTCCCAAAAATCCCGTTGCTGAAAAAATAAATTAAAGTAGTTTTTTCCGCGAAATCCTAAAAACTCGCGATATTTTGCTTGTAGCCAAAAAGAAATCTCGGCATTGCTTAATTTTTCGCGGGATTTTGCAAATTCGTTTAATTTTTCTGGATCGAGAATGACTTGTGGTGATGGGAACTGCTTGATTTCAGAAAAATAGTTTAATTTATTAGTAATTATCAAAGATTTTTCTCGTTTCCCCGCGATTTTTTTAGCCAGTTCTGCTGATTTTAAGTTGTCAGATTGTTTGATAAATAAAGGATTTTCAGGAGAAATTCCCGCGACTTTTTCCCAGAAAGTTTCGGGTATGTTTTTTAGCAAATCCCCCTCGCCCCCTTTCTCAAGGGGGAATCTTTCTTCGTTTTTATCTGTTTTTTTCGCGCTGTGCCCCGCAAGGCGGTGGAGATTTTCCGCACTCCCTTTGGCGTTTAAAAATAAATTTTTGGCATACCAATCTGTTTTGTTTTCCAAAACCGGACGAATTTCTGCCAAAAATTTCGCGGGAAGTTGCTCAATTTTCTCGACTAAAAAATCAAAGAAAAGAATATTTGCTTGAACATCAGACATCGCGCGATGCGCGTTTTCGTGAGACATTTTGTATTTTTCAGTCAAAACTTCCAGAGCGTAACTATCCTCTTCTGGCAAAAGAATTCGCGCCAGTTCATGCGTATCAATGCGGGGATTTTCCGCGAGATTTTCCAACCCATTAGCAATTAAAAAATTGATATCAAAATCAATGTTATGTCCGATAATTACAGCATCACCAATTTTTTCGCGGGCTTTTTCGGCTAAATCTGTAAATTTTTTTCCACTTTTAATTAATTCGTCCTGTGTAATTCCCGTTAAATTGCTGACGAAAGGCGACATTTCCGTTTTATCGGGAAAAACAACTTCATCCATACGGTCAATTTCTTGTCCTTCCGAATCACGAATAATAAAAGATATTTCAATAATGGAGTCGGTTTCGGGCTCAAAACCAGTTGTTTCCAAATCAAGAAAACAATAATTTCGCGGGATTTTCATTATCTCAATCTTATCGTGTCGTTAGAGAAAGTCAAAAAACCGATTACTTCTCTCATTAAAGTTACTACTACCTTACCATCCAATAATTAGAAAAACTTTAAAAATTTTATCATATTAAAAATTTTCCGATTTTTTCGCGGGATTTTCCCAAATCTGCTAGACTTTCCGCGATGGATAATCGCACTTATTTCAAAAAAATCGGGATGAAGGGCGAGGCAATTGCCGCGAAATTTTTGATGATGAATAAGAAATACAAACTCGTCGAGCATAATATCCACGCGCAGGGGGGAGAAATTGATTTATT
>JALVIB010000005.1 GCA_027028725.1 Candidatus Altimarinota bacterium
ACGGATATTTTACACATCTCAAAGAAAAATTAGCAGTTCATCATGGTGCCTCCAAAAACACTCAAATTAATCTCATTTCTGAGTTAATTTTTTTGTAAAAAACGCACCCAAAAAGTTACACCTGCCTCATTTGTTAAATAGGGATGGTCATCAAGTTGCAGTTCAACATACAGACAAAAAATTAGTTAATGGCCAATATATACCACAAAAAATTCAAGAACGAATATACGGATAATAATTACTTCTACAAAATCACCACTTCTACCATCGTGTCTTTTTTAAACATCTGCCAAATCATCTTTTCACCCGCTTGTTTGAGCATTTTTTCTAAATTCGCGGGATTTTTGTCTGGTTTGGCGTGGCGCTCGTAGATTTTTTTCAACTCTGTTTCCAATTTAGCAAAAATTTCGTGCTCCATTCCCATATACCGAAACCCGCGAGATTTTACCTTGATTTTCTTAACCTTGCCTTTATGAACATTCAAAGAAACGAAAATAATTCCGCTGTCTGCCAAAAGTTCGCGATCCGCCATAATGTGTTCTCCGACCTTTTCACCGAGTTCAACAAAAACATTGTTCGCCAAAACTTCCTCATTCTCATTCATCAATCGAACACCTTTTTTGTTCACAACAACTCCTTTTCCGTTTTTCATAATAAAAGAATTTTCCCGCGAAATTATGCCCTCTTTGACCATTAAATCGCGATGCATGTGGCGCATGTAAACTTCTCCGTGAATCGGCGCGATATTTCGCGGTTTTAGCATTTGCGTCATCTCCTTCAATTCTTCCTGATAACCATGCCCTGAAACATGCGTATCCAGCATTTTGTTGTCAATAACTTTCACCCCTAAATCCGCGAGATTATTCAAAACCGAAACAATCGCCAACTCGTTCCCCGGAATAGGCGAAGTTGAAAAAATCACGGTGTCTTCTTTGGTCAATTTGATTTCCGGATGCATTCCCGCTGCCATTCGCGTCAAAGCGGCGAATTGTTCACCTTGTGATCCCGTAGAAAGAAGTAAAGTTTTATTCGGATCCATTTTGTTTACATTTTTTGTTCTAGACAAAAGTTTCACCGTTGAATCCTTGCATTTCAGATAACCTAATTTTTTCGCGATGGCAATATTCCGTTCCATTGAACGACCGCTTAAATAAACCGTTCGCCCGCATCTCTCCGCGGCTTCAACCACTCGCGCCACTCGCCCGACATTGGAAGCAAAAGTTGTCAGCAAAATTCGTCCTGTTGTGCGTTCGATCAAGTTGACTAATTCCGCTTCGATGACCGATTCTGATTTGGTGTGTCCCGGTGTAATCGCTCCAGTTGAATCGACCATCGCTAGCACCACGCCTTTATTTCCAATCGCTTTAATTCGGTTCAAGTCCGCGGGTTCTTCGTCATGCGGATTCATATCAATTTTGAAATCACTGGTATGCACAATCGCTCCGTAAGGCGTATTAACGCAAATTCCTACGCCATCAGGAATAGAGTGATTGATATGAAAAAATTCTACATCAAACCGCCCCGCTTTAATTCGCGAGTTTCGGTTAATTTCGCGGAGTTTATAGTTTTTCAAAAGTTCTTTATTTTCCGCCCCCGCTAAAATCAATTCTTTAGTCAATTTCGTCGCGTACATCGGCGGATAACCAAGTTCTTTCACGACATATTTCGCCGCTCCAATGTGGTCAAGATGCCCGTGCGTGTAAAAAATCCCGCGAATTTTGTGCTTATTTTTTTTCAAATATTCAACATTCGGAATAATCACATCAATTCCGTAATGTTCCGCTGACGGAAAATTCAAACCGGTATCAATCACAATAATATCGTTCCCCCATTCCAGAAACATCATATTCCCCCCAACTTGCTCCATTCCGCCAAGTGGCACAACCCGAATATCGTCTTTGTTGACAATCGGATTAAGCCCTTTTTTCGCTTGCCCTGAATCTGCCGAACGAGCGGAATTTTTCGCGGGATTTTTCTTGAAATACTTTGGTTTGCTCCCCTTTTTTTGTGAAAAATTCTTAGTTATTCTTTTTTTACTGGAATGTTGTGGTTTTTGTTTTGATGATTTTTTAAAATCGTTTTTTTGATTGGTTTTGTCATTTAGAGAAAATTTTGTTTTTTCTGGAACATGTTTTCCGCCGCCCATAAAACCGGCCTTTTTCAAAAAATTCGTTAATTTGTCTGCACTCATTTAAAGTTGTCTTAGTAAATAGCAATTAGTATCGTTAATTTCTAGCAAAATCTCGCGAAAATACTGATCAAAACGCGGAAGATGGCGATCGTTCTTCCAATTTGTTCGCCCTAATTACTCGCATTGTAAAAATCCCGCGAAATTTTGCAAAAGATAAAAGAAAATTTGTAGGGGGCGAATATCTTCGCCCCTTTCTTTTATTTCAACCTGTCCACAAAAAATTTCGCGGGATTTTAATTTTTGTCATTTTTATAAATAATTTAGAATATTTGAGATTATGACAAAAAATCCTCCCAAAAACCTCCAAACAGAAATTCAGACCATTGATGCTGGCATTTTAACTCTTTTAGATAAACGAATGCGGTTAAATTTAAAAATTTCTAAAGCTGCAGAAAAAGGTCTTATTAATATAAATCAAAATCGCGAACGCGAAGAACTTGCGAAATTAATTGAACAAAACAAAGAAACTATTATTCCTGACGAAAAACTTTTGGAAATTTGGGGAAAAATCATAGAAATTCCAAAAGATATTATTTCAGATAAATAAAACAAAATCCCACTAACCACCTTTCTCAAAGGGGAAACAAAAAGAACTTTTTAAAATCCCGCGAAAAAATGACTAGAAAAATCCCTGTCACCATGGCAACTCAACATCCAGATAATGCGACCGCGTCGCCGTTTACTGGGAATAGATTTGTTTCAACAAAGGAGGAAATCTCCGAGTGTGTGAAATGTTTCGCGGAGCTAGGCGTGGACGAATATATGTGGGATTGGGAAGGGAAATTTGTCGACGAGGCGGTCATCGACCGGCTTTTGCAGGAAAATTATGATTATTTCGCGGAAAATCAACTGGGGAAAGACAAGTTTTTAACTTTTCGTATTCCGAATATCTGGGAAGAAAAAACTGGCGAACATCGTTTGCAAAGGGCTTTTATGAACGCAATTTCCGCGAAATCCGCCGCGAAAAATTACGGACTACACACTCCGCCTATTTTTGAAATGATTTTGCCGATGACGACTTCGGCGGAGCAGTTAATTCATTTGCAAAAAACTTTTCGCAAAACCGCCGAAGCCATGAAAGCCATTTATGAAAGCAATGAAGGCTTGGACGAAATTGAATTTATTCCGTTGCTGGAAGAAATTGAAACGATGGCTGACCCGACTTTGATTGAAAAATATGTCGATTATTTGGAAGAAGTTGGACGGAAACCAAAATATTTGCGGATTTTTATCGCGCGCTCCGATCCCGCGATGAACGCAGGTTTAATTCCGACTATGCTGGCGGTCAAAAGTTTGCTGAATAATTATCACGAATTTGGAAAATCTCGCGGGATTTCTATTTATCCGTGGATTGGTGGCGGGAGTTTGCCTTTTCGTGGTGGCGTAAATCCGGAAAACATTGAAGCGATTATTGAAGAATACAAAGGAACAATGTCGTTTTCAATTCAGTCGGCTTTTCGCAACGATTATCCTCTAGAACAAGCCAAAGCGGGAATTCAAAAACTGCACGCAGAAATCCCGCGAAATTTGGATAAATATATTCGAATTTCTGCTGAGGAATTGGCAAAAATCCGCGAATTTAATATTGAGGCGGCGAAAATTTGGCGGGCAACAGTCGAACCGCTCGCTCCGTTTATCAATGAAATCGCCAGCAAACTGCCATCTCATCGCGAACGAGTTCAGCATATTGGACTTTTTGGATACGCTCGCGGAGTGGGGAAAGTCACTTTGCCGCGCGCGATTAAATTTACGGGATCGCTTTATTCACTTGGGATTCCGCCAGAATTTATTTCGACAGGGCGTGTACTAAAACTCGCGAAAAAAATGGGCATGCTGGATTTGGTAGAAAAACTTTATGTGAATTTAAGAAACGATATGTTGCATGCTGGGAAATATTTTAATCGCGAAAATTTGGAGAAAATATCCCGCGAAAATTCTGAATTTGCGGTAATTAAGGAAGATATCAAGGAAATTGAGGATTATTTAGGCGAAAAACTCGAACCCAAAGAATCGCGACATTTTTTACATCGAAATTATTCTTCAAATATTTATTATTTACGAAAAGCGGGCAAAGATTTTTCGCGGGATTTACTAGAAGCAGCGCGATTTCGAAAGAGTTTAGGATAATTTCGCGGGATTTCTCATTATTTTAAAAATCCCCCTACTTGTCGGTCGCAGCTTTAGCGAAGACTGAAGTCCCCTTTCTCAAGGGTGAAGATTAAAGAATTATTTTAAAAAATTCGCGGGATTTTCCGGCTTGAAAAAAAGCTGATAAAACTTATTCTTTGGCACGAAACTAAATTTCAAAAATGGATAAAGCTTACGACCATCAAAAATTTGAAAACAAAATTTACGAAGCTTGGGAAAAATCAGGACTAATGCGCGCTGATGAAAATTCCGACAAAGAACCATTTACAATTGTTTTACCACCGCCAAATGTGACTGGACAACTACATCTGGGACACTCAGCAATGCTGGCGATTGAGGATATTATGATCCGTCATCAAAAGATGAGTGGCAAAGAAGTTTGCTGGGTGCCGGGGACCGATCATGCAGCAATTGCTACGGAAAATGTGGTGATTAAACACTTGGGACTAAAATCCCGCGAAGAGTTATCACGAGAAGAATTTTTGAAAGAATGTCGAAAATTCGCGCAAGAAAAACACGACCGCATTGTGCATCAGATTCGAAAAATGGGAGCTTGGCTAGACTGGAGTCGTGAAGCTTATACTTTTGATGAAGAACGGAATTTTGCTGTGAACACAATTTTTGAACAACTTTATAATGACGGACTAATAGTTCGCGGACATCGTTTGATAAACTGGTCAGTTGGAGCACAGTCTGTTTTGGCTGATGACGAAGTAGAATGGGGCGAAGAAGTCGAGCCGTTTTATTACATTAAGTGTGGAGAATTCATTATCGGAACAGTTCGTCCTGAGACAAAATGTGCCGATTCCCCGCTAATCGTTAATCCTGACGCAGAATATGTAAGAGTTAAATATACGCCAAAATTACAACAAACCCCTAAATCCCCTTATCAGGGGACTTCCGAAAATCCCGCGAAAAAAAGAAAATTTATTCCTTATGATAAGAATTTAACCAAGTTTGCTAGAGAAAACAGAAAAAATCCAACTCCTGCAGAAAAAAAGATGTGGTATGAAATAATAGATAAATTAAAAAAAGAGTTTCCGAATAAGTGGTTACGACAAAGAATAATTGATAACTATATAGTTGATTTTTATTCTCCAAGTTTAAAGCTAGTAGTGGAAATAGATGGTGATAGCCATTTTACAAAAGAGGGAATAGAATATGATAAAATACGAACCGAAACATTAAATAAATACGGATTAAATGTAATTCGTTTTACAAATGATGAAATAATAAATAGTCCTGATGCTGTTTATTTTAAGATCAGCAAATTTATAAAAGAAAAAAACTCCCCCCTAGCCCCCCTCATTGAGGGGGGAAATCCCGCGAAATTTGAAAATAATCTAGATGAGCGGGATGGGGGGAGTATTAATACCTTTATCCTCGTCAAAAACTGCTGGAAAAATCCTGAAGAACGAAAAAAAGTTCTCAATTTACTGGACGAAGATGGAACTTGGGAAGTTTTGGAAACAATGACCGGAAATGAATTAGTGGAAAAAATCGGCGAATTTGAATACGACACTTATGCCGGAAAACGAAAATTTGTCGTTATGGCGGACGAAGTTGTCGATCCAAATAAGGGATCGGGGGCGATGACAATTTCCTGTAATCATTCCGCGGACGACTACGATTTGGGAAAACGCAAAAAACTGGATAAATATTTCTTTGATAAGATAGATTTCGCGGGGAAAATGCTCAAAATAGCCGGTGAAGCCGAGGGAATGTCGGTTAAAGAAGCCCGAAAATTCGCGGGAAAAAAGATGGAAGAAATGGGGCTTTTGACCGGAATTGATAAAAATTATTCGCACCGCGTTCCGCTTTGTTATCGGTCGGGATGCGTGGTTGAGCCGATGGTTTCACCGCAATGGTTTATTTCTGTGGAGAAAGAATTTACGGATAAATTTACAGGCGAAAAAACAACACTCAAAAAACTGACTCAAAAAGCAGTTCGCGAAAAAAATGTTAAAATAATTCCCGCGAGATTTGAGAAAATTTATTTCCAATGGATTGATAATTTGCGCGACTGGTGTATTTCGCGACAAATCTGGTGGGGACACCAAATTCCGGTTTTTTATTGTCAGGATTGTCAGGCGGAAAATGTATTTGATGCTGAATCGACCAAAAATCCCGCGAATTTATGCTGCAAAAAATGTGGAAGCAATAATTTAAAACAAGACGAGGACACCCTGGATACTTGGTTTTCATCGGCTTTATGGCCGTTTTCAACTCTTGGTTGGCCGGACGAAAATTCGCGGGATTTTCAGAAATTCTATCCCAATAGTATGATGGAAACCGGACACGATATTCTTTTCTTTTGGGTGGCGCGAATGATTATGTTTGCGCGCTATGCCACGGGAAAATATCCGTTTGAGACGGTTTATTTGCACGGACTGGTTTGTGATGAAAAAGGACAAAAAATGTCCAAATCCAAAGGAAACGGAATTGATCCGTTGGAACTTATCGAGGAAGTGGGAGCTGACGCGGTAAGGTTAAGTTTGGTAATTGGGACAACCCCAGGAAATAATATTCCGATTGGTAAAAACAAAATCAAAGGTTACCGAAATTTTGTGAACAAATTGTGGAACGCGGGACGATTTGTGCAAATGCAACTTGACAGCTCCCCCCTAGCCCCCCTCATTGAGGGGGGAAATCCCGCGAATTTTGAAAATAGTTCAAATAAGCGGGATGGGGGGAGAATTAAGGCAAAATCCCTCGCCGACAAATGGATTGCCGACCGCTTTACGCAAATTTCGCGGGAAATTAACGAACATTTGAATAAATATGAAATATCTTTGGCGGGAGATAAAATTTATCATTTTATTTGGGACGAATTCTGTGATTGGTACCTGGAGGCGCACAAGGTTGAGCCAAATCCCCTCTTCCTCCGCGAAATTTTCCTTGATATTTTGAAACTGGCGCATCCGCTTGTGCCTTTTATCACTGAATCTTTATGGAAGGTTTTAACAAACGATGACACTTTTATTGTGGAGCAAAGTTTCCCCCAACCTGATTTTGAGGATAAAAAATCCCGCGAAATTTTTGGGGATTTACAAGAAATCGTCAGCGAAATTCGCCGAATTCGTGCGGAAAATAAAGTTAACCCAAAGGATAAATTAAATATTGAATTCGCAAACGAAATCAATCCTGAGACTCTGAAACTTATTGAACATTTAGCGAAAGTGGCAAACGGCAAAGTTGATAAAAAGCAAGCAACCAAAATTTTCCACCGCTTAGCGGGGCACGGCGCGGGAAATTCAGAATTATTAATTGAAATTCCGGTTGACGAAAAAGCTGTTGCTGCGGAAATCAAAAAACTAGAAAATTTGATAACTAGTCTAAAAAACAGACTGGCGAACAAAAATTATGTTCAGTCTGCGCCAAAAGAATTAGTAGCAGAATCCCGCGAAAAATTAAAAAACGCGGAGGAAAAATTGGCGAAGTTGAAAAGTAATTAAGGAAGCTCTGATAAATAAAAATTTTACGCGATAAAGGAATTAGTCAGGCGCAAAAATAAAATTTATCTGTTTTGCGTTATTTATCAGAGTTTCCTTAAAAATTTCGCGGGATTTTCAATTAGAACAATAAAATAATAGGAATGTAAACACGAATTATTTGCTTGTTTTTATGAATAAGTTTAGTGTACATGAGAACATTTTTTAATCCATCATTACATGAATTTCAAATTCCGTTTCCGGCTAGGTCTGATGGTGTTAGCAGTCCTTTCTGCTTTCACTTTCTTACCAAACACTTCTGCTAGCTCGCTCAAAGCAGATTTAATTCACAGTGTTTTTTCTTATCCGAGCATGTTTCAGGCGAATACATTTAAATTCCCTGACAAACTCATGAAGAAACCTGCTCATAATATTTCTAAAGAAGAAAAAGAAAAAAAGCAGGAAATAGAAATAAAAAATTCGCGGGATTTTGCACCAATAAAGGAAGAAAAAATTAAGCCAGAAAAACCAGTCCACGAAGACCAAATAAAACCTGTTATAAAGCCGCTACCTATTTTAGAAGAAGGCAATCCTGATAAAGTAAAACCGGTTCAAGACACAAAACCTGTTGAGTTTTTTGAAGAAGTTAAACCAATCAAGCCAGTTAAACCATTTCAAGAAAGCACGAAACCGCAACAAATTAAACCACCTATTATTTTTGAAGAACCTATCCAAACCGCAGAACCGATAGAGATAAACGAAACTATAAAACCAGTTCTAAACACAAAACCATACCAAACAAAACCGCCTATCAAACCCGAAGACATAAAACCAACACCAACAAAACCACCCGTAAAACCAATAAAATTTGACTTAAAATTACTAACTCAAAAATTCTCTGAAATATTTAAGGAAAAACAAAAAAAAGAAGACAACAAACCAAAAATTTCGCGGGATTTTCCAAATCTTATTAAAAATGTTCCAAAAGCAAAAGGCAATAAAGATAATAAGGAAGTTCCTAAATATCAACAATTCTTAAACAATTTAAGAGATAGAAATTTTTTTGATTTTTTAACTCGCAAGGACCCAAAATTTGAAAGCAAACCAATTATAAATCCTGTTATTAAGCATGAAAATGTCGTCTTCACACCAACTGGTGACCGAAATAATACAATTGATGCCGGAGCACGCCAAGTAACTATTGGACAATTCAAGTTAAGAAATAACACAAGCGATGATGTTTTAGTTCGAAAAATGTTTTTTAGTAATATTGGATCAGGAAATTTAGATGATTTAGTTAATTTTTCCTTATACATGAATGGGATGCAAGTTTCTACAAATGTTCGATTCAATAACAATAGTGTTAGCATTTATTTAAGTAGTAATGCTGTTATCCCACACAATGAAACCCGCGAATTTTTTGTAATAGCTGATATTTCTAGAGAAGCCAGACCTGAAAGTACTTTCCAATTTAAATTCGGAGCAATTGAGCTGACAAATATAAATACTCATGAAGAATTCAATCCAGTAGATACTAGAGGAAATCCTATAGATGGTGATACATTAATGAATTATATCATTGTAGAACCTCATTCAACTGATATAAATGTTAGAAGAGTTGACGGTTTTAATGATATAGAAAACGCTGTTGCAGGCTCAATGGATATAACATTTATGAAGTTTGCCATAGAAAACAGTAGTAATAATGATATTATGGTAAACTCAATTTCTGTAAAATTAATTGGAACTGGTGCAGTTACTAACAATTATCAAAATTTCACTGGATCTCTTTTTGTAAACGGTATGCAGGTAGGATCTGCTCAGACTTTTGATCCTGTAACAGGATTAGCAACCTTCAATAACCTTTCTATAAGCGTCTCTGGGGTTGGGCAAGAAGTAGTTGATGTTGTTGTTGATACAATAGAATTAGATCAGGCACCATATGTAAGCAATAACGCTAGTGCTGTAGCTGGAAGTAATGTCATAAATGCTACTACAAACACAAACCTTCATGCAGGAGATCAAATTGTTATATCTTCTGATGGAACTGCAGCTGGGAATAATGCTGAAATTGTAACTGTAGCTCAAGACACACCAGCCGGTTCAACTCAAATTCCTGTAAATGAAACTATTATGAATAGTCATTACGGAGATATAGTGGCATTTACTAGTAATGTACTACCAACTGCTAAAATAGCTATTACGAATGTTGAAGCATGGAGTGGCAATATAATAAACCTAGTGCCTGTATACGAAGACCATATTCTTTTAGGAGATGGTCATAGTGACACGATGGGGGATGGTAATTGTAACGGTGGAACTGCTGACAATTATCTCTGTGGAGCGACCTTTAACCTTATTCAGTCCGGAATGCTAAATATTGCAGAAACTGGACAATTCTCCCCACGCATCTTAGTTGCAGGAGAAACTAATGCTGGAGTTTTTCAAGTACGATTTAGTGCTGCAAACGATGAAGTTCAAGTAAAAGACATTTACCTAAAAAATAGTTTTGGAAATCAATTTGATGCTAGTGCTTATTTCAAATTATATAATGAAAGTGGTCAATTACTAGCTACTGAACAATTAATTAATGGGAAACTTCATTTTGATATAAATTTCAACAGAATAATTGTCCCAAACAATAGAACAACTATTGCTACCATAAAAGCTGATGTAAACTCTATAACTAATTCATATCAAACAGCAAAAAGACTAAAATTGGAGCTTGATACATCTAGGGGACAAAATGGAATTGAAGCTGTGACTAGTTCAACCGGTTCTGATTTATCAGGTTCAGAAATTTCTGGAAATGCCATTGGCTCTGAATTTGTAGTCTACAAAACTAAGTTTACTTTGGATAGAATACCAACTACAAATACAGCATTGACAAGTGGTATTCATAAAGAAATATTTAGATTTAAAATAACTCCAGACGCTGCCGGTCATGTATTATTAGGTCGAATTCCTTTTGTTACATCTACATCATCAGCAAACATAAACATAGACAATGTAACAGTCGAAGATGCTATAAATTCTAACACAACATATAACACAGATTATATAAATTATGGATACAACACTAAACAATATATAGTGTTATTCAATAATCTTTTAGTAAACTCCCCTAAAGAGTTTGTCGTCTATGCTGATATAAATATAAACGGTACAATAAATAATAACGATGAAATATTTAGCCAATTATCAATGAATGACTATTCCATATATAGTAATCCTTTCATGTTACCTACCAATTTCACATTTTCCACTATTCCATCTGGCATAGGCAAGGATATAATATGGGCTGATGGTTCAGATAGTACTGGTAATGAAGGTTATCTTGGTGGATACCTATGTCATCCTGATTCTAGCGCTACATCTCTTACCTTTAATGGAACTACCCAGACAAATAGCCAAAATGCACAATCAATAAATCTTCATGCAGGATGGAATCTAATTTCTTCATATATAATCCCAAACGATAATTCTGTTGAATCCGTTTTTTCTGAATTATCAAGAAGAAGAATACTAGAACAAGTAAACGATCAACAAAAAGTATTTAATCCAAATCTACCTAATTATTTAAATACTTTACAAACATTTGAAGGCGGAAAAGGATATTTTGTAAAGGTAAATAGAGATACTATACTAAATATTTATGGAGATAATTTTGTAACTCTACCTTATACACAAAACTTAAAGGAAGGATGGAATCTAATTGGATATCCACGAGACACAACGGCTTCAAATATATTATGTATGTTACATGAAATATATGGAAATGCCGATATATTAGAAGAAGTAAAAGATGAATATGGAAACCGTCTCTATAGAAACGGAAATAATAATGGAGATAGTACAGATTGGACAGATGAAATTGGGGGATTTACACCAGGAAAAGCTTACTGGATAAAAGTAAATCAAAATTCTTCAATAAATATAACTGATAATAGTTTGCCTTGTATTTAAATAATTTCAAACAACTATATAAGTATAAAATCCCGCGAAATTTCGCGGGATTTTACTTTTATCCAAAAATCCCTAGACTGAGAAGTGATTTATTTTCTTACCCTCTCAAAAATGAAAAAACTAAACATTTTATTAGCTGGTTTAATTTTTACGCCAATGGTTTTTGCTGGTGGATATGGACCAAGCACTCCTATTCGCCTAGAAAATGCGCCTACTGCAAAGATTGAAGTAAAAAAAGTCTTTGCTCCAAAAGTAGTTACTAAAAAAAGCCCGCGAAATTCTCTTTGTGGATGGCGCACGACATCTCGTTGGTATGAATGTGATACCAAAAGTGTGCTTTTAGAGCGTCGTTTCCGTATTCGTGGAGAACGAATCTCTGGAGACTTAACACCAACTGTTCGAAATCGTGCCACTCGTGGACACGATCTAGAAAGAGAATTTGATCGGCAAGCCGCCGCACGGAATAAATTATTACGCTGGCGCAGAGCTTTTAGTCGGTAAAAAAGAAAAAATCCCGCGAAATTTTACAGAAGAACGGGGAAATTTAGAGGTCAGAAGAAATATGGATAGAAAATAATGTAAATGTAGTGGCTGGTCTTGTATCAGCCCTAAAAATAATTCCTTTTGTAGGCGCGGTCACGTGACCGCGCTTTCGTCTGATTTTTTTCGCGGGATTTTTAAAAATATTCTATAATTTGTTATGAAACAATGAAACAACCTAAGTGGAGTATTCGAAATTTGGAATATGCCGTGAGTGATCGGATATTTCTTCGCGGAAAAAACCTTTTCCAATCCGGAAAAGTTGTAGAAATTCGCGAGTTTCCCAGTTTTTATAGCGGGATTGTTCAAAGCACACATGATTACCAAGTTTCTATTTCCGAGAAAGAAGTCGATTTGGCTGAATGCAATTGTTATATGGGCGAAAATGGAGAATTTTGTAAACATATTATTGCTCTGGGATTAGCAGTTTTGAAAAAATCAGGAAAAAACAATAAACGAGAAATCCCGCGAAGTTTAGAGGAAGTAAAACTAATGGTCTCCAAAGGGTTACGCAAAATAAAACCATATACTGGTCCATCTTCAATTTGGTTTAAGTATCAACGCCAACTTGATATTGGGTCATTTGAAATCGAGGAAGCGATTTCTGTTTTAAAACCGTCCGTAGAAAATGCTAAATATCTATGGAAGCTAGTTTTAAAACTGAGTAAAAAATTATCCGAAGGCGGAATTGATGATTCTGATGGTCGAGTTGGGAGTTGTATTTCTCTAATTGTTGAGAAGTGTGGAAGTTTTGGAAAACAAGATGAATCATTAATTCCTTTATTACGAAAATTCGCGAAAGATGACACCGGTTTTGGCTTTGAGGAAGAATTATCTGATATGTTGGAGTGAAAATTTCGCAAAATTTTGACAGAATAACAGAAGAAAATAAGAGGTCAGAAGAAAATGTGGGGGCGATTATCAATCGCCCTTTTTGCAGGCGCGGTCGCGTGACCGCGCTTTCGTCTTGTAGATGCGAATTCGAATTCGCGCTTTCTGAAATATGAAAAAGCGTAGGCGCGACGGCGCCGTCGCGCCTAATTTTAAAATTTCGCGGGATTTTTGATTACAAAAAAAACGAGCCGAAGCTCGTTTTCTAGTTTTGTAAGCTCTAAAATCCACTAGTCGTTTAACATATCGTTTTTGAAAACTAGTCCGTGGTATGTCCAAACTTTAATTCCAATCACTCCGTAAGTGGTATTCGCACGAGCTGTAGCGTAGCTAATTTTTGCTCGTAGCGTGTGTAGTGGCACTGTCCCGAAAGAATAAATCTCTCGTCGCGCAATATCCACTCCGTTCAAACGACCAGAAATTTGAATTTTCATTCCTTTTAGACCGGATTCTTTGGCTCGATCCAAAGCCATTTTACAAACTCGGCGGAATGGAAAGCGGCGTTCAATTTGTTCAGCAACAGAATCCGCGACAATTTGAGCGTCTCCATCAGCTTTACGAACTTCTTGAACAGACACATTAATTGTTTTGTCACCGAATTTCGCACGCAATTCTTTGTTTAAGTTTTCGATATTTTCACCACTTCGTCCGATGATTACTCCCGGTTTACCGCTATGAATAACAACTGAAACCTTTCCTCCACCTCGGTTTATTGCTACTTTAGAAAGAGCTGCTTTTCTCGCGAATTTTTTAGTTAAGAACTTTCGAATCGCGATATCTTGCAACAGTTTCCCTTTAAAATCTTTGTTGTTAGAATACCAAGTTGAGTCCCACTTTCTAGTGATTCCCACTCGAATTGAAATTGGTGATACTTTTTTTCCCATTTATTTAATTATTTATCAGCTAATTTAATAGTAATGTGAGCTGTTGGTTTATTTAAACGCAATGCTCGCCCTCTTGTTGAAGGTAAATATCTTTTATAAAAAGGACCTTTGGTAATAACAACTTCCTTTACCACAAGGTTTTCTCTTTTTTTATCATCATTTTTCTCCGCATTAGACATTGCTGAATGTAAAACTTTATACAAAATTTTCGCGGATTTTTTGGCAGTAAACTTCAAAATATTTAAAGCTTCCACAACATCTTTTCCACGAATCAATCCAGCCACAATATTGGCTTTTTTTGGAGAAACTCTGATACCTTTTAGAATTGCTTTCATTATTTAATTATTATCTATCTTTACCTCCGTGTGCACGGAATTTACGTGTTGGAGAGAATTCTCCTAACCTGTGTCCAACCATCGCTTCAGTACAAAATACTGATGGGAACTCTTTTCCGTTGTGAACAGCAAAAGTGTGTCCCACAAACTCTGGTGAAATAACACAAGCTCTTGACCAAGTTTTAATAACTCGTTTTTTACCTGATTCGTTCATCGCTTTAATCTTTTTGATTAAGCGAGGATCTACCCATGGACCTTTTTTTGATGATCTAGTCATTTTATAATCTTATAAAGTTAAATTATTTTTTCTTTGCTCGGTGACGAGACCGAAGAATGAATTTATTAGTTGTTTTGTTTTTCTTACGAGTTTTCACTCCCAAAGCATGCGCTCCCCAAGGTGTCTTAGGATACTTCATACCAATAGAATTCGCGGCTTCTCCACCTCCGTGTGGATGGTCAATCGGGTTCATCACTTTACCACGAACTTGTGGACGACGCCCGGAATTTCGCACACGACCAGCTTTTCCAATTTTCACCAAACTCCATTCCTCGTTCCCAAGAGTTCCAATTGTCGCGAAACATTCTTTTGGAACAAGACGAATTTCACCTGAACGAAGTTCAACTTGTGCCATATCTCCGTCTAGCGAAATAAGTTTTCCGTATTGACCTGCAGAACGAATAAATTGTCCTCCTTTATTTAGTTTTACTTCCAGATTAAAGATATTGAATCCAACCGGAATGTTTTTTAATTGCATTCTGTTTCCATCAACTGCTTTAGCTTTAATGTCAGTGACTACTGTTTGTCCAACTTTCGCCCCTTTCCAAGCTAAAACATAGCGTTTTTCTCCATCAGCGAAAACGAGTAAAGCAATGTTTACTGTTCGGTTTGGATCATACTCAATTGCTGTAATTTTCGCGGGAATTCCTAGTTTATCAGTTCCGTTAAAATCAATCATTCGGTACTGACGACGAGTTCCTCCACCACGATGACGGATAGAGATTTTCCCATTGTTTCGCCCAGTCACTTTTTTACCTCGTTTCAAGAGAGATTTTACTGATGGTTTCTTGGCTGTAATATCTACATTATCCAAGTAACTCATTCCTCGCTGAGCATTTGTATTCGGTTTCAATACTCGAATTCCCATTATTTAATTGCGTTAAAATCTATAGTTTTACCTTCAGGTAAAGTCACAATTGCTTTTCGCAAACCTCGGCGTTTTGTCGCGATTTTTCCTCGTCCAATTGAACATGCAGAAGCAATCATGTTACTGTAAAAATTCATTAAAAATAAGATTTCCTGCAATCCCTTTTTACGAATTCCAACATTATTGTGGATCTCTATACAGCTCAATAAACTCTCTTAACACGCTGTGGAACTTAGATGATCTTTTTGTCCTACCTACAGAACCTTCGTAATCGCATATTTGCAGAATTACTGTAATCGATAGCATCTTCTTTCTGAACGCTCTATCTCCCACAAAACGATGCCATATTTTTTTGTTTATCTCACTGACTTCTCTATACACATCATCTACGTCATCGAAAACGACCAAGCTGTTACTATCGACCTTTAAACCCTTTAAATACCGTATGAGATTGTCTACTCGTAATCCATAACTTTTGATGATATCGCTTGTAGTCCTACATATAAAGTCATACTCTCCCATAGTTTTGCAAATCCGCAATTTTCTAACCCCTCCTCTCCCCTTTAAACCCATCGCGTGGTGGTGATACAGGATCGCCGAGAGTGTGAGCAGTCGGTCGAGTCCCGGATCTTCCGACCATAAATATATATC
>JALVIB010000006.1:0-32418 GCA_027028725.1 Candidatus Altimarinota bacterium
TTTTTTGCCATTAAACTTCGTTCTTCGGCGGAAAATTTGTCGCGGGCGAATAAATATCGCGGGGCAGGCGGTATTTCCGCGGGCGGATCTTGGCGGTAAGCAATTTCTTTCAGTTTTTCTAAATCAGTTTGTGCTAAAAAATCCGCGAAAAAGTCGCCAGCGACATTTGTTTCAAAATCAAGTTCTGGTTGCTCATCTGTTTCTTCATCCTTCGCCAAGGCTTCGGATGACGAGTCGCGGGAAATTGTAATTTTCGCCGTGTCAGAAAATCCTGCTTTATCCGTTACGCGCAAGGAAATTTCAAATTCTTCAAAATTCTCAAAATCAAAATACATGTAGCTCGGATTGTATTTTTGCGCCTCTAAATAACAATTTTCATTAACCCAATTCCAGCCATTTTCCGTGAAATTCCCGCAACTTTTTCCATTAATTTTCCACTGAAATTTCACCAAATCATCTAGTCCATCGCCATCGGTTGAGGCAGAATTATCAAGTTCTTTTCCGGTGAAATTAACGCGCGCTTTCCCGCGAAATTCGCCACTTTGCAACTTTATGCGAGCATGTGGACGATGATTTTGCAGGAAATTTGGTGTTCCCGGACTGCCATGCAAATGGTGGTAAAAATCCCGCGAAATATTGTTGTCCGTTTGCGGTTCGGTGCGCGCAATTGACTCATTTTTATCTAATTTTTGACTAGCAAAACAATCTCCGTGCCAATTTTGCGGGACATTTTTCGCTAATCTCTTGGTTTCGGTTTTATTCAAAGTTTTATCCGCCCAGCAGACGAAATCCGCCGATTTTTTTGCTTGCCCTAAACCCTGTTGAGGGGCTTGCCCTGAACTCTGTTGAAGGGCGGGATTTTCCGGATTATCCGTACTTTTTTCCCAACTTGTCCCACTCCACAAAATTATTTCCAGCGTTCCCGAACTTGCCACAATTCCATTTTTTATTCCTTTCTCCCAAATATATGAATCACCAGTCTCTTGCAAAAAGGTTGTATTTCTATATTTTCTGGGCTTTTCGCTAATTTTTTCAGACAAAAGTTGAAATGTTAAAAAATCTCCTTTTTGCACAAGTAGAGAATTTCCCGCGAAAAAAAGTGTTCGTCCGTTATGGCGAATTTCCATATTTTTCAAATCAATTTGCCCGTCCGCGTCTTTGACAAAAAGCTCCACGAAATCATTGGTCTTATTATTGGGCGAAATTTCCGAAATTAGAATTTGCAAGTCTTTTGCAAAAACTTTCTCGGCAATTATTTCATCGTTGTTTATGATTTGAAAGTTTTGTAAATCGTCCAAAATCAACGGCTCACTTTTTATTCCAAAAATTAGTGGTTCCTCCATTTCATTGGGCATAAAAATCAAACGATTAGCTGGTAAAGTAAAATTTTTCGCGAGATTTTGCTCTACAATTTTAGCCGATCCCTGCTCGTTTAAATGAACTTCTTGTCCACTAATATTTTCTCCCCCAGAAATCAAAACAAGACTATCAGCCAGTTCAGAGAGTTTTTGCAGGCCGTTTGTATTTTTAATTTCCCAATTAATTAAATCTACGGCGCTATCGGACTGAATGGAAAATTTTAGCCAAATTTCCCGCGAATTTTTGGGAACGGGTTGTATTTCCATAATTTCAACTGAATCAAAATGCGAGACAAATTCTAAATTTGGAGGCAAGGGAAAAATTGGATTTCCCGAATTTTGTGCTTTGGGTGTGCCGAAAACGGCATTATTTTTTGCATCCAAAAAAGGACTGGAATTATCTTGAAAAGTTTGCCAAGCTTCATTTTGCTCACCGGAAATAGTGTAATTCAGGCGTTCCATTGATTTTTTCCTACCGTCGCCAAGGCTTTGGTCGGCACGCGCGGGATTTTCGCCCGCCGGCCAAGCGCCCGTTGGCGTTTTGTCAATGATTTCACCTTCCGCGTTTTGTAAAATAAGTTGTTCGCCGGAGTTTTTTAAACTCCCGTTATAAATCTGATCCGCTTCAACATTATTAATCGTTGTATCATCTGTTCTTTCCAGTAAAAAGTAAGATTTCGCGGGAATTTCGCCAATTAAATTTATTTGTGGGCTACCATCTGCCGAAAATAAGCTCCAGCCCGCTAAATTCGCGGGATTTTCAGCAGAATTATAAAGCTCAATCCATTCGTCATAACTGCTCGCCGAAGTTCCCATCCAAGCAACTTCTGAGATCTGCACTTGCGCAAAAGCAATGTTGAACAAGCAAAGCAGAGCCAAAATCCCGCGAAATTTAGGAAA
The DNA here is from genome assembly GCA_027028725.1 of Candidatus Altimarinota bacterium. Classification (GTDB taxonomy): domain Bacteria; phylum Patescibacteriota; class Gracilibacteria; order UBA4473; family UBA4473; genus JALVIB01. The sequence goes on from JALVIB010000006.1 coordinate 2,259, forward strand.
CATTTTTATATTTTTTACTTTTCTTTAAAAATTCCTGAAATCTTTGTCGGACTACTTTAGTATCATGCTTTTTGAGTGATTCTTGATATTTACTTTTAACTGAATTAATAGCTTTATTTAACAGCGGTTTTTGTTTGTTGGTTTTAAATTTCTTGAATTCCTTAAATAATCTAACGATTTTTTCCAATTCTTCTTCAGCAATAGACGGAGAAATTGCTTTCTCTATTTTTTTAATATATTCATTTGTTACTAAAAGGATCTTTTCGCCTAAAAATTTTTTCTTATCTAATTCTAATTTTTCAATTTTATTCTCACATTGTTCTAAAATAAAAAGTGGGTCAACTAGAGTGTTGTTCTCCATAATCATAGTTATTTTAGACATGATTAATTGTGAGAGCTCCTCTATTTTTCTAGCTCTTTTTTTCTCTTTATTTTCGAAAATTCGTTTTAATTTATCTAACATCAGTATTTAAATATCAATTTCATGACACTTTGTCAAAATTATTTTAGAAACATAAAAAATCCCGCGAAATTTGCGAGATATAAAATCAAAAAACTTTGGTTGTTTGTTTATCAAAGCTGGCGTGCCGTCAGAAGCTTTAGCGAAGGATGGTGGGTTGGGAGAGGATCGAACTCTCGGCCAAAGGCTTAAAAGGCCCTTGCTCTACCACTGAGCTACCAACCCGTGGTTATGATATTCTTAAACAAATGTTAAAATTTCGCGGGATTTTAAATCCTTCTATAAACTCAGAACACTCGCTTTAATTTTTTTATAAGTGAATGAAATGAGTCGAATGGTGGAGCTACAGGGACTCGAACCCTGAACCCCCTGCTTGCAAAGCAGGTGCTCTAGCCAATTGAGCTATAGCCCCAAATTATTGAGGATTTCCGAAAAATCTACCCAAAGTTCCGTGTAAGAACGCTGGTAAATCTCCTGTTAGCCACATTATGGAGAAAATCGTAACAGCTAGACCAAATAATTTAATAAAACTATAAGTCCCGCCACTTCCTAGGTATTTTTCCGCGAAATCTATCTCACCGATAAAATTTCCGATTTGTGCGGATTTCACGATAATAACGATTCCGGCTGGAATGAGTAACCAAGCTAACATTTGTATTTGAAAAGAACAAAACTGCAGAGATTCTAATTCTCAGAAATATTTTGTCAAAATTATTTGGAAAAAGTGTATAATTCAGGTATAATTAACAGAAATGAAAAAATTAATTGCGTCTGCGGGAATGATCTTAATCGGGGGATTTTTTTTCGCGGGATTTTGGGTAGGAGAGGTTTTTGCGCAAGAAACAGAAGAAGAGTTGCATAGAGGCATAACTTTAAACCAATGCGAATCAATCCGTAGAAAAATAGTTTTGTTTGAAGAATTAAAAAGAAAAAAAGATTTCGATTACACTAAGTTTGGAGATGAAAGTGAGGCTTATAAATTTGAACTAGATGGATATGTTCATCTAGAAAACGCTTTATCTTGTATGACAGAAGAAGATAAAACTCAAAAAGATGGCTGTGTTAAAACCTTTCCAAGTAAAAAAATTAAGAAAGAAAATTTAGAATGCTCAGAAAAAGAGCCCCTAGACCAATTAAAATTTGCAAAATCGGAATTTTCTAAAGCAGCAAATTTTTTTGATAAAGCTAAAAAGGCCTATTTTGGATCACGGCGTTTAAAACTAGATGATGCCGTAGTTTATGGTGAAAATGGCAAAAGAATAGACGGCGAAGGATTGGATGAAATTATGACTGATAATATTGTAATTAGCGCTGGAGACGGGTTTACTTCTTCCACGCAAGACTCCTTACGAAATATTTTTCGCGGAGAACTAATTAAGAAAGTCAATCGAGCTTTAGGAACAATTGCGATTTTGTACTTATTTATTTTAGGAGTTAAATTTATTATGGCACGCGGAGATAGCGAAAGATTATCTGAATTAAAAGGTCAATTTGCTTGGATTATTCTGGGATTAGGAGTGATTTCAGTTGCAGAATTTATGGGATATAAAGTGTTTGATAGTTCAAAAGATATTTTAGAGGGAACTGCAGCTCGAAATTTTGAGGCGAAATTAATTGATGTGGTTCGTTTTGTAGAATATATAGCCGGAGGATTAATGCTAATAAATGCCTTGATATCAGGATACACCTTGATTATGGGAGGAGAAGAAGACGAAACAATTTCCCGCGAAAAACAATTCTTGAAATCCTTTTTAATGGGGACGGCTTTTATTCTCATGGCAGAAGTTATTGTGCGGGCTTTATCTTTCCGAAGTGGGGATATTCACGAATCTTCTCAAATTATTGTTCAAGAAGTTGCGGGATTAGTTAATTTTGCTTTGTCTTTTATTGGAATTGTTGCTACGGCGATGCTGGTTCTTTCAGGACTTTATTATGTAATTAGTTTTGGTGATGATGACCAAATGGGACGAGCCAAAAAAATGATTATGGCTAGCATTGTCGGAATAATCATCGCCTTTTCGGCTTATACAATTGTTACATTTTTAATAACTTAAGAAATGAACAAATTTTTTCGCGGGATTTTCATTGTTATGGTTCTATTAGGGGGAGCTTATTTTACGAGCGTTCAGGCACAGGTTGAAGTTCCAAAGACCTCTGAAATTTTTGATGCAACTAGTGATTCTTACTTATTAAAAAATAATCATACGCTCAAAGATTATACAGACAACGGAACAGCTTCTGGAGAGATTCAGTTTCGAGAAGCAGTATTAAAATTAACCGGTTTTCTAAAAAAATTAATGATCCCAATTGCCGTTATCTTATTAGTTTACGCGGGAATTGAACTATATTTAACTCACGGTAGCGAAGATAAATACAAACAAGCCATTAACCAAATCGCAGGAATTGGAACAGGTTTTTTATTAATGATGGTGACAGTCCATTTAGTTGACTGGGTTTTCTTTGGGAAATCGGGAGAAATTTTCCGCGAAGGAACCGATGTTTCAGAATTCGCGAGAAAAGGAATGTTAGAGATTTATGGACTTTTTGATTATTTAACGATGTTCGCGGTAGTTTTAGCGGTTGCTTTTATTGTCTGGAACGCGATTACTTTGATTATTGCTGGTGGAGAAGACGAATCACAAATTTCGGAAATGAAAAAACGAATTATCTATGGAGTAATTGGATTAATTATTCTAATCTCTGCCAAACCAATGATCAACACAATTACTGGCGGAGACGGGCAACTCGTGATTCCAAGTGTTTTTGGCGGAATTTCTCTAGTAGCCCGCTGGATTAATTTTATTCTGGGATTAATCGCAATTTTCGCGGTAATTGCCCTTATTTATGCAGGAATTCGCTTGGTGGCACATTTTGGAGATGAAGATGCTACAGCTCAGGCGAAAAAAATCATTATGGGAGCAGTTATTGGGTTGATAATAACTTTCTCAGCTTGGACAATTGTTCATTACTTTATTGCGCCATAAAATCCCGCGAAATTTCTTAATTTTCTTCCGCTCTACTTGTAAACTAACTAAACAAATCAGGTTTTCCGCGTAAAATATCCGCTATCGGCATTATTTTTTTGCCGGGAATTTGCGCTTGTGAAATATAAATTTTTGAATTTTTAGCACATTTTAACTCAAATGATTTATCGCCAAAATCCCGTTTCTCGGCTTCGCTCGAAATAAACTTTATTTCCCCTAATTTCACTTTCCCATATTTTGTACTGATAAAAATTCCTGGCCAAACATCAAAAGCCAAAAATTTTCGCCAAATTTCTTCGGCCGTTTCTTTTTCTGGAAAAATTTCCCCGTCTTTTTTTTCAAATTTTCCGCAAAAAGTCGCGAGATTTTCGTCTTGCGGAAGTTTTTGCAAGTTTTTTGTAAAAAGTTTTTCTAGAAATTCCGGAAATTCTTCAGCAGTTTTTTCCGCGAAAAAATTCCATAATTCGGAAGTTTTTTTGTTTTCAATGTTCCAGCTTTTTTGCCACAAAATATCTCCTGCATCCAATTCTTTAACCATCTGCTGAAAGGTGATTCCGCTCTCTTTTTCACCAGCTAAAATAGCGGATTGCACAGGGGAAGCTCCGCGAAATTTTGGTAAAAGTGAAAAATGAACATTAATTGTCCCAAATTTGGGAATATCTAAAATTTTCGCGGGAAAAATCACACCAAAAGCGATAACAATCGCCAAATCAAAACTCAGTTTTTCATAAATTTCGCGAACTTCTTTTTTGTTGTTCACTTCGTAAACCTTTAAGCCCAAATTTTTCGCGGATTTTTTAACCGGACAAGCAGTTAAAACTCTTTTCCGTCCAACTTTTTTATCACTTGGACAACCTACACCAACAATCTCAATATTTGAATTTTTCGCTTGTCCTGAATTTGCTTGAAGGGCGAGTTTTTCCAATGCCGGCACAGCAATTTCCGGAGTTCCAAAAAAGAAAATTCGTTTTTTCATCACAAGAATTGTAGCGGTTTTTCAGAAATCCCGCGAAAAATTTACTCTACATCAGGGAAAACATTCAAAGTGTCGTTGAAGCGATTGATGTAATTAAAAAGCCCGACAACAGCGGTCAATTCTACAATTTCTTCATCTGAATAAAATTCTTTGATTTTTTCTTTTAACTCCATCGGGATTTGGTAGGCGTGTTCAGTAGAAGCTTCGGCAAATTTCAAAGTAATGTCTTCTTTTTCGGAATTTTCTTCGTCAATTTTCGCGATTTCTTCATCAGAAATTCCTAAACTTTTTAACTGAAATTTCGTCACGCTTACACAAAATTCACATTTGTTAATTTCAGAAATTTTATAAGCCATTTTCCATTTCAAAATGTGATCAACTTTTCCTCCTTTCATGGTTGTCACAAACAGTTTGAAAAAGTGGACAAAAATTTCCTCAGAATTTCCCATAACTTTCATCCATTTAGGGACTTTCCCGGTGTTTTTTTCCATTTTTTCGAAAATTTTTCGTGCTTCTCCGTCAACATCTTCAGTTGAAACAAGGTGCACAAGCGGTCCGTAAGGTAGATCAGACATTTGATAATTGGTTATAAAACAACCTAATTATATCAGAGATTGAGATATTTTAGAAATTGGCAATTCCTGCGAAATTTTTTTACAAACAACCCCCCCTAACCCCCCCTTGTCAGGGGGGAGATATAAGGAATTATTTGAAAATTTCGCGGGATTTTGAAAGAACAGGTTTCAAGCTTATCTTTGCTTGTAATCTTGTGAACTTGTTAACTCGTAAACTCGTAAACTATCTTATTTTTTCGCGGGATTTTACGCCTTATGAAAATTGCTTCCTCCAGCAATTTCCAGTGCGCGGTAAATCTGCTCCAACGCCATGTGGCGGACGAGATTGCGCGTCCAAACCATTTTCCCAAAACTCACTTTCTGGTTAGCGCGGTTCAAAATGCCTTTTCCTAAGCCATGCGCGCCACCGATGACAAAAATTACTTTGCCGTGGTTTTCTAGTTTTTTTCGTAAATCCCGCGAAAATTTCACCGAATCAAACTCTTGACCATGCTCATCGAGGGCGATGACAAAATCTTTCGAACCAATTTTTTTCAACAACCTTTCCGCTTCTTCTGATTTCGCCTTTTCAGCGTCTGTAATTCCCGCTTGTGGAAGAGCAATTAGCTCAATTTTGGCGCGAAAGCCAATCCGTTTCGCTAATTCTTTCTCGCGCTCCGTAATTTCGCGGGATTTTCCAAAAAAATAAAGTTTTATTTTCATTAAAGTTGATTTTTTAAGTACAGCCACAGCGCTTTTCTGGTTAATGGCGCGTCTTTTAAGCCCTTGGCTAAAAGTAAACTCGCTCCAAAGTAGGGCAAAGTAGAAAGAATTTTATCAAACCACGAAAACCGCAGCAAAGAAATGTGCGCGTACCAAATTTTAAACAATCCAGTTATGACTAAAAAAGCAAAAAATGGCCAAAAATTATCTGATTCTTGTACAACATTTACTCCCAAATTCAGTAAAAAAGTAATCAGATCACCAATCGAAAAAATCCCCGAAAGAACCAGAAAAACAAAGAAAACATGGACAACATCTTTTAAATTTCCTTCTTGAAGATGTCCTTCAATTCGCTTTTTTTCTGCCTTCGAAAATTTCGCGGAATTTTCCAGTTTGCGCAAAAACTTCTGCTCTTTGGCAGTGATTTTTTTCTGTAACCATTTTCTGAAATTAAACATTTTATTAAAATCCCGCGACTGCCAACTGGCAGATAAAAAGTTAAGTTAGAAGGGTTTTAACTAAAAACTCACTCATCATTTTAACCGCTTTTCCGCGATGAGAAATTTTATTTTTTTCTTCTTTACTCAACGCCGAAAAAACCTTGTTTTCGCCATCAGCTTTGAAAACCGCCGAAACAGGAATTCCTTTTTCCAATTCAGTTTCCGGATTTTGTGTAATTATTCCCGATGTTTGTCCGACAACGATTTTTTCGCAGGATTTTTCCGGATCAAAGAAAGCAATTGCCGAGAAAAAAGTCGCTCGGCGGTTGTCTTGGTTTGCCAGCATTTCCAAAAATTTTTCCAGCCACTCGTGGTCATTTTTCGCGGGAATTTCCCGTTTCGTTTTCAAACCAAATTTGTCCGGAAACGCTTCCAGTTCCAGTCCAGAATCTTCTCCAATGGTCGGTAAACCGGTTTTTTCCGCGAAATATTTAGCTTTAATTAAGGCGTTTTCCGCGTAATTTCCCCCGCTTTCCTCCGGTTCGCCAAAATCCTGTGAAAAATCATTTAATGACAAAAACTCAATATTTTCTGCCGCTCCGAACAAAGAAAATCCTTCAATGAGTTCCTTCAATTTTCCCTGATTACCGGTAGCGATGAGAATTTTCATTTTTTCGCGGGATTTAGTTTATCAATCTGACCAATAATTTTTCCAGTCTCGTCGCGTTTCCAATTTAGGACAATTTCTCGGCGAAGTTTGACGATTTTCAAAAGCTCGTAAACAATTTTTCGCGAGATTTTTCGTAAGTGTTTTTCCGCTTCATTCGCACTTCCGATGGTGGTAAAAAACACATTCGCAATCCCTAAATCGCCGGAAATTTCCACGCCCGTAATTGTCAGAAACCCAATTTGGTTCGGCGTCAAATATTTTTGAATAATGGTCGGCAAATGTTCATGGACGATGGCAGCGAGTTTGCGGGAGCGAGGAGAAGTTTTCATTTTAGTTCAGGTAATTCGGCGAGTTTTTTCAAAATTCGGTAATTTGTCGGTAAAAAGTTAATTCCCGCGAAATCTTCTTTTCCAACCCATTTAATTTGTTGGTTTTCTTGTGGGCTAAATTCCGTGTTTTCCCGCGGGAAACAGCGATAAAATAACAAAACCAAAACAACATTGTCAAAATAATGCGTGTCTTTGAAAAACATGTCTTCCACATGGATTTCGCCACCGAGTTCTTCGCGGATTTCGCGAGCCACACAATCACGAGCGCGTTCGCCTTCCTCAATTTTTCCGCCGGGAAACTCCCATTTTCCGGGAAAAGATTTCCCTTTGGGACGAGTCTGAATCAGCACTTTTCCGTCGCGAAAAATGCAAGCAACTCCAATTTCCAAGCGTTTTTTATCGTTATTTTTACTCTTTTTTTCAACCATATCGCTCGGATTATATTTTTCTCTCAAATAAAAGCGAAAATTTCGTGGGATATTTCTCAGAAGAGAAGAAATTTAGAGATCAGAAGAATGTAGGGGCGATTATCAATCGCCCTTTGTTTCTGTAGGGGCGATCCCTTGTGGTCGCCCACTAATTTAAATTCTTTTTTTGGACACCCATAAAGGGCGTCTCTACAAATCCCGCGAAATTTTAAAAAAGGACAGGCTGTCTCGAAGAATTTTAAACAACCCCCCTCAGCCCCCCCCTTGTCAGGGGGGAGGCATAAAGGAATTATTTAAAAATTTCGCGGGATTTTAGTTGCCTTATTTGAAAAAAATCGCGAAAATTTACACGAATTTTTTTTAACCCCATTTTCAATGAAAAAACGAGTCGCTATCAACGGATTCGGGCGTATTGGTCGTGCCACAGCTCGAATTATTCTGGAAAATTATTCCGACCAACTAGATTTAGTCGCAATAAATGACCCTTCTCCAACTACTACAACAGCCCATTTGCTACAATTTGATTCAAATTTTGGAACTTTTAAGAAAAATATCTCTATTATCAACGAAGGAGGTGAAGAATATTTGCTTGTTGATGACAAAAAAATTCGCAGTTTCACAACCCGCGAAATTTCTGATTTGCCTTGGGGCGATTTAGATATTGACATTGTTTTGGAATGTACTGGTGTTTTCCGCACAATCGATGGTTGCCAAAAACACATTGATCAAGGAGCGAAAAAGGTTTTACTTTCCGCACCGCCAAAATCAGACGGATTTCGCGTGATTGTTCACGGAGTTAACGATGAAGAATTGAAAAAAGACGATATTTTCGTTTCCAACGCGAGTTGTACAACTAATTGTCTAGCGCCGGTGGTAAAAGTTTTGCACGAAAATTTCACTATTAAATCCGGATTAATGACGACAATTCACTCTTATACAAACGATCAGAGAATTCTAGATGTCGGACACAAAGACTTACGCCGAGCGCGCGCCGGAGCGTTGAACATTATTCCAACTTCGACCGGAGCAGCAAAAGCAGTGGGATTAGTTATTCCGGAAATGGCGGGGAAATTAACCGGACTTGCGGTTCGTGTGCCAACTCCAACGGTTTCAATCGTTGATTTGACTGTTAAATTGGATAAAAAAGTGACTGCCGAAGAAGTTAACGCGATTTTCAAAGCCGAAGCCGAGAAAAACCCGCGAATTTTTGGCGTAGAAAGCCGTCCTTGTGTCAGTAAAGACTTCCAAGGCGACAGCCGTTCGACAATTGTAGACCTTGAACAAACAATGGTTATCGACGACATGCTCAAAGTAATGTCTTGGTACGATAACGAATGGGGATACTCTTGCCGATATGTTGATATCGCGACAATGATGTAAATGATATAGTTAACGAGTTTATAAGTAGGGACAGGTTTAAAACCTGTCCTTTTTAAAAATTTCGCGGGATTTTCTTCTATCGAAAACCTCCCCCTTTCTTTAAAGGGGGAATGAGGGGGATTTTATTTTTTAAAAAATCACCCCCCGCCCTCTTTCCAAAAAGAGGGAGCTAAATAGGAAAAATCCCGCGAAATTTTTACAGAATTACACAAAATGATTCATTCTTTTGAAAAAAGTTTGAAAGATTAATTTCTTATTTCTTGTAGACTCGTCAACTTGTGAACTTGTAAACTTGCATTTTTTTTTGACAAAACAAATTTCATTACTAATATCGCGCCGATGATAAAAGTAACAATCAGAGACGGAGAATCAGTAGATCGTTTGATTAAACGATTTTTGCGACATGTTAAAAATCGCGGATTGCTAAAAGCTTTCCGAGAAGATCGTTATTTCAAGCAAAAACCAACTAAAAAGAAAATTCGCGAAGCGGCTTTATCTCGCGAAAAATACCGTGCAGAAAATAAGAAAAAACAATATATTAGCTAGTTTTGGCTAAATAAATGTCTAAATCAAATTTTGAAAACATAGGAAATCCTCAAAGCGTTGAGGATTTTTTAAATTTCGCGGGATTTTTGCTGAAAGAGTTTAAAAATCCCACTCTGGAAGCAGAATTACTTTTATCCTTAGCGTTAGAAAAAGATCGCGTTTGGCTAAAAACTCATCATGATTACCTTCTAACAGCTGACGAAGCACGAAAATCCCGCGAATTTTTGGAACGCCGCAAAAACCACGAGCCGTTGGCTTATATCCGTGGTTGGAAAATGTGGTGCGACATGAAAATCAAAGTTTCGCCGGATGTTCTTATTCCGCGCGATGAAACGGAAATTTTGGCGAATTATATTTTAGGCAACAAGTCCGAACTTACCCAAGTCCGGACTTGCCCAAGTCCGGACTTAAATTTTTCGCGGGATTTTGAGCCAAAAACTATTTTGGATATTGGGACGGGAAGTGGTTGTTTGGCTATTTTTTGCGCGAAAAATTTCCCGCAGGCAGAAGTGACCGCAATTGATATTTCCCCCAAAGCTCTACAAATCGCCAAAGAAAACGCCCAAACTCATAAAGTGGAAATCAATTTTATTGAGTCTGATTTGTTAGAAAATATTCATATTTCTCCCCTCTTTAGACAAAGAGGGGAATTAAAGGGGTGTTTGAATAAAGATCAAACGCCCCCTAGCCCCCGCTTAATCTTAAGCGGGGGGACAAGCAGGGACCCACAAAATTTCGACATAATCATCGCCAACCTCCCATATGTTCCGGACGACATTGAAGTCACTGAAGATGTCAGAAAAGAACCGCATAACGCGATTTTCGCAGGAGAAGACGGTTTGGATTTAATTCGCCGATTGGCAGAGGAATTAAAATCCCGCGAAATTTCGTTTCATGAACTTTGGTTAGAGTTTTGGACTGCTCAAGAGAAAGAAATTAAGAAAATTTTTGCGGGATTTTCTGTTGAGTTCTTGCCTGATTTAAGTGGAGATACTTATTTCGCGAAGATTACTCTAGAAAAGTAAAAATTTCGCGGGATTTTTATATTTCCTCCTTCTTTTGCGCAGACCAAATTCCCCAGCCCAACAAACCAAAACAAACCAAAAGGAAAACGGGGAATTTCCAAGAAAAATCTTGAACTTCGTCCGCTCCGGATTTTACCAGAGTAGCGTTTTCGGGGATGTATGGCGGTTCAGATTCTTCGGTTTCTTGATTTTCAAAGCTGTTAGCTTGAGCAGTTTCCGCCAAGGAAATTCCCGCGAAAAAATCATCAACTTCTTCTTTTAGCGTTAAGTACTGCGTTTCGGTCTCTTTAGCTTCTTTTTGAACTTTGTACAAATTTGTCTGTAAATCCAAGAAAGTTTTTTCCAAATTAGCTTTTTCGTTTTCGTCTTGCGCCCGAGAAATTGCCAACGAAACATTATTTAATTCAGCATTAAGCGTATCTATTTTTTGCTTTTTGATTGAGGCGTCTTTCAATAATTGCACCAAATCATTATATTTTTTCTCCATTTCGGGGTTCGCCTTTAATTTCGCGGGATTTTCTCTGACTTTTTTTTCTAACTCTTTTAAAATATCCAACTCGGTTTGAGCTTGAACGCTCGGAATTTCCTCTTCACTAGTTGCTTCAATTAGCGGAGGTTCGCCAGACGAGTGAAATCTCGCGAAATTTTCGTCTTCGAAATTATTTATCGCAAATTCACCATCTCCTTCCACAGAAAAATCTGCCGTTGAACCAATCTCCCCACTTGCTGGATTTCCTTCGATTTCATCAGCATATGGTCCAGTATAAGGGCGTTTCGGATAAACTTCATACTCATCAGCAAAATGTTCTGGTTCAGGATCTTCGTCAAAAATTGTGTAGATTCCCGTTCGACGCAAAACAGAAGTTAAAACCCGCGAATTTTCACCAGATTCCGCTACATTCCCCCCAATTTTTCGCCATCCGTCTTCTTCGCCTTGCCATTCCCAAAGGTTCGGCAGTTTCACATTTTCATCTTCAATTAGATAAACCAACTTTACCCAAGCTGATTTCTTTAATCCATCAGGATTGAGCAATTGCTCGCGAAATAAGTTTTTCCGTGTGCGTTTATCAAATTTGTCAATAAACAAAATATCTGCCCCAGAATTTGAAACCATTTCAAAAGTAATCAATTCGCGCATTAAGCCACGCGGGTTTTTGACATCTTCTAATTCAATTTTGTGCGGAGGCAAAATTTCTCCCGTAAAATTTACTTGTGCTTCAGCATCAACAAACTTTGTGTCTTTGGAAAACTCAATAAAAACGCCACCTTCATCACTCGCCAACAAAGTATTTTCCGCGAGATTTCCATCAACCACCTCGACAAAACTAGCCGGCATTAACGGCTGATATTCCGCGAAAACTAGCGGAAAGAAAGCTGTTATAACGGCAAAAGCGGTTAAAAATTTTTTCACAATGGTATTTTGGCCTAATTTCGCGGGATTTTCAAATAAAAAAAATTAAGTCAGGACTTAGACAACTTTTTGTAAAATATAAAGTCTGGACTTGTTTTTTTCTAAAATCTCGTGAAAATTTCGCATTCTTTTTCAAACAAGAGTAAAATTCCCGCGAAATTTTAATTTTTTCAGAAATGACTACTATCAAATCCGTTTTCGCCCGCGAAATTTTAGATTCTCGGGGAAACCCAACCGTCGAAGTAGAGATGTCCGACGGAACTCATACTGTTTTGGCAAAAGTTCCTTCCGGAGCTTCCACCGGAATTCACGAAGCACTGGAACTTCGCGATGGCGATAAATCGCGTTACGGCGGGAAAGGTGTTTTGAAAGCGGTGGCGAATGTAAACGAAATTATCGCGGAAAAAGTGGTGGGCTTGGATTCGGAAAATCAAACAGAAATTGACCAATTAATGTTGGATTTGGACGGAACCAAAAACAAAGGAAAACTCGGAGCAAACGCCATTTTGGGAGTTTCACTGGCGATTGCGCGACTTTCGGCAAAATCTCGCGGGATTCCGCTTTACGAATATTTGAACGAAATTTTTTCGGAAATCCACGGCGAAAAAGTTCAGATGACTTTACCGCGACCGATGATGAATGTGGTGAATGGTGGAAAACACGCGGATTCTGGATTGGCGATTCAGGAGTTTATGATTTTTCCAAAACTCGCGACTTTCCGCGAAAATTTGCGCGCCGGAGCGGAAACTTTTCATACTTTGAAAAAAATTCTCGCGAAAAAAGGATTTGCCACTTCGGTCGGTGATGAAGGAGGATTTGCCCCGCGATTGCCAAAAGTTGCGGACGCCTTGGATACCATTATGGAAGCTATTTCCGTAGCTGGTTATGAAGGAAAAATCGAATTAGCCAGCGATCCAGCAGCTTCTGAATTTTACGGACCGGAAAATGGTGCGGAAGAAGGAAAATACTTGATTGATGGGAAAAATTTAACTAGCGAGGAATTAGTAGATTTTTACGGCGAAATTTTCGCGAAATATCCGTTAGTTTCGCTTGAAGACAGTCACGCCGAAGATGATTTCGCGGGATTTATTGCGATGCAGAAAAAATTTGGCGACAAATACCAATTAGTCGGAGACGACCTTTTTGTAACAAATAAAGAACGCTTACAGCTGGGAATTGAGGAAAAACAAGCCAACGCGATTTTGATTAAAGTGAACCAAATCGGGACTTTGACTGAAACTTTCGAAACGATTTCACTCGCCAAAAATAACAATTTCGCGACCGTTATTTCGCATCGTTCCGGAGAAACTTCCGACGATTTTATCGCGGATTTGGCGGTTGGAGCCGGATTAGGACAAATTAAAACCGGTTCGCTTTCACGGTCTGAAAGAATTTGTAAATACAATCAGCTTTTACGAATTGAGGAAAAGTTAGGATAAAATCCCTTTCTAATTCCCCCGCAAGGCGGGGGGGCTCAGTCTTCGCTAAAGCTATGACCGACAAGTAGGGGGGTTGTTTAAAACCCCGCGAAATTTTTGACTTTTCTAAAATTTTATGTATAATCAAAAGGTATTTACTAATCAAATTAAAAAATGGTAGGAATAAATAAAAACAAGAGACATACGGAGTTCGCTGAAAAAATGATGGAAATTTCTCAAACACCAAAATATTTAAAGGCTACTCAGGAAGAACGAGGTATAATTGTAGAAAAAATTAGAAATACGGTAAATCAAAAGTGGGCAGATCATGTCCAAGGAAGTCGTTTTGATGATCCGCCAAAATCACCTAAACAAGAAGACGGTTTCAAATTCGAAGATGGACACCGACTATAAGGCTTAAAATCCCGCGAAATTTTACTTTTGTAAAGAATAAAATCTCTCCAGTTCCTTTTGAGCGCGAGAGATTTTTTCTTTTTTGTTTTTAAGTTGTGTAAAGAATTTTTTGAACTCTTTTTTTTGGTTTTCCGCCGAAAACATTTCCCCATACAGATTCTCTTGTTGCATTGTCCAAGCATTGAAAAGAGTTTTTTCTTCTAAATCCATTTCTGCATCGGTAAAAAATTTTCGTAAAATTTCGCGGGATTTTTCTTCGGTAAAATATTTCAAAAACGCCTCAACTTTATTCCCGACAAGTTTCCGCGAAATTTCCGGAAAAGCACCGATAAAGCCCGCAAAACATTCTTCGCGAGACATTTTCTTCTTTTTTTCGCGGGATTTTCGGATTCGTTCCGGTTTTCGGTTTTTCTTTAAATACCGCTTAAATTCGTCTTCAATAATTTGTCGCGAGCGGTTTAATTTCCGCGAAATTTTACTGATAAAATCATCAACTTCAATCGGACGATTCACTAGTTTCAAAAAGAAAAAGAAGGTGTCCAGAAACTTCTTTTCCCCTTCAATGCCGTTTTGCAAATTTTTCGCGGCGAATTTTTCAAACAAGAAATCAAGTGCTTTCTGCGCATTTTTAACCGCATTTTTCGCGAGATTTTCATCTTTTTGCAACATTTCGTCTAAATCTTTTCCGCCGGAAATTTCCACAATTTTGGGATTCAACTCCATTTTTAAACACATCTCTACAGCCCGCAAAGTCGCTTTTTTCCCCGCGAGATCGGCATCAAACGCCAGCACAACATTTTTCGTCATTCGGCGAAGAGTTCGCAAATGGTCTTCCGTCAGCGAAGTTCCGCAAGTCGCCACACAGTTGGTCATGCCCGCCGAATGCATTGAAATCACATCAAAATTCCCTTCAACCAAAATTACCGCATTTTTTTCGCGGATTTTTTTCTTCGCTCGATGCAGACCAAAAAGTGTGGAACTTTTGTGATAAACGGGATTTTCAGGGGAATTCACATATTTCGCGACTTTTTTCTCACCACTCAAATCTCGTCCCGTGAACGCCACAATTTCCCCGTTTTTCGCTTCAAAAATAGGAATCATCAATCGTTTGCGAAAGCGATCCATCATCGTTTTGTTCCCAAAATCGCGCTCAAACGCCACGCCAGATTCCGCAATTTTTTCTGGCGAAAATCCTTTATTCAACAAATGTTTCGTCAGACCATCAATTTGATCTCCGCCATACCCCAGTTGCCATTCGTCAATAGTTTTCGCGGAAATCCCGCGATTTTTTAGATAATCTTGGGCGGACTGATTTTTTTTCAATTGCTCGGCAAAAAACAGTGCCGCCTGTCGGTGCAAATCATAGATATTCGCCTTTTTTTCGCGGGAAATTTTCTTTTCGCCAAGTTTTTTCGGCACTTCCATGCCCGCCATATCGGCTAAATGTTCAACCGCTTCGGGAAAGGAAAAGTTTTCAATTTTCTCCAAAAACGAAATGACATCACCTCCTTCCGAAGTTCCAAAATCGTACCAAAACTGCTTATCCGGACTAACACAAAAACTCGGCGTGCGCTCGTTCCGGAAAGGCGATCGGCACATATAATTTTTCCCCGATTTCTTTAATTCCGCGTATTTACGCACAACTTCCACAATATCAATGCGGTTTTTTAAGTCTTCCAAAAATCTATCGTCCATTTTGCAATCAGTTTAGTAATTAAAAGTTAACAATTAACAATTATTTGTCTAGGAAACTCTGATAAATAACGCAAAACAGAAAATTTTAAGATTTTTGAGCATACAAAAATTTCGCGGGATTTTATGTGTTTTCCCCCTGACAAGGGGGCTAGGGGGTTTGCATTATAAAAAATTTGACAAGCAATTAAAAATTTCTAATATCGCGCCGTAATTATTCAAAACAAATGGCACACAAGAAAGCTGGTGGTAGTTCCAAAAACGGTCGAGATTCCAATGCCAAGCGCCGTGGCGTGAAGCGATTTGGAGGGCAGTCTGTCCACGCTGGGGAAGTTCTAATTCGTCAGAAAGGGACTAAATTCCGTCCAGGATTAAATGTTGGAATGGGAAAAGACTTTACTTTATATGCAGAAAAGGAAGGAGTTGTGACTTTTTCCAAGAAAGCTGTTGTTCGTTTTGACGGACGCCGCTACGAAAAAGTTTTTGTAAACATCGCTGAATTAGCGAAATAAGAAACCTTTGATTAAGAAAAATTAAAATCCCGCGAAATTTCTCGGGATTTTTTTGTATTTAAATGTCCTGTGGACTTCTCCCTTCTTTAAAGGGGGATTGGGGGGGGATTTCAAAAAAAAGAGGGACACAAAAGTCTAGATTCCTGCCTCCGCAGGAATGAGGGCGACGGGATAATTTCGCGGGATTTTAAAAGTTTGACTTTTTTGTTTTTATTTGTTAAAAATATTTTGATTATTTAAATTTATAGAAAATGGGATTAACAAAAGAGCAGATATTGATTGATGTACAAAATGACGATACTGTAAAATCAGAAATCGAATACGCAATTAAAAATTGGAACAATCTAAGTGAACAAAATGAAAGTTCTAATGAAAAAATAAAAGAAATCCTATTGGATTTTGTAGGTAGAGTTGCACAAAAAACCCTAGATTTTATAGAAATACCTATTAAAGATAGAATGGATAGAAAGGAAAATTATAAATTTTCTACAAATATAAAATTAACAATAAATGCCATAAAAAATCCTATACAAAGAATAGTCCCTGATTTGTTTGGTAATGAGAAAGTAGTTGAAATTAGTTTAGAGAAACTAGCTGATGTGACAGCTGTTTTTGTAATGTCAAAAGAAGAGTTTCTAATTCCCGCGAAATTATAAATAAGTCCCCTGATAAGGGGATTTAGGGGTTATTTCTCCGCCGCTTCGATAGTATTTTCAATTAAACTGACAACAGTCATTGGTCCAACTCCGCCGGGGACGGGGGAAATTTTCGCGACAACATCTTTCGCTGATTCAAAATCCACATCTCCACATAATCGCCAGCCTTTTTCGCGGGATTTGTCTTCCTTGCGGTGAATTCCGACATCAATCACGACACAACCTTTTGGTAAATCTGCCCCCTTAATCATTTCCGGACGACCGACCGCAACAATGACAATATCGGCATTTTTCAAATGTTCCGCGAGATTTTTGGTTCGTGAATGACAAGTTGTCACGGTGGCGTTTTTGTTCAAAGCCAAAGCCGAAACTGGTTTTCCCACGATATTTGACCGACCGATAACCGTCACATTTTTGCCTTCCAGCGTTTCGCCGCTTTCCTCAATCATCCGAATAATCCCTTTCGGCGTGCAGCATTGCAAACAAGGCTCGCCAAGGAAGAGTTTTCCGATGTTTTCCGCGGTAAATCCATCGACATCTTTTTGGGGATCAATTTTCGCGAGAATTTTTTCCACTGAAATCCCTTTCGGCAAAGGTAATTGCACAATTACTCCGTGGATTGTGTCATCGTTGTTGATTTTCTCAATTTCCGCCAAAATTTCGTCTTCTGTAATGGTGTCAGGGAATCGCCAAGTTTCCGCGAGAATCCCCGCTTTTGCCGCGAATTTTTCTTTTTGTCGCACATAACTTGCCGAAGCGGGATGATCTCCGACCAAAATCACCACTAATTTAGGGAAAATTTCGCGGGATTTTAGTTTTTCCACACGCGGAATTAAGTCGGTTTCAATGATTTTTTGAGCAATATCGCGACCGGAGATTATTTCTGCCATTTCTTTATATTAAAAAATTTCATCCGAATATTAATTATTAAAAAGAAAAACAAAAGACAAATCACCCTAAATCCCTCTTTATCAAGAGGGACTTCCGTTTGATGATTTTCTAAAATCCCGCGAAAAAATAAAAACAATGTAAATTCCCCCTTGATAAAGGGGGCGAGGGGGATTTGATTTTCCACATTTAAAAAATTGACAAACTAGTTTAAAATCATACAATCCGCCCGAATTTGAGTAAAATTTATTTAAAATGCCAAAGAAAGATATCCATCCACAAATGCATCCGGTCATTTTCCGAGATGCGTCAGCCGGAGTTGAGTTTAAAGCTATGTCCACAGCAACTTCTAAAGAAAAAGAAACTGTTGATGGCGTTGAATACTATGTTATACAGCTAGATGTTTCTAGTGCTAGTCATCCGTTCTTTACCGGAAAACAAAAACTTGTCGATACTTCTGGACGAGTTGAACGATTCAAAAAACAAATGGAAAAAGCTAAAGCTAAAGCTGCTTAATCTTAAAAACTTTACAAAATGTCTAAAAAACCAGTACCTTCGAAAAAACAAGCGCCTTCCTCAACCGGATCGCGACATGGAGCATATGTTCGTACCGCTAGAAAAAAGCTAGCTAACAAATTAGCTTTGAGCAAATGTCCTGATTGTGGAGCAACTAAATTAGCACACTTTGTTTGTGAAGAATGTGGTAAATATAATGGAAAACAAGTTATTGAACCGCGAAAATTCAAAACTGCTGAACCAGTTCAAGAAATTGCTGCGTAATTTCGTACCTCACCCCCCGCCCTCTCCTAGAAGGAGAGGGAGCTAAAAGAATAAAAATGAATAAAAAAGAAGCGCGTCGGGCTAGCAGAATAGTTGCAGTTGAAGCGCTTTTTGCTTATTTGGAGCGTGGTGGAAGCGTGTCAGCAGACGATTGTTTGGATCATGTGATTGCTTATGTTGAAGAAAAAGAAAAAGACGAATTTGCTCGTGAAATCGTGCGAGCAGCGGTGGAAAATTCCGCGAAATTAAAGATTGTCATTAAGGCGTTTGCGCCGGAGTTTCCGTTTCATAAAATTGCCCCGATTAACCGAGCGCTACTTTTACTTGGTTTGGCGGAAATGAAATATGTTGGAACACCGCCAATAGTTGTTATTAACGAATACATTGAGCTG
Source organism: Candidatus Altimarinota bacterium (assembly GCA_027028725.1). Classification (GTDB taxonomy): domain Bacteria; phylum Patescibacteriota; class Gracilibacteria; order UBA4473; family UBA4473; genus JALVIB01. The sequence continues at coordinate 20,937 of JALVIB010000006.1, forward strand.
GCAAAAATGTTTGGGGAAAAGAAATCAGCCGGTTTTGTGAATGCGGTTTTGGATTCGTTTCGGCAGAGCGCGAAGTTGGATATAGTTAATAGTTAAGAGTTAAAAGTTAATAATTATTTTTTGTAGGTGCGAATTTGAATTTGTACTTTTTAATTAAATTAAAAATCCCGCGAAATTTTAACTACTAGAAAAACAAGTCCGGACTTGGCACAGAAAAAAAGCTTTTTAAGTCCGGACTTAAGTTTTTCTGCGAAAATTTCGCGGGATTTTCATTTTTCCGCTAAAATGTGTCCGCATGAAAGATTTATTGAAAAAATTAGGTATAGAAATCACTTCTGAGGAGGAAGAACAGGTTTTTATTGAAGCTTTTACGCATCGTTCGGCGGTGAATGAAAAAACAAAATACAATGTTCACAACGAGCGATTAGAGTTTTTGGGCGACGCGGTTTTGGAAATGATTACGACCGAGTTTCTTTATTATAAATTCCGCGAAAAAAAGGAGGGGGAAATGACGAATTTGCGCGCGGCGCTTGTTTGCGGGGAACATTTAGCGGAAGTCGCGCGAAAATTAGGACTGGGAGAGTTTTTGATTATGTCTCACGGAGAAGCGAAATCGGGAGGCGCGAAAAAATCGTATTTGCTGGCAAATTTGGTGGAAGCGATCATTGGAGCAATTTATGTTAATTACGGAATCAAAAAAGCCCGCGAATTTATCACCAAATACATTTTGTGCGATCTCGAAGAGATTATGGAATCGGCTAAACATATCGATGCCAAGTCCGAGTTTCAGGAAATTTCGCAGGGAGAATTAAGCATTACTCCGCATTATGAAGTTTTATCAGAAACCGGGAAAGATCACGAAAAAAGTTTTGAAGTCGCCGCCTTCATTAAAGATAAAATGGTTGGGAAAGGAGTTGGTGGTTCAAAAAAAGAAGCACAAGCGGACGCCGCGCGGGACGCTTTGGCGCATCAGGATACTTGGCGGAAGTAAAATTTCGCGGGAAATTTTTAGGAATTAATAGTTAAAAGTTAATAGTTAATAGTAAAAAAGGGCGATTAATAATCGCCCATACGTTCTTCCGACCTCTAATTTTCTTCTTTTTTTCAGCAAAAATCCCGCGCTGTGCCCCGCAAGGCGGTGGAAATTTTACAGATTTTCTAATTCAATTTCGATTTCTGCGTCTTCTGGAGCGTCTTCTTTGATTCCGGAAACGCAAGTTAAAACTTCGCCTTCTTCAAGTGGGACTTGAGCGTCACCAAATGCACTGTCATCAATAAATTCGCGACCTTTTTTTACTTTACATTTGCAAGCTCCACAAACTCCAACTCCGCAAGCCACCGGTACTTCGGCGCCGTTTTCTTGAGCTTGAGTAGAAATCGGATCGTCTGAATTTCCCGCGAAATTTGCGAGCTCGTCTCCAGAATTATCTTTTACGATTACTTTTGCCATTTTTTTAGTAGGTTAAAATCGCTCTGATATTATATTTCCAAAAGAATTTGGCAAATTTTCGCGGGATTTGTCATAATTACGACGATGGAAAACGATATTGAAAAACAAGGCGGTCTTTCGGCAAATCATTTACGCGAATTAGAGTCAGTTATCAGTCAAATTTTAACAAATCAAGAGATAATTATTAATCAGCAAAAAGAACTCTTGGATTCTAAAAAAATGGATCGAATTTGGGGAATAATAAAAGCCGTTCTTATTTGGATTGTTTTACCGATGATTTTAATGGCATATATGCCACAACTTATTGAAAAAATGACTGGACAAATTAATGGTGTAATGCAGAAACAAATACAAAATGTAACCCAGGGAAGTGGGAGCTTGGATGTGGAAAAAGCGACTGAATTAATAAATCTGATTAACCAATAATTTCGCGGGATTTTGACAACGACGGATATTTAATTCATAATTTTTCTGCATTTTATTTTTTAACCCATTCAAAATGTTAAACGATTTCAAAAAATTCTTAATCAAAGGAAATGCGGTTGATATGGCGGTTGGTTTTATCTTCGGAGTGGCTTTTGCAACCGTTGTTAAATCTCTTATCACCAATGTAGTAATGCCACCAATTGGAATGGCTTTTGGAAAAGTTGATTTTTCAAATCTAAAATATGTTCTTTCAGCAGCGACAGAGGGGAAAGAAGAAGTCGCAATTAATTACGGAGTTTTTATTAACGATGTTGTTAGTTTCGTAATTTTAGGATTTATTGTCTTTATGTTGGTAAAGATGATTTCTAATTTACAGAAAAAAGAAGAAGCAAAACCAGCTCCAACACCAGCAAACGAAGTTCTTTTGGCAGAAATCCGCGATATTTTGAAGAAGAAATAAAACCCTCTAACTCCCTTATCAGGGAGAATAGACATTGTGTTTGTAAAATCCCGCGAAATTTTAAATAATTCCTTTAACTTCCCCCTTGAGAAAGGGGGATTGAGGGGGATTTTTTGAAAGTCCCCTGATAAGGGGATTAGGGGTTACTTAATTTCAATCACCTTCTCCCACGGCAAATCCAAATCCTCGCGTCCCATGTGTCCGTAAGTCGCCGTTTGCGCATAAATTGGGCGCTGTAAATCTAATTTTGTGATAATCCCGTAAGGCGTTAAATCAAAATTTTCGCGGACAATTTGCTCTAATTCCTCGGAAGTTTTGGCACTCGTCCCAAAAGTATTGACGAAAATTGAAACCGGCTCGGCTACTCCGATAGCATAGGCAATTTGCACTTCGCATTTTCCCGCGAAATTATTCGCTACCAAATTTTTCGCTACCCAACGCGCGGCATAAGCTCCAGAACGGTCGGTTTTGCTCGGATCTTTTCCGCTGAAAGCTCCGCCTCCATGACGACCGATTCCACCATAAGTATCAACAATTATTTTCCGACCGGTCATCCCGCAATCTCCTTGCGGTCCGCCGATGACAAAACGGCCTGTCGGATTAACATAAAAAATACTTTTTTCATCAAGCCACTCGTCGCAAGTCGGCTGAATAATCTCGCGAATTATTGCTTCACGAAGTTCTGCCTGCGAAACATTTTCATCATGTTGCGAAGATACTACAACCGAATCAATCCGAACTGGTTTCCCGTCTTCATATTCAAAAGTCACTTGTGTTTTCCCATCTGGTCGCAAAAAAGGTAGCGTCCCGTCTTTCCGTTTTTTCGCGAGATTTTTCGCCAATTTATGCGCGAGCGAAATCGGCAACGGCATAAATTCCGGTGTTTCGTTGGTGGCGTAGCCAAAAACAATTCCCTGATCTCCAGCTCCTTGTTTTTCCGGATTTTCGCGGAAAACTCCCCGCGCAATATCGGGCGACTGCTCTTCAATCGCGTTTATCACCGCACAAGAATGTCCATCAAAAGACATTCCCGCGGAATTGTAGCCAATTTCCAAAATTTTTTGGCGCGCGATTTTTTGCACATCAATGTAGCAATCAGTGGTAATTTCCCCCGCGACCAAAACCAGTCCGGTATTGACCAAAGTCTCGCAAGCCACACGCGCATCAGGATCTTGGGCGAGAATGGCGTCAAGAATGGAGTCGGAAATTTGGTCAGCAATTTTGTCTGGATGACCTTCGGTGACGGATTCGGAAGTGAAATAAGTACGCATTTTAATAAGGATTAAGAAAGTGTATCCTTATCGAGTTTTTGCGGAAATCCCGCGAAATTTTGCAGATCGTCTAGGATTTAGACTTTATCTCTTTTGGTTGGAGCACCTTACTTCTGAGGAAGCGGTTGCTGATGGGTCACAGAGCCAAACCTCTCGCCATCTCTCGATAAATTTACGACGAAAGTCTATTTTTTCGCGGGATTTTGTCAAAATTTCCTTTGGCTACTTCTCCTTCTAGTCCCGAGTTCTCGGGATGGCGGGGAGTGAGGTAGTTTAAAATTTCAAATTCCTCTAAAATAACCACGATGAATATAGATTTGATTTTTTATCTCGGAGTTTTGGGCGGAATTGTTTTGGTTTTGGGCGCGATGTGGCCGGCGAAGAAGATTAAAATCCCGCGAAATTCTATCAAAAATTGGCTCTTGGCGGGCGGGGCGTTAATTTTATTTGTTTATGCTTTGCTTAACTATTTATACGGAAACGGCACCTTGTTTTTCGCAGTTTTGGAAATTCTCGCCATCGTTTCGAGTGGATTAATGCTGGGCGGAATTCCCGCGAAAATTTCCACCAAAATTATCTCCGCGTTAGGAATTGGTTTAGTCGGCTGGTCAATTTTTATTGCCAAAGATTATTTCGCAGCGATTTTTATTCTCGGTTTAATAACTGTGTCGTGGGGCTATGTTTTGCCATCTGGAACAGCCAAAAGGAATTTTTTACTAGCCATTGGAAGTCTGTTGATTGCTTTGTTTAGCTATTTGGGAAGTGCGTGGATTTTCTTTTGGCTTAACATTTTTTTCGCGGGATTTTCGTTTTATCATGTTTGGGAAATACAAAAAAGAAAATTTATTAATTAGGAGTTTCGTAAAATTTTCGTTTTGTAATTTTTAGACAAAAAGCTTATAAAAAAACTATGAAAAAATTACTTCTCGGATTCGCGGTGCTTCTTTTGGCAGGGTGCCAGATTGGGAATGTTTCAGACTTGGTGGAAGATGCGCAGGATGTGGTTTCTTTTACAGAGAATTTGGAAATTGAAAAACTCGCGGAAATTGTCTTTGTGTCCCCAGAAAATGGGGCGACAGAAATTCGCGGGAAAGTCCCACTGACTTTTTTGTGGAAAGAGCCAATTTTTTCACTACAAAATCATCAAGGAGCGCAGAAATTTCTCGCGAAAAATATCACTTTGACTCCCGAACATGAAGGAGAATGGAAAATTTTGGGGACAACCGGAATTTCTTTTGAACCAAAAGAAGATTGGACACCTTCGACTCATTATGAAGTAAAATTTTCGCGGGATTTGGTCAAAGATTTCTCATACAGCTTTGAAACCGAACGCGTCAAAATCTTGAATATAAATAATTTTGAACTAGTTAATCGCAATCCAGTAAAAATTTCGTTTAATCAAGAAGTAAAACTCCGCGAAATTTCTCTTAACACAAAACTTTTAGATGCAGACGAACAAGAAGTTCCGTTTGATTTGTGGTATGACGAAGATCAGGACGGAAATTTATTGAAAAATCAGTTAAAACTAATTCCCCGCGAAAAATGGGCGGAAGAGGCGACCTACAAAATTACTATTTATCCGGGAGATTTTTCACTTGGCGGAAATTTGCTGATGGAAAAAGGATTTGAGCAAAAATTTACGACTGCGCCAAAGTTTCAAATAGATGAAATCAATGTTCCTCAATATGACGGGGATTCGGCTAATATTCGTTTTTCTGCGAGTGTTTCAAGTAAAAAATTCGCGGAATTTTTGGAAATTTCACCAGAATTTTCCGCGGAAGAATGGGATAAATACATCAAAGAATGGCGCGAAAATGAATATGATTCGCAATATTTTTATCTCAATCCACCAAACGGATCATGGGATCCGCAACAAAAATTTACTATCAAAATCAAAAAAGGGTTAACAGATAAATACGGACGAATTTTGACCGAAGACGCTGAAAAAAGTTTTCAAACAATTTTGGACACCTTTTTCCGTTCAGTGTATATGCCAAAACCTTTTTCAACTTTTTCACGGGACACGGAGATTCGTCCGTCCTTTATTTTTGGAGGAAAAGTTGAATCGGTGAAAGTGACTTTAAACGAAAAATCGCGGGATTCAATGACTTCCCGCGAGGGACGAGCGGTTGAAGGAATTAATCCCGCCACCGTAAAAGTTCCAAATTTTTCGCGGGAATTTTCGCTGGATTCGTCTTTAACCGAGAAAAAAGCTTGGAAAATTAACTTAAAGGAAGAATTTCCAGAAATCCTGAAAGACGAAAATGGAGAAACTTTACCGGGGAAATACAAGTTGGTTATTGAGCCAGATTTTCCCGATCAGAAATGGAATCCGAAGTTTGAATCAACTTTTTTTATCTCGGATTTTTCGGTGGAAATGAAAAAATTTGCTAATGAAAAATACCAAATTTTCGCGAGCAATTATCCAAACGACAAAATTTCGCGGGATTTTGATAACCTTAATGTAGAAATCTGGGTTGGTGGTTGGCAAAAAGAGCATTTGTATAAATCTTTTAAAAATGTGAAAAACGGCTTTACCTTTGACATAAACGATAGTTCCGAGCCGTTAAGAACTGTCGTGGTTTATACCGAAAACAGCACCGGATATGTCAGCCCTGATTTTCAAGACGGAATTAGTCCATGGGACGCGCATATTGATTTTGGAGCGTGGGAATATAGTAGAAATTTCGCGGGAACTATGTTTACCGATCGCCCTCTTTATAAACCAGGACAAAAGCTTTATCTGAAAGGATATTTGAGAGAAATGCAACTCTTTGGTAAAAACTTTCCGCTAAAAAATCCCGCCCTTCAACATAGTTCAGGGCAGGCCATTCGGCGAAGCTCAGGGCAGGCGAAAAATTTGAATAAAAAATACACCATCACGGTTTATGATCCGCAGTATAATGAAATTGGAAAAATTACGGGGACAACGCAGGACGGCAGTTTTGATAATGAATTTGAAATTCCCGAATCGGCAAAATTGGGGAATTACAACTTAGAATTTAATTTGGAAGACGGCGATTTGAATTTATCTACGCCGTTTTGGATTCAAGAATATCGTAAACCAAATTTCTTGATTTCCGCTAAATTTGATCACGAACGCGCCATTCTTGATGACGAAATTTTCGCGGGAATTTCGGCGCAATACGCTTTTGGTGGGAAAATTGCTAATCGTCCTGTGAAATATACCGTTTCGCTTTTCGGATACGAGCCGTGCCGCTGGTGGTGCTGGGATTTAGCGAAAAAGGACAAAGTGATCACTTCCGGTGAAGGTATGCTGGACGAGAACGGCGAACTGGAAATTCCAATTGATTTACGCGATCTCGAATTGGGCGATTTTGACTGGAATCTTTTGACTTTGAACGCGACAATTAAAGTCAGTCCAGCTGAAGAAAGTTCAGTTGAAAAATCGTTACCGTTTTTCCGCGCGAACAAAATTTTGACGATAAAAGATGCGCCTTATTTCTTTCAAGCAGAAAATCCCGCGAAAATTTCCGGAGAAGTGCGTGATTTAGACGAAAAATTGCTAGCCGGTGAAGAGGTTGAATTAGTTTTATACAAAACTAAATGGGTGCGGAGTGATCGTAAAAATGCTGATGGAAATTTTTACGGAGAATGGGAGTCTGTGAACGAAAAAGTTTGGGATAAAGAGGTGGAAACAGACGATAACGGACAATTTGTTTTTGATTTCACTACGCCAGAAGAAGGTGGAGAATACTTTTTCCGTATTTCTACGGAAGACGAAAAATCTCGCGAGATTTTTGAAAAAATGTTTTTCTGGATTGCTGACAATGATGTTTCCGAAGTTCATAAAAATGAAACTAATAAGATTCTGTGGATGTTCCCAAATAAAGATAAATACGAAATTGGTGAAGAAGTAGAAATTTTCGCGCCAAATCCGGAATTCAAAATAACTCGAGCGCACGCCACTTTGGAACGCGGAGAAATTTTGGAAGAACTAGATTTTGATTACGATACTAATACAGTGAAATTTCCCGCGAAAAAATGGATGGCGCCGAATGTTCATGTTTCTATTTTGCTGGAAGGAGTTGACGAAAAAGGAAATCTCAAAATGAAGTGGGGATCGCATAAAATTCAAATTCACGATCCTGCTCACGAGTTACAAATTTCTGTAATCCCCGCGCCTGCCGACCGGAGCTTTAGCGAAGGTTGGAAAAAAGTTTACAAACCGGGCGAAGAAGCGGAGTTCAAAATTACCACCAAAGTAAATGGCAAAGCGCATCCTGCCGAAGTGGCGGTGGCGGTTGTGGACGAAACTTTATTGGCGCTAAAATCGCGGGTTAAAGTTGATTTGATTCATGATTTAATCGGCGAACTACCTTTGGGCGTGGAAACTTTCCACACTTTGGCAAACTTTATGTCCAAACAAGAAATGCAAGAAGTTCTCGCTGAAGCTGACCAACTAATGGCCAAAATGGCGGTTGGATTTGGTGGTGGAGGAGGAAAAGGAGACGACTTCAAACCGCGCGGAGATTTCCGTGATACGGCGGAATTTTTCGCGAAAATTCAGACCGATGAAAACGGTGAAGCAGTCGTTAAATTCAAACTTCCCGACAATTTGACCACTTGGAATATTTTCGCGGCGGGAGCGACCAAAGATAACGCTTTTGGGACGACGGAAAACAATTTCCAAGTGACTTTACCGCTGTTGATTTCGGAGATTGTCCCTAATTTTTTCCAAGCCGGAGATGAATTGAAAATCGGTTTATTAATCCACCGAAATTCTGCGAAAATTCCCGAAGAAAATATCAAGGTTACGCTAAATTTACCGCCGGAATTGGAAGCTGTGGACAGGACCGAAAAGACTGTTTCCGTTAAAGATGAGGTACGCGTTTATTTCCCAGTGAAAGTAAAAAGTCTTGATTCAGCGAAAAAAATAGAATTCGGATTCCAAATTTTCGCGGAAAAATCAGATGTCCAAGACGCTGTTTCACTCAAACGGGAAATTTTACCGCCAAGTCAGGTTTTATCCGCCGCGGAACTTTTACGCGTTGAGCCAGCGTCCGCCGACCAAAACGAAGAAAAATCCCGCGAAAATCCTAGCGAAGGTTGGAAATTTTCGGTTTTGCCGGATAAAAATGCCATCAAATCTTTCTTCAAAGTGAAAATTTTTGCTTCACTGGTAAATTATCTAGAAAATCTCGTGGAAATTTCGCAAAAAAATGATTACGGCTGTGCCGAACAAAGATTTTCGCGGGATTCCGGAATGATGTATCAAGCGGAATTAAACAAGATTTTAGACAAAAATTCCGCCAAACTTGATTTAGAACAAATTAAAAAAGACCGCGACTACATTGAAAAAGCGTTTGTAGATGGCGGATTTGGATACTGGGAAGATTCAAGCTCACCGAGTTTCTGGGTGACTACACAAATTCTAGAACACAGTGATTTATGGGAAAAATTTGAGGTAGGAATTTCCCGCGAAAAAATTTCCCAAGCCAGCGATTGGCTTCGTCGCGAAATGTTACGAGTTTGTAAAGACGGCGATTGGACTTGTCCGGACGATACTTCGCGGGAAAATGCCGCTTACGCACTCGCCAAACATGGAAAACTTTCGGTTAATGATTTAGAATTTTTGGACGAATTTACCACAACTTTGGAAGCCAAAGTGTGGTGGCTAAAATCCGCGAAATTAGTCGGAAATCTTTCTCCAAAACTGGAAAAAAGTTTTGCAAAACACTTGGAAAAACTCAAAGAAGCATTTGTAATTCGCGATCGTTATGGATTCTGGAAAGAAACAGGCGGACGCAGTTTCTATTCACAAGACGAAAGGTTAACCGCCATTATTTTGGATTTCTTGCTCAAAAATAAAGAAATGACCGACCAGTTAGCTAAAATTTCGCGGTATTTAGCGGAAAGTAAAAAAGACTTTTTATCCGGAAATTCGGCAATGCAGATTTTGAAATCTCTGGCGGAATATGTTCGCACGCAAGAAAAAGCAAGCGTGGGAGCGGAGTTTGTCGTGGAAAATCCCGCGCCTGCCGATCGAAGCCAAAATTCTCGCGAAAATTCTGGCGAAGATTGGAAAAATGAGGTTCTACTCAAAGGGTCGCTACAAAATTTGGCGCAAGTTCAGGAATATCAGACAGACGATTTGGGACACGAAAAACAGACGATTGAAGTCAAAACAAATAAACCGGTTTTCGCGGAAATTGAGCTCAAAGACAATTTGCCAGCCAAGTTTGTCCGCGAAAATTCGCGGGGATTTTGGATTGAGCGAGAAGTTTTCCCGCTGGAAGGAAAAAATCCCCACCGCCTTGCGGGGCGCAGCGCGAAAAATTCCGTTGAAAATTTAGAATTAGGGAAAAATTATTTAGTTAAAATAAAGATTGTGACAAATTCCGCGCACCGCCAAGTCTTGATTGAAGATCCTATTCCGAGTGGAGCGGAAATCGTAAATTTTGATCTGGATAATTCTGACCAAACAATGTCCGAAATTATTGACGGACAGGAAAAATGCGTTTGGGGATGGTGTCAGCCGTTATTTCAACACAAAGAATACCGCTACGACCGCGCGCGATTTTTCGTTGATTATCTCGGCGCCGGAACACACGAAATTTCCTATGTGCTAAAAACTCGCCTGCCGGGAGAATTTGACTGGCTTCCGGCGCAAGTTAAGGAAATGTATTATCCGGAAATTTTCGCGAACACCGCAGGAAAACGGATTGAGATTGAGTAAGATAAAAAAATCCCGCGAAATTTCGCGGGATTTTTGAAAAAAGAAAAACAAGTTCGAACTTGGCATACTAGAAAAACAAGTCCGGACTTGGCACAGGAAAAAAAGCTTTTTAAGTCCGGACTTAAGTTTTTCTGCGAAAATTTCGCGGGATTTTTACTGCAATGGATTGAAAATAAAGGCCGTTATTTTGTCTGCAAATCTTTTAAATTCCCGCGCAAAACTAACTATGTTAGGGATTAGATACTGACTAGAACGAACTTCAATCGCGCGGAATTTTTCGCGGAAAGTAGAGCGTGTTTTGCGTCGTTGGTTTTCCAGAACTGCCGTTTTAATTTTTAATTTTTCTATCTCAAAAATATTATCAATTGTTTTATCACACCAAGCATTTTGCGCATTGTCTTCCTTGAAATTCTTCCCCGTATCACACTCATTGATCATAGTATGACAAGCTTTTTCCAGACAAAGTCTATGAATTCGCAGTTCCTGAATTCCTTTTTGCGTAAGCCAATTTGGATTCGAAACATTGTCCTTCATTATTTTTTGGACGATTTCTTTGTCAAAATAATTTAATTCAACTTCAAAAGTATTTTTCGCGGATAATTCCGTAAACTGGTTAGCCGAACAATTTGGATCAGCTTTAATGGCTTCAATTATCTCATCTTCACGCGGACACTCCAGCATCTCGTTTTCCGCGAAAACTTGACCAACAAGTACGAAAGAAATCAGCAGTAAGAAAGTTTTTTTCATTTCAAGATTATTCTAGCAGGTTTTTAGAAATCCCGCGAAAATTTTTATGGCAGGCGCGGTAGGAATACTTCTCAATTTTTATCTAACTTTAGTCGTTACATCGTCGAACAAAAAGAAAATGCCCTAGCGGGCGCTTTCTTTTTTTATCTCCTCGTATCGAACCCCACACATGTGCGGGTTCTCGTTATGGCAGGCGCGGTAGGAATCGAACCCACACCAAGGGCTTTGGAGACCCTTGTACTACCATTATACTACGCGCCTGAAAAGAAGCTGACTGACTTTACAAAATCCCGCGAAAAAATCAATTTTTCTTTATAGATTTAATAAAAAAAGGGAAGCGACTTGGGATTAAATAAAATAAAAAATATAGTATATTAAAATTATTTCAGATTTTTTTTTAATAAATTCGACTTTTATTAGAATTTTGT
>JALVIB010000006.1:32428-41439 GCA_027028725.1 Candidatus Altimarinota bacterium
TAAGTGAAAAAACATATAAATTATTTTATTATTTCACTAAAATCTCAATTTCATCTGTGTTTTTGCCATTTTCCACGCGTAAAAAATGTTTCCCCGAAGGCATTTTTTTGATAATCCCATTCGCAACCTCCTGATTATCAAAAAAGTATCGAATTTTCGCGGGATTTTCACTATGAGCTTTTATCAATAAATCCGAATTTGGTAGAAAAACATCCTCATTTCGCGGATAAATAATTTTTAAATCTCCTTTTTTCTCCCCCTTGATAAAGGGGGGCGGGGGGATTTGTTTTTCAATTTCTCCATCCAAAACAAAAGCCGTCACTTTTTCCTGACAATTTTTCGCGAAAGGTCGCCGACAAACTTTAATTTCGTGGCGATTTCCCGAATATTTAAATTTTAGTTTATCCTGAGCGGAGCCGAAGGACGGATTTTTGTTTACCAACTGCATCACGCGTTGCCAAATCGGTCCCGCTCCCTGCATTCCCGAGCTGGCATACATCGCGCTTCCGTTGGCGTTTCCAACCCAAACTCCGACCGTAAAATCCCGCGAAAATCCGACCACCCAGTTGTCCTTAAATTCCTGCGAAGTTCCGGTTTTAGCGCCACTCGGAAACTCTAATTCCAGCGAATTTCCCCGCGAAAAATTTTTCCAGCGCGCCTGATTATCGCTCAAAACATGTTGTCCCCACTCGGCAGAATCCAGTTGCAAAACTTGTTCTTCTCCCCCTTGAGAAAGGGGGCTGGGGGGATTTTCCCAAAGAATATTTTCTTCACCATCAGTAATTTTTTCCAAAAACGAAATCTCGCGAAATTTTCCCTGATGAGTGAAAATCGAAAAAGCGCGCGTTAAATTCAACAAACTCGTGCTTCCCGAACCCAAAATAAGCGACAAACCAAGCTCGGAAGCGCTTTCCTGTAAATCCAAATGAAGTTTGTTTTGCAGAAAATTATAAAACTTTTCCACGCCAATTCGGTTCAGCAAATCCACCGCCGCGATATTGTACGAATTCGCCAACGCCTCCCGAAACCGCACCGCGCCGTTTTCCTCCTCAATATCAAAATTTCGCGGGAAATACCCACTCGGAAAAACCTGTTTCTCATCGTGCAGCTCGGTCAGCGGACTAATTCCTTGATCCACCGCGAAAGCGTATAAAAAGGGCTTCAAGACCGATCCGGTTTGTCGCGGAGAAGTCGCCATATTCACTTCTCCCGCGATTTTTTTGTTGAAAAAATCCGGACTCCCGAGCATCACGCGCACCTTGTTTTCCGCGTCCAAAACGACCACCGCACTATCGGAAATATTTTTATCGCGTCCGTTTTTCTCCAAAATTTCCCGCGAAATTTTTAAAACCTGCTCGTACATTTTTTTATCAAGTGTTGTGTAAATGTGTAATTCCGGTGCGGTCAAATTAAGTTTTTGCAAGTGATTTGTAATCCAAAAAACAAAATGTGGGGCGGTAATTCCCGCGATTTTTTGAGGATTGAGAGGGACTTTGGATTTTTGCCAAAAACTAAATTCTTCCGCGGAAAGCAGGTTGTCGTCGCGCAAGCGTTGCAGAAGCAGTTCGTAGCGTTCCCGATTTTTCGCGGGATTTTGCAGGGGATTAAAATTCGCGGGATTTTGGATAATCGCCAGCAGGACGACGCTTTCACCGATCGATAAATTCGCGGGATTTTTCCCGAAATATTTTTGCGCGGCGGAGGAAATCCCGATGGCGTGGTTGCCGAAATTAATTTTTTCCAAATATTTCACCAAAATTTCGTCTTTCGTCAGTTGATTTTCCAGTTTCAGTGCGTACCAAATTTGACGAAGTTTATACCAATAATTGTGTTTCGCGGTCGGCAAAAAAAGCAGTTTCGCCAACTGCATCGTGATTGTCGAAGCACCGGAAATTGTTTTTTTCGCGGAAAAATTCTGTATTCCCGCGCGCAAAATCCCGCGAAAATCTACACCAAAATGGTGGTAAAAATTTTTATCTTCCAAATCGATTAACGCTTTTTCCAAAAACTCATTCCGACCATTTTCCGCGAAAAAATAAGGTTTTTCGGTATATAAAATTTCGCCATTGCGGTCGTAGAAAACAAGTTTTTGGTCCGAATTTTTCGCGAGATTTAACGGATAAAAAAAAGAAATCCCCGCGAAAATTATGAAAACCAGAATGAGCGCGAGAATTTTTTTCATCGAATAAATTCTATCAATTAAGTCCTTATTAAGAAAGAAAAGACCTGCTGGAAGGTTTAGAGGGATTTCTAAAAAAAGCCACTCTTAAAATTTAACCCCCTATTTTCCCCTTGGAAGGGGGACAGAATTTCGCGGGATAAAAAAATTCTTTCATTGAACGATTTAATTGTACCATTCAAGAGGAAACCTGCATATCTCTTGTCAGCAACCCTCCACACATTTTGAATAATTTTGTTAATTACTATCTTATTGCAATGCAATTTCTTTCGCCCTTATACTGCTTTAGATTATAATGCTCCCATTGAAAAATTTTTGTCTTCTTTTCATTTGCTCCCATTCGTCCAATATGTTATGGGTTTATACAAAAATTGGAAAAAAGTAGAAAAATTTGATATAATGAACAGATTTGTATAAAAACAAATCGTAAAATAAAACTTAAAAAATGGATTACCTTATCGCTCACGCTCTCGAAATTATGTACTTATGTTTTGGATTTGGTTTTTTAATTCTAGTTGTAGTTGTTGCACGATTTTTACTAAATTTAAATCGCACGATTAGCAAAATTAATTATTTCGCGGAAGTTTTTGGTGATTATGTACGAAAACCGCTTGAAGTTTTGATGCAGATAAACGACTATGTAAAGCCTGTTATTGAAATGTTTAGCGGGAAAAAACACTAAAATTTCGCGGGATTTTGGTTGAAATCTTCAAGTGATTTCTTGATAGTTTGCATCCCGATATCTAAAGGCTTGAGATCAACTGCAAAAGAAGTTTTTCCTTTTTCAAATGGACGATCAATGTCGTGAATAAGTTCTGCGAAAAAAATTAAAACAGAAAAAAGAGAGAAAACAAAAACTGTTTCAAGCATAATATCATTTGTTTTGGAAAATATTTGTAAAACAAAGATAGAAAAAATGAAAAAATCGAGGAAAACATAGCCAACTTTAGGAAAATTTAAAAATTTCGCATACTCTAAATAACTTACGAACCCTCTTAAACTATCATGATACTGCTGAAAACGACTAACTTTATTCGCAGGGAGAATGTCATCTAAAACTACCGATTCTTGAACAAGTCCATTCATTTTGTCTTGTAATTCGCTGAAATTCTCATTACCTTGAAGATATCTTTTGATTTCTCTTAACATTTCAATCAAATATTTCCCTAATTTTTGGGGGAGATATTTTCCCTTAGACAAAAGGGCAGCATTCATGTTAATGTCATTCATAGAGCAAATTTTCCCGCGAATAAAACAAACATTTTTTTCGGCAGTTTTATAATCATTTAAGGCGGATTTAAACATAATGGAAAGGATAAAGAAAACTCCTGCCACTAACCCTGAAATACTAATTAATCCCAAATCCCAAAAAGTAAGTTCAAATTTCCATAAAAGATATTTGGTAATCGCAGCAGCAAAACCTAATGATAGTGATTTATAAAAAGCTTTCATATTC
The DNA here is from genome assembly GCA_027028725.1 of Candidatus Altimarinota bacterium. GTDB lineage: Bacteria > Patescibacteriota > Gracilibacteria > UBA4473 > UBA4473 > JALVIB01. The sequence goes on from JALVIB010000006.1 coordinate 36,064, forward strand.
AAATTTTATTTTTAATTTTAATAAAAAGCAAAATTTCGCGGGATTTTCAAATATATTTAAGCTAGCATTTCTCCAGCCCAGTGTTCATTTCCACCACCTTCTGCTCTATCGTCTTGTTCTTTATTTGTTAAAGATGCTGCTATATCATGAAGTTTTTGTTCTCGTATTTCAGAAGTTTTTTCAGATAAAGTTAATAAAGATTTTCCCGAAGACTCTTTTTCTCTGTTAACGATTTCATTCGTAATTTGTTCAAAAAATGATTTCTTATTTTTTCCTACTGATATTTTTTCAAAAGATTCTATAAATCTCTTAAAATACTTATCTGTAAATTTTCCTTCTAACTTTTCCGCTTCATCTTGCCCTAAATCCTTTTTAACAATTTGACTCAGAATAGCGTTATATTCTGCGAGTTTAACAATTTTAGAGAGCTCTTCTTTGTTCGAAAAAGGATGAGGTTCATCAAAATAGGGAGTTATCATTGAAGTTTCACCATTTTTATCAACTTTAATGGTGACCGGAAGTTTAAGTCCATGGGGAAGTGTAGTTTCATTTAAAGCTAAATAGGTATTCCCCTTTTTGTCAGAAGATACTTTATTAATTGCATTAAGGTTAATTCCGGACTTTTCCGCCGCTCCGACAGATTCAGTAATTTTTTCTTTTTTAACAGTGTTTTTTGTTTCTGGATCTTTTAAAGAAGCTGCATAGAGTCGTTCAGCTGTTTTCTCTATTTCATATTTTTTAGCACTTTTTTTAATTTGTGAATAAAATTCTTTTAATTCTCCATCATCTCCAATTTGATCTTGAACGTCTTTATTATAGTCTGTTTGTGCTTGGTCTTTCGTTTTGTCACCTTTTAAAACACTAAATTGATTATCAATTTTAGACTCTCTAGTAGTTGTATAAAAAGCATTTGCATAAAATGATTTATTGATATATGCATTAAAAGCTTCTTCTGAATCAAATAATTTTTTAAATTTTTTTCTGTCTGTCTCGGTTTTTCCACCACTTGCTATATTCTCCCAAAAATCATTTACACCTTTTTTTTTAGCTTCTTCTGCTTCTTTGATTATTTTTTTGAAAAACTCTTTATTCTTATATAACTCGTTAATAACCGTCTTTTGACTTGTTACTTCAAAAAATTTGTCCAAAATATTCTTAATGGTTCTTTCTTTATCTTCTTTTTTTGAATCGCTATTATTTATAAGATTAATAAGTTCGTTAACTTCAGGTGGGAGCTTAATACTAGTTAAATAATATTTATTTTGGGATTTTATTTTATCTATCTCACTTTCATTATAATTTTTTAATGATTCTGCATATGATCCAATATCAAGATATCTTTTTAGACCAGTGTAGAACTTTTCTTGATTCTGTTTTGGTAAATTTTTAATAACATTCAAAATAATATTATTTGAAAATATATCATCAGGTTTTTGATCATTTTTCTCACTCTTGTTGTCTATGTTTTTTTGAAGAGAGTAAGATTGAAGAGAGTAAGGTTTTTCTTTTTGCCAAAGTTGTCTAAAAATATTTTGTTGTTCTGCTACTTGTTGCTCTTGCTGTTGCTCATATTGCTCATATTCATCATCATAATAATCTTCACGAAACTCTTGAAATACAAATTTCGCGGGATTTTCTTTTGGAAATTTAAATGCAAGAATTTTTTTCATCCCCAAATTCTATCAGAAATCCCGCGAAAAATCAAACAAATAAAGTATAGGGCATACAAAAAATTTGCTCTATTCCTCAAATTAATTAAAATGAGGAGTGATGAAACAGAGTGAAATTCGCCGAATTATGAATCATGTTTTCAGTACTGTGAATTGTCCACGCTGTGGGGAGACTGATTTATATCGCGGGAGAACGGAAATAGATTCAAATAGTAAAAATGGATTAATTTTTTATATTGAGTGTCCAGAATGCGCAACCGTGATGAAAGTTAACGGATTTTTACCGGGGAAAATTCGCACTAATCAGGGAATAAAAAAACAAGTTAATCCGCAAAATCTAGCTCAAGCAGTGGAAAAAATTAAAAAATTTCGCGGGAATTTGCAAGACTTGTTTAACAACTAATTAATGAATAAATTTCTCGGCTATGCTTTTGTTATTGTTGTCGGGCTGTTTGTTTTTCATCAAAAAAATCCCGCGAAATTTCAGCAACTCGTAGTTAATCCTGCTATGGATTTAAAAACATCTATCAGCAATTTTTCGTATAAAGACAAAAAAGCACAATTCCTCGCGGAAAAAGATCAAATCGAAAAACGCTATAATGATTTAAAAAATGAATATCAAGAACCTTTGGAAAAACTAGTTTCGGAAAGAGAAGAATTGGCGACAATTGCTAATCCTGATTTAAGTGTTAGCGAAAAACTCGCGAAAATTAACGAACAAATTTCCGCGAAAAAAACAGAATATTTAGCGAAAAAAGCCGAAATTGAGCAAAAAATCAGTGATTTAGAAAAAAGATACAACGATTTGAAGGATTCGGTTCAAAAATTTCAGGAATCAATTGCCAAAATTCGCGAAGGCATTGAACAAGGGCAAAAATCGATTGATAAATTTTCCGAAGCCATCAGTCCGCAGTAAAATTTCGCGGGATTTTTGAATTGGACAAAATGGGGCTTGTCTGACATAATTTGTGGTACTAAACAAACAACAAACCGATGACGAAAAATTTAGATTTAGCCAGCGATTTACAGGAAATTCTCGCGAAAATTCGCGGGTATTATCCTGATTTGTCGAAAAAAAAGGAGAAAATCATTGAAAAAGCTTTTTGGTATGCGGAGGAAGCGCATCGGGAACAAAAACGGTATTCCGGGGAGCCGTATATGATTCATCCTATCGCGGCGACCAAAATTTTGTTATCAATTAATCCTGACATTGAAACAGTGGCGGCGTGTTTGATGCATGATGTTATCGAGGATACGCCGATTACGGCGGATGATATCGAACGAGAGTTTGGGAAAGATATTCGGTTTTTGTGCGAGGGGGTGGAAAAAGTCGCGAAAGTTCGAGTGCAGAAAGAGGCTTATCAACAGAAATTTGAGAATTTCCAAAAGCTTTTTATCGCCATGGGAAAAGATATTCGCGTGATTTTTATTAAACTCGCGGATCGTATTCACAATTTGAAAACTTTACACCATGTGCGACGCGAAAAACAGGAACGAATCGCGCGCGAGTCGCTGGAAGTTTACGCGCCGGTGGCAAGTCGGTTGGGATTATTTGAGTTTAAAAAAGAAATTGAAACGGAGTGTTTCAGAGTTTTGCATCCAGTTGAATTTGAGAGAATTACTCGTGAAATTGCTGAAACCAGAAAAATTCGCGAGAAATTTATTAAACAAGCGCGCAAAGATATTTTGAAAATCGCGCAAAAAGAAGGTTTTTTGGACGAAATTGTTGAACTGTCTGGTCGCGAAAAAACGATTTATTCTGTTTACAAAAAGATGAAACGCAAAAAACTAAATCATGTTGATGAAGTTTTTGACCTACTTGGTTTACGGATGATTGTGCGGACCAAAGCCGATTGTTATCGGGCCTTGGGGCTTTTTCATAGTCATTGGCGACCAATCCCGGGGCGGTTTAAAGACTATATTTCCGTTCCCAAAGCGAACGGATATCAGTCTTTGCATACAACCGTTTTGGGATTGGGGCAATCCAAATTACCAATAGAAATTCAGATTCGGACCGAAAAAATGCACCTTGATGCAGAGAAAGGTCCGGCAGCACACTGGGCTTACAAAAAATTGGGACATTCGTCTTTTAACGAAGAATACATCAAAAAAACTTCGTGGATTCCGCACAAAATATCTTACCACGAACCGGCTAGCGCCGAGGATTTTTTCGCGGAAGTTTCCCAATCAATTTTGGAACAAAAAGTGCATGTTTTTACACCGCAGGGAGATGTGAAATTTTTGCCAAAAAATGCGACACCGGTTGATTTTGCTTACTCAATTCACTCTGATATCGGGGATTCTTGTGTGGGAGCAATTGTTAACGGATCGATTAAGCCGTTGAATCATCCGTTGAAAAACGGAGATGTCGTAAAAATTATTACCAAAAAAGGAAAACTACCAAATCCGTTGTGGTTGAAGTTTGTGAAATCGGCTAGTGCGCGCGACAAAATTCAAAACAAGTTACGGAAAGCGGGCGTGCCAATTCCGCAAAAGTTGGAAAATCCCGCGAAAAAAAGCCTTAAAACTAAACCTCACCCACAAATCCCGCGAAAAATTAAGAAAATTGAAGCAAAGCCAGAACTAGTTATTGGAAGCACAACCGGTTTGCCTTATAAATTTGCGACTTGTTGTGAGCCGGGAATGGGGAAAAATTTAATCGCTTATAAATCTCGTAGTCCGAAATTCACTATTCACGAAGCGGATTGTGAGGAATTGGCGAACCTTGATCCGGAACGATTTTTTGAAGCAGTTTACCAAAAACTCGCGAAAATTTCTGTCGTCACTAATACGCGCCGAGTGGGGATTTTGCGCGACTGTACGATAGAAATTGCCGACTTGGGAATTAATATCAAAAATGTTAAATACGATAGTAAACCACTGGAAAAAACAGCAACTTTGGTTTTTGAACTGATGATAAATTCCGAATCAGAACTTTCTGTGCTAATCCAGAAACTAGAAAAAATTCGCGGGATTTCCGAGGTTCGACAATTGACTTAAAAAAACTTTTGTGGCACAATGCAGACCTGTTCTTTGATTTTTCGGGGGTGCTAGGTTTCGACAGGGAGATCAGAAATTGATATCTGGCGTTGACGGCGTGTTAGGTTCGCCGGGAGATCCAATCTAACGATAAATAAGTGCAAACTTACGAAGACACTTTGGTTTGAACCGATTCCGTGGAGCTTACGCTTTCGCGGTGTAGTTTAAACCAAACTCATCAAATCGCGCTTGAGCCATTTTGCTCGCGTGTAGCTAGCAATTTTGGTCTAACGGTTGTTAGCTTTATTTAAGACCTTACTCGGTAAAAATTTCGCGGGATTTTACTGAGGACAACTTTCCCGCGCATGTAAGTGGTTTTTTGCCCCGCTTTATAGCCATTTACATGTAAATTAGGCGGGGCTATCAGCGTAGAAGGATCTTGATTTCCTCTTTGGACGCCGGTTCGAGTCCGGCCACCTCCACCATCCTTCGCTCTAGCGAGCTTCGGATGGCAAGCCATCTTCTTGTATAAAGTTTGCCATCTTTTCTGTTGAAGAAGGATGTCCTCCGTAGCCTTGTGCGTAGGAGGACCTTTAAAAACTCTGGCGAGCTTCGGATGGCAAGCCATCTTCTTGTATAAAGTTTGCCATCTTTTCTGTTGAAGAAGGATGTCCTCCGTAGCCTTGTGCGTAGGAGGACCTTTAAAAACTCTAGCGAGCTTCGGATG
>JALVIB010000007.1 GCA_027028725.1 Candidatus Altimarinota bacterium
GCTTTATTTTTTTAGGGGATATTCCTTTTTTGTAGGCGCGGTTGCGTGATCGCGCTTTCCGAAATGTAAAAAAATTATAGGCACGAATTCGAATTCGCGCTTTCGTCTAAAATTTTTCGCGGGATTTTCTTCTTAAGAACAATCGTCAAAATTTCTCTTCTCAACTCTTAACTATTAACTTTTAACTATTAATTAAAGTGCCGCTTTTTATCTTTTTAACTTTTAGACTTATCAGCTATTAAAAAAAGCCACAAGGGCTTATTTAATTTTTACTGGCTGTGCCATCCGTAGCTTTAGCATAGGATGGAGCCACCATCGAGACTTGAACTCGAGACCCCTTCCTTACCATGGAAGTGCTCTACCGCTGAGCTATGGTGGCGAAATTTCGCGGGATTTTTTCCTTTTTTCCTTTTAGCTACCTCTTTTTAAAGACTACGCAAGATTTCCCAAATTTTTCCCCTGACAAGGGGACTAAGGGGTTTTATGGCTGGGGTGGAGGGATTCGAACCCCCGAATGACGGGACCAAAACCCGCTGCCTTACCACTTGGCTACACCCCAGTATTTCGCGGGAATTCTAGAAATAAAAAGATAAAAATCAAGTTTTGTTTTTAGAGAAAATTCGGTAAATTATTCCGCGCATGGAAAAAATAAAAATCCGACTTTCCAAAATCAACATTATTAAAGAAGTTTTGGGAATTCTTACTCAAGCAGAAATCCCGCGAAAAATTATTTTTTCTTGTAAAGGAAATATCCCTCTTCTCGCCGATACGAGGGCTTTGAAACGAATTAAAGAAGTTGCCGAGAAAAATGATAAGGAAGTGGAATTTATTAGTTCGCAGAAATTTATTCGCGATATTTTGAAAAATGCTGATTTCAATGTTTATTCCAAATGTCCTGCTGATTACGAGGATTTAGAGGAAAAACCGTTGGAAGATGTTTATGTGCCACAAAAGTTGCCCCCAAAGAATAAACCAAGTTATAAAAATCCCGCGAAAAATGAAGAAACCGCGGAAAATCCCGCGAAAAATGAGGAAGTTCTGGAAAAACCTTTTGAAAAACACAAAATTCATAACCCCGGACGCAAAAAAACTTCGCGTTCCAAGATTTTCTTTATTTTGTTGTTAATTTTGGGACTTTTGGGCGGAATTCTGTTGTGGATTACGCCACACGCGAGAATTGTGGTGAAACCGAAACTTTCGCCAATTCCGGTCATTCAAAATGTACTTATAACTTTGCCAGATGCGGAAATCGATGAAGCTGATGAAGAATTACCAAAAGTCGCGGGCGTTTTTATTAGTAGTCAAATCGAGGGCAAAGAAAGTTTTACCGCTAGTGGTCGGCGGTATGATATTGAAAATGCTCACGGAAAAATCACGCTTTTCAATGAAACCAATAAACCAAAATTCCTCGTGCCTTCGCGGTTATCGACAAAAGACGGACTAATTTTTCGGTTTCAGAAAAAAGTGACAATTCCCGCGAAAAAAGGTGATAAACCAGGTGAAAAAGTAGTTGAAATTATCGCGGACAAAGTTGATGAAAACGGTTTTCCAATCGGTTATCGCGGAAACATTCCCGCGGGGACGGAATTATTTTTTCCGGCTTTGCGTCCTGAACTTCGCGAGCTTTATTACGCTAAAGCTAATAAAGGTCCATTGGTCGGTGGTTCGACTTTGACGCACTATATCGTGGACGAAACAGATGAGGAAAAATCCGCGAAATTATTGGAAGAAGTCTTGCAGACAAAAGCCGTTGAGAATTTGAAAAAGGAAAACCAAGCGCGTTCTCGTCGCGAAGGAAAAAAGTTTGTTTTATTGGAAAATAAGGATTTATTGGTCAATAATTTTACTGATTTTGTTTTTCCGAAAGAATTGATTGGCAAGGAATCGGAGACTTTTCAGGTTGCTGGAAAATTGGAGGTTTCAGGGATAGTTTTTGATCAGGAAGTTGTGAAAAAATATTTGTTGAAAAAACTAAACGATGTTATTGATAGTCGCCAGCAACTAATTCAACTTGATGAAAATTCGATTGAATACAACTTGCTGGATAAGGAAAATTTCGCGGAAAAACGATATATTAAAGTTTCGGTCAAAGCGGTTGGAGTTAAAAGTATTGATTTTACGATAAATACGAAAGATTCGCTGGAATGGCGAAACAATCTGAAAAAACAAATAATGGGAAAAACTGCCGAAGAAGCGCGCTCGATTTTGATTAATGTTCCGGAAATTGAGCAGGTTTTGAAAATTGATATTTCCCCCTTTTGGAGCAACCGTATCCCCAATATTCTTAATAGAATCAAATTTGAGGTGAATAAAATGTTGGACTAATTAAGTCCTCCTTTTTTTAAAGGAGGATTTAGGAGGATTTTAAAAAATCACCCCCCGCCCTCTTTGAAAAAAGAGGGAGCTAAATGAAAAATCCCGCGAAATTTTTAGAAGCTCGTTTCCAGCCCTAATTATTAACTATTAACTTTTAACTATTAACTCTAAATACCGTTTATTTCTCAGAGTTTCCTTAAACCTCTTCCTCCGGAAAATGTTTTCGCAGTTCTCGCAAAGCCCGCAACTGGATAACCCGTACATTGACTTCCGATTTCCCAATAATTTTGGCAATCTCGGCGTTAGAAAATCCTTCTAGAAATTTAAGCTGTAAAACTTCGCGGTGTGTGTCAGAAAGTTTTTTCAAAATTTCGCGGATTTTTCGGTGTTCCTCGTGTTGAACCGCCGAATCGTGCGGATTTAACGCCGAATCTGGAATATCAAATTGCAACTCTCCCGTTTCGGGATTAGTTAATTGCAATAAATCCTTTTTTTTGCGGTAAAAATCGATGACCAAATTGTGCGCAATCCGAAAAACCCACGCCGAAAAATTCCCTTTGGGCGTTTTTTTATATTTTTTCAATTTATCCACGACGCGTAAAAACACTTCAGAAATAAGGTCTTCGGCATCTTCGGCGTTAACGCGAAAAGAAATATATCGCGAAATTTTCGGATAAAGGAAATCAAACAATTCAGAAAACGCCTCTTCTTGCCCGCGTTGCGCCCGCGCGACAAGTTTCTCGATTTCTAAATTGGAAAGTTCCATCTCCTCGTGATTTTAAGTAAACTCGTAGCAATTAGCAAAATTTCGCGGGAAATTTGCATTTTTATTCTTTGATATTATACTGAAAATATGAAAAATATTGCTTACACACTATGGCAAGAACCAGAAGGTTGGGTAATCCAATGCTTGTTTACGGGGGTCACAACTTGTGGTAAAACTGCCGAAGAAGCTATAAAAAAACTCCCCGAGGCGGTAGAATTATATTTGTCGGATAGACCGGAGGAAGATTTCCCGCGAAAAAATATAAAGTTTGGTAAAATGGCTTTACATGCCTAAAAGATATTCCTCTGATGAAGTTATTAAGAGACTAGAAAAACTGGGGTTTTTAGTAGTGTCTCAGAGAGGAAGCCACTTGAAGATGAAAAATAAAAAAACCGGAAAAGTAACAATTGTTCCAACCAAAGTAAAAGTACTTCCCCAAGGAACACTTTTAGGAATTTTACGATTAGCCGGGATAAACAAAGAACTTTTTGAAGCGAACTAAAATCCCGCGAAATTTGAAACAAAGTGCTTTTTTTGGTAAAATAACGAGAAATGAAAAATAAATACAAAACTTCACTAATAACGATTCTACGAATCATTAAACGCATTTCTTCATTAATTTTCCTCTCGCTATTCATAGCATTTTTAATTTTAGGTGGAATTGCTTCTGTAAGCCCAGAAAAAGAGTTCACTGAATTTTTAATAAAACTAATTTCTATACCTAGAAATTCCCCACTCTGGTTTGTCCCAATAGTTGTTCTTGTGCTTTTAGGATTTTTATCTGACTTTTTAAACGATTCTATTGAAGCACTAAACTACAAGCCTAAATACAAAGGTAGCAAAAAAACAGCTAAATGGCGAAAACTTATTAGTATTAAATTTTAAAATCCCGCGAAATTTTCAATTTTTTTGACAACTCTTTTAGCGGTGTTTAGAATGTAAACGAAAATGAAATTGAAATTCAAGCCCCCACGCCGTATCGGAAAAGGACGAAAAAACAATTAATAGTTAAAAGTTAATAGTTAATAATTAATTGTTTTTTCTTCTTTAAAATATGAATGCACCAAACCTAATTCGCGAAAAAACCACTCAATTTTCACTGGATGTTATTTCTTTATATAAAAAACTTGTAGAAACAAAGGAGTTTGTAATTTCCAGACAATTATTGAAAAGTGCGACAAGTATTGGGGCAAATATTCGTGAAGCGCAGGCAGGACAAACTAAAAAAGATTTTCTCGCGAAAATTTATATTGCTTTTAAAGAAGCCCACGAAACAGCTTACTGGCTTGAATTATTAGAAAAAAGTAAAATTGTTGATATTAACTATAAATCTTATGAGACAAATTGTCGCGAAATTATTAAAATTCTGACGAAAATTATCCAAACAACCAAACAAAATATAAAAAATATTCCATAACTTTTAACTCTTAACTATTAACTTTTAACTTTTTTTTATTTATTAACCCCTTTAAAAAAATGAGTACTCCACAAGCAATCCCCTTCATCGAAGCACAAGATGCTGAAATCGCCAGCGCTATTCGCGGTGAAGAAAAACGAGAAAACGAAGGTCTCGAATTAATTCCTTCTGAAAACTATGTTTCCAAAGCAGTTTTGGAAGCCAACGGATCATGTTTTACCAACAAATATTCCGAAGGTTATCCGGGGCGACGATATTATGGTGGACAAGACTACACCGACATTGTCGAACGAATTTGTATCGAACGAGCTTGCCAGCTTTTCAAATGTGAATACGCTAATGTACAAACGCATTCCGGGGCACCAGCTAATATCGCGACTTATTTTGCGCTTTTAGAACCGGGTGATACCGTTATCGGAATGGATTTGAGCCACGGAGGACACCTAACACACGGACATCCCGTCACTTATATCGCGAAAATTTTTAATTTCGTGCGTTACGGAATGAAAAATATCGAAACTGGAGAAATTGATTACGAAGCCTTGCGCGAAATGGCGTTAGAACACAAACCAAAGATAATTCTCGCGGGATTTTCAGCTTACTCTCGCGAACTTGATTATCAGAAAATCGCGGACATCGCCAAAGAAGTCGGTGCGATCGCGATGGCGGATATGGCGCATATTGCAGGTTTAATAGCTGCGGGAGTGGTTAAAAATCCGTTCGATTACGGGTTTGATATTATCACAACAACAACGCATAAAACTTTGCGCGGACCGCGTGGTGGACTGATTCTTTGTAACGATAAAGAAATCGCGAAAAAAATTAATAAATCGGTTTTCCCTGGACTGCAAGGTGGACCGCACATGCACACAATTGCAGCAAAAGCGGTGGCTTTTGGGGAAGCGTTGAAACCGGAATTTAAGGAATACGCTAAACAAATTTTGAAAAACGCCAAAGCGATGGAAAAAGTTTTCTTGGATGAAGAAATTCGCCTAATTGGTGGTGGAACTGACAACCATTTGCTTCTAGCGGATGTTTACGGATCACTGGGCGTGACCGGAAAACAAGCGCAAACAGTGATGGACGAAGTCGGAATTACTTTGAATATGAATTCTATTGCGGGAGATACTCGTAAACCGCTTGATCCGTCAGGAATTCGTTTCGGAACACCGGCGATGACCACTCGTGGAATGAAAGAAGCCGAAGCAACTCGCGTCGCGGAATTGATGATTAAGGCACTACGAAACATTGATAATGACGAAGTAAAAGCCGAAATCCGCGAAGAAATCCGCGAATTATGCTTAAAATTCCCAATTCCAGATACAATGGTTTAGATTCCAATTTCTCCCCTCTTTTTAAAAGAGGGGAATTAAAGGGGTGTTTATAAAAAATCAAACGCCCCCTAGCCCCCGCTTAACCTTAAGCGGGGGGACATAAAAATCCCGCGAAATTATGAGTATTACTTCAAAAAAAATAATTGAAGCACTAAATAAAATCGGTGATTGCTCGTATGCTCAAGGGAACAGGCGAAATTCCGAGCTAAACAAGTTAGATTGTCTGGATTTTGCCAGAAAAATTCGCGGGATTTTAGAAATCCCCAAAATTAAAGTTAATTTTGAAGACAGAGAAGCCGATTTCCAGAGGAAAGGATTTAAAACCTTTAAGGAATGTGAAATTGGCGATATAGTTTTTTTAAAATCGAAACACCGAAAAACAAATCGCTTTTTTACTCATGTAGGTGTCAAATTCTCGGAAACAGAAATAATCCATCTAAATTTCAAAAACAAAAAACCGCGTGTAGAAAGCATTGAGCAAATATCCGAAGATTACAAAATACTCTAAAATCCCGCGAAAATTTTATCTATTAGCAATGCGGTCAATTGCTGCTTTTACAACATCAGTTATTTCTTTATTTGCAACTGATGGATATTTTTTATCAGAATCATCTACAGATTTCTTTGCTTCCTGCACAACTGTTTGCAATTTTTCATCCATGGCAATAATTGTTCTCTTAATACTTTCATATGCAGATTCATGGGCACTTAAAACTATTTTTAGTTGTAAAGGATTATCTGCATACTTTTTTTCTATTTCTTTTTTTCCTTCTAAGAAATCTTCTTCTGCTTTAGCTAATTCTCTCTCTAATCTTGTTTTTGGAACTTCTGACATTTTTTATTTAATTTAAAAACATCACCATTCTATCACAAAATCAACAAAAAAGCAATACACAAGTTTAATAAATTAAAGAAAAATATCCCGCGAAATTTCTAGTTTAGTCATTCTCGCCAAACATAAAGTTAAGGACTTATTCGTCTACACCTCAATGTCGAGAATCAAGAGATTCTGGACAAACCAGAATGACAAAGGAATAACAAAATCACAAATAATTATACTTATTCCGATTATGTTCCTCCAAAGTTTTTCCAAAATGGATTTTCCCCTGAGAATCGTGCAAATAGTAGTAATACTCATTTTTTCGCGGGAAAATTGCCGCTTTGAGCGAATCCAAACCGGGATTGGAAATAGCGGTTGGCGGAAGCCCGCGTTTTCGGCGCGTGTTGTATGGCGAATCTTTCGCGAAATCCTCGCTGTAAAGTGGTCGCTGCCATTCATTTAATTCATAACGCGTCGTCGCATCAATCCCCAACGGAATTCCGTCATTAATCCTTTTCCAAATCACATCGGCAATCATTGCCTTTTCTTCGGCGCTATCCCCAAACGCTTCCCGCTCAATCATCGACGCCACAATCACAATTTCGTTTAAAGTATGTCCCGATTCAGAAATATCTTTTTGATAAGGTTTTATCTGTTGACGAAAGGTGTTATAAAGTCTTTGTATAAATTTTTTACTCGAAAAATTCTCGCGATTTTCATAGTAGGTACTCGGGAATAAGTATCCTTCCAACGAGTCAATCCGAAAGCCCAAATCACAAAAATTCGTACATTTTTCAAACTCGCCCGGCTCAATTAGCAATTTTTTCGCGAGAATTTTGTCAATTTGCTTAATTGTGCTTCCCTCGGGAATAGTCACCTTAATTTCGCGGGATTTTCCGTGCAAAAGGTAGTCGTTGGCAATTTCTGAAAAAGTTAAATTGCTCGGAATAATGTATTCTCCGGCTTGGTATTTGGTCGCGAGATTATTCCACCGCGAATAAATCTGAAACGCCAAACTATCCGAAATCAAATTTTTTTCTTCTAATTTGTCGGCAATTGTTTTTAGCGAAGCGCCTTTGGGAATGGTGATTTGTACGCGCGTGTCGTAATCAGAATTCGGTCGCGTTATCGCTAAATAAAACCGCGCTCCAAAGTAAAGCACAAGAACTAATGATATAAAGGCAAGCAATTTTTTCATCTTAAAATCCCGCGAAATTTTTAAATATTTTTTTAAAAAAGCCCCCTGATAAGGAGCTTTAGTGGTTTTACATACCACCTAATCCGCCCATTAGCGCTTTCATTTTTTCTGCCGAAACTTGTTGTGATTTTTTCATCGCCCGATTTGTCGCGTCCATAAAAGCTTTTTCAACTTTTTTCGGATCAGATAAAACTGCTTCGTCCAAAATTTCAACTTTAACGATTGATTGGTCACCAGCGACGGTCACTTTAATCCCGTCAGATTCCGCGAAAATATGAATTTTTTCTAATTCTTTTTTAATTTTTTTAGCTTGTTTTTGTAGCTTGTACATATCACGAGCTTGTCCAAATAGTCCCATTTTTAATTGTTGTTAAATTTCGCGGGAATTTTACCTGAAAAATTAATTTTGCCAAAGAATTTTCCTGTCAATACTTGACATAATAAGGAAAATAAATTTAATTAAAATATGAAAAATCATGAATTAACAAAATTATTAAGAGAAGAAATATTAGAAATAATTGAGACAATGTATTCGTTGAAAGATTTATCTGAAAAAGAAACTCGTAGTCTTTCATACCAATATCTCAATAGAATAAACACCTTAATAAACCATTACCAAGAAACAAATCTAACTGATTTTAACATTTTTATGATGATGTCAGATTTGATAATGCAAGGTGTATTAACTAATGCAACCTTAAAAGATTTAATCAGAATCCCTGCCGACAAACGACCAATTGTTCTTAACCAACTAGACCAAGCGAACTATTTAGGTAATTAAAAAATTTCGCGGGAAATTAGCAAATCCCCCTCGCCCCCTTTGTCAAGGGGGAATAGGCAATATTTTTGTTTTTTATGTGGATTTCCAGAATACATATAAATAAAGTCCCTCTTGATAAAGGGATTTAGGGTGATTTGTCTTCAAAAATCCCGCGAAATTTTCAAAAAAAAGAACCATTCGGTTGCTCCGCGGGTGCTCATTAGAATGAGTGGGAGGGTTGAATGGTTCTTTGATGGGTTACCAGCCCGATTATTTACTTAGCTTTACTTGGGACTTTTTCTTTAATTCAGAATAAATCTGAATTAAACCGCGATTCCAATCGGTGCTCTGATGTAGTTTTTAGATAATTTGACAATAAATTGTCAATCAAATAAACTACGAGCAGTAGGAAGTGATTTAGAAACTTTTTCGAAAAGATATATTCGTGAGGGAATATGTCTTTTTTCTTTTTTTCCACCTTCGCTAAAGCTTCGGTGGACTAAAAAGTCGCGGGATTTTTTTCAAAATTCCGGAAAGAAGAAGTCTAAATCTATCAGAAACGGCTTTTGTGAAAGGCGGCTTCGGTTAAAGAAATTTTAATCGGAGTCGTCTTTCTGAGAGATTAAGAAATAATTTCCTAAGGTCTCAGCAGAAAAGTCGCTCCTGATTTCGCCTTCACGCGTTTCTGATGCATCCAATGAAGTGGTAAGCTTCTGGACGACATCGTAAAGCAGAAAGCATTTGAGGCAACGACAAAACCTTGAAGCTGGAAAGGAAAACCTAACCAGCCGAATGGCTATCATTGACTCAAAGCTTTCTAACTTTGTGGTGAATGAATGATTGTGTGAAAGATCGAGAGGAACACCGGAAGAGTGCGAGGAGTTTTCAGCAAGGATTACCTGCCTCTTCCGAAGTGTTCAAAGCATTCTACTCGCTAAACTAAATTCTGTCAAAAAGTTTGCCTTGAAAATCAAAATAAAATGTTTTACATTATAAATTTAGAAAATCCCGCGAAATTTTAATATATTCCTTTTCCACGTAGGGAACGAATATTTTCGTTCCTAATTATTTTCCTTTTTTATTGGATTTATTTTTTGTGGAGCGAATATATTCGCTCCCTACAAATTTTTTCGCGGGATTTTACAAAAAATGTAGGGACGCCCTTTATGGGTGTCCAAAAAAACAGAATTCAAATTATTGGGCGACCACAAGGGATCGCCCCTACAAAGCAAAGAAAAAAATTATTAACTTTTAATTGTTAATTTCTAGAAAATCCCGCGAAATTTTCTCTCGAAAGCGCGAATTCGAATTCGCGCCTACAAAAAAGGAATTATTTTAATTAGGGACGGTTTCAAACCGTCCCCTACAAAAATTATTAACTTTTAACTATTAACTACTAACTTCCTCTACCCAATCTTCAAATAATACTTCTTATAAAGTTCCGTGATTTTGGCTTTGGCGAAACTAAATAGCTCATCAAGCATTTCCTGAATATGCCGAATCTGCAAAATTGTCTTTTCCAAAGCGCTGGCATTAAATTTTCGCGCGTTTCTAATCTTATCCGCCTGCGCAATAAGTTTTGATTTTTCTTTCTCAAGCGAGCGCCGAACTCTTTTCTTTTGCACCGTAATTGACGGCAAAATCACCTCTTTGGCAGCCTTGCTTCCCAAAATTCCGTAAATCTTATCCGAAATTCCCGCGAAAATTGAGGTATTCGTCTTTTTCTCAACTTTTTGTGTTTTCCCTTTTTGAGAACTTGTTGGAATTTTCTCACTAACCGCCTTACTAACCGTTTCCGATAACTTCAAATCTTCTAAATGATTATCAACATCGCCCAGCTCCTCGCCCATTTCCGCGAGAAACCTTTTTTCTATTTGTTTTTGGCTTGTAATTTTAGTCATTTTTTCGCGACTAAATGATAACGAAAATCATCAGTCGGTCAATTATACCTTATTTTTTGGATTTTTTCAAATGCTCCACTACAATTCAGGCGATGAAAGCTTTAATTCTAGCCGGCGGATTTGCGACACGCTTGTGGCCGCTTTGTGAAAATCGCGCCAAACCGCTTTTATTATTAGACGGAAAGACGATTTTGGCACATATTTTAGAAAAAATCCCGGCGGAAATGGAGGCAATTTTGCTGACAAATTCTAAATTTTTCGCGGATTTTCAGCAAGAATTAGAAAAACTGGGACGAACAAATGTAGAAATTTTTTGCGAAGACGCTTATTCGGACGGGCAGAAACTGGGGGCGCTCGGCGCACTTTCGGCAGTTTCCCGCGAAAAAAATATTGAGGAAACGATTCTAGTTTTGGCGGGAGACAATATTTTACCGGGACTGGAAATTGAACAACTTTTTTGTGCAGACGATGAGGCAAAAATAGTGGCTCGCGAAGTTTCTTCGCTACACGAAGCACGAAAATTTGGAGTTTTGGAAATTAAAGACGGACGAGTTATAAATTTCGCGGAAAAACCGGCAAAACCGACTTCCAAAATTGTTTCCACCGGTTTTATGGCAATTGGTAAAGACTTGTTGCCGATTTTGCATGATTTCGCAAAAAAATCACCCGACGCTCTCGGCGGAATTTTCCCCGAGCTGCTGAAACGGAAGAAAAAGGTTTTGGCGGAAGTTGTCGCTAGCGATTGGTTTGATATTGGAAGTTTTGAAACTTATTTGGACGCGCATCAGAAATTGCAAACAACCCCCCTAAAAATCCACAAGTCCGGACTTAAAGATTCAGGGAATGCACCAAGTCTGGACTTAAAGATTTTAAAATCCCGCGAAATTTCAAAATCCCGCGAAATTTTCCACAAGTTCGAACTTAATAACTCTAAACACATACCAAGTTCGAACTTAAAGAAAATTTCTAACAAATTTTCAGGCAAAGTTTTTATTGGAGAAAACTGCGTGATAGAGGATTGCAAACTCCATAATGTGATAATTTATCCAAATACCACGCTTAAAAATTGCCACATTTCGCAATCCGTAATTGACGAAAATTGCCATCTGGAAGGTCTTGACCTCAATCGCAAACTCATCCGCGCCGGCACAAAGCAGGTTTTCTAAACTCGACAAAATCCCGCGAAATTTTTATTTCTTCAGACAATTTGGTAAAAGTTTTAAAAAATCCAAACACTTATCATAATCTAATTCATAATAATTTACGCCTAAATTAATAGCTTGGTAATACTTTTCCTGATTATTTTTATAAAATTCCTCCGCGGGAAGTTGCCAAAACTTTTTGCCGAGTTTTTCTGCTATAAACCATTTTTCTAACAACCTGGCGATTCGCCCATTTCCGTCCATAAAAGGATGAATATGAGCGAGTTTTAAATGAATCAAAGACGCATGATAAAAAGTTTCGCTAGCAGAAAGTGAGCGATTGAGGAGTTCGGAAATTTCGCGGAAAAATTCCTGCATTTCAGGCACAACATGTTCTGCTTCTAGTGCGAGATAAATCAAACCTTGTTTCCCAAAAACCCCCACCGATTCTTCGCGATATTTCCCGCGTTTACTTTTGATTAACAAAGTTCTAGACAAAATCCGATGAACTTGTAAAAAATTTTCTTCGGTTAAATCATTTTTCTGTGCGTATTTATAAGCCTCCACCAAATCCTCTATTTCCGCGATTTCTTTGGCTGATTTAAACTTCGTTTTGCTTAATTCGTAATTCATAAAAGAATTTAAATCAATCGTATTCCCTTCAATATTAGAAGAATAAACAGCCGAAGCCTTCGTCAAAAAATCTAAATTTTGCGGTTTTTCGGAAAAATCAAATTCCGCAATCCAGTCGGCAATTTTTTGCCCAATTTCTGCCTGATATCCCGCGAAATATTTTGAATCACCAACTTTCATAAAAGTGTTTTTAATCGTGTTAATTATAGGCAAAAATGGCAAAAAGTAAATTGAGAAACTCGACAAAATCCCGCGAAAAAATAAGATTCGCACGATGTTAAACGGACTTTGGCAAACTTTTCTCACCGCGATGATCCCGCTGACCGAATTGAGGTTGGCAATTCCCTTGGGCTACGCGCAGTTTGATTTGAATATCTGGTGGGCAATTTTCGCGGGATTTTTGGGAAATATCGTTGCCGTTGCTTTATTGCTTTTAATTCTGCCGTTAATTGTTAGTTTGTTTTGGGAAATTGCTATTTTTCGCGAGATTTTGAAGAAAATTTTCGCTAAAACTCGCGATAAATTCGCGGGAAAATTATCCAAATGGGGCGAAATCGCCTTAATTCTCTTTGTTGCCATTCCCCTACCCGGCAGCGGCGGCTGGACCGGCGCGCTTATCGCCTATTTATTCGGACTTTCCTACTGGAAATCTATGAAGTTCATCTCCATTGGACTGCTTATTTCTAGTTTGTTAGTCGGCTTACTGACCGCTGGCGTAGGCAGTTTAATTCACGCTTTACAATAAAAATCCCGCGAAAAAATTCGTAGGGAGCGAATATCTTCGCTCCACAAAAAACAAATCCAATTAAAAAGGAAAATAATTAGGAACGAAAATATTCGTTCCCTACCCGAAAAAATGGATAAAATTAAAAATTTCGCGAGATTTTCAAGATAAATAGTAGGGACAGGTCGCGACCTGTCCTCTAAAAAACCATTCCTGCCATTTTCATCATAAAAAAGTCAGAGAAAAGAATAATCTTTTTAGTAAATCCCCCTACTTGTCGGTCGTAGCTTTAGCGAAGACTGAATCCCCCTTTCTCAAGGGGGAAATTTTATATTTTTTCCACCACACTCTGCGCAATCTCAAAAGGAAACCCGCGAGAAATAAGAAAATTTTTAATTTTTTGTCTTTCTTCAAAATCCGTTAATTTTTTTCGCGAGATTTTCAAACTTTGGGCCTTTTCTAACGCTAATTTTTGCGCTTTTTTTAATTGAACTTCCGGCGGAAAATATTTCGCGAGTTTTTCCTGAATAATTTTTGAATCAATTTTGTGTTCATTAAGTTTCATCACAATTTTGCGTTCTCCCCAACCAGAATATTCGGCTTTTTCGCGCACTAAATAATCAGCAAATCTATCGTCCGAAAGCCAACTTTTATCGACAAATTCTTGAACTATTTCCAAAATTCCCGCGGAATTTTCAGGGAACTTTTCCCGCAATTTTTTGGTCAATCCCCAAACCGAATATTCTCGCCGACCAAGTAGGCGAAGTGCCTTATTGTAAATAATTTCACGAGAAATTTTTTCTGTTTCGTTCATCTCCAAAATTCTAACACAAAAAAGGACAGGTCGCGACCTGTCCTTATGTTTTTTATGTTTTTTTATACTCCCTCTCCAAGCTTGTCCTCGCGAACGCGGGAGGGAGAGAGCGGGGGTGAGGGCTGTTACCGCACACTCAAAAACTCAATCATATCATGATCTTGATCCACTGGAACTTGCGATAAAACCTGAAACTCCCCTGCTCGTAAATTAACTTTGAAGTATTTTGTCACTTTTGGCGCAACTCGCCCAAAATCAACCTGTCCATTCCCATCTTTAATTGTTAAATCGTGTGAAAGGCGTCCGTTGTTAACCGCGCGAATTACTACATCACCAGCTGGAATTTCTTTGCTAGACAAATCAATTTTGTAATCGTAAAAATAAACTGTCAAAGGCGTGTTATCTGAATTTCCCGCGAATTTTTGGATACCTGATGCCATAGAAGTCGGCTCAACAACAACCGCTTCCTCCACTTTTTCGGCAACTGGCTTTTTCACAAAACTTCTCTTCGCTGATTTAGTTGTCTTTTGTGGCTCTGCAAGTGGCTTAACTAATTTTTCCTTTTCTTCCTTGGTTAATGTTTTTTCCGAACTTCCTTTTTTGATTTCAAAAGTTAAATTTTCATCTTTTTCTGATTTTTTCGCGGGATTTTCAGTTGTCATTTCGACTTGAGAATTTTTGGCTGAATCCTGTGGATTAGACTTTGCTGACCATAAATACCAGCCACCATAAGCAACTAGTGCGATAATTCCGATGCGTGTAAGAACTTTTGTCATGTTTTTTAATTAATGATTTCACCGCCAAAATTAAAACAACTTTTCAAAAAAAGCAAATTATTTTTTGAAATATTGAGAAAATAGTTGGTTTATTTCTTTTTCGGGAAAATTTTCGCGGGATATTTCACCGAGGAAAAGAATAAATTAAGAGACCAGAAGAGTGCAGGGAGTGATTTTGTGCCATCCTATAAAATAATCTGTAAGCGCGGTCGCGTGACCGCGCTTTCTGAAATATAAAAATTGTAGGTGCGACGGCGCCGTCGCACTTACAAAAATCGTACCAGCCCTGCTGTTTACCTCATTCCCACGCAGGCGGGAATCTAGACTGGAAAATAATTCTACTTTTAAAAACAAATCCAGACTTAAGATTTTTAAAAAAAGGACAGGTCGCGACCTGTCCCTACAAATTCATTATCTTTTTCTCTTTTCAACTTTTTAGCTTTTGAGCTAACTCAAAAAATCCCGCGAAATTTTTAACTGTTAACTTTTAATTATTAACTGTCCTAACTCACATTCTTCCGTCCCAGCACAACCGCAATTGTTTTGAAAAAAATCACAATATCCAACCAAAAACTCCAATTTTTTAGATAAAACATTTCGTACCGAATTTCGTCCGAAAAACTCAATTCCGAACGACCATTCACCTGTGCATAACCGGTTATTCCCGGCTTTACGGAAAGTAGAACGCGGTGATCCAAATCGTATTTCTTTACCTCTTCCGGCAAATGCGGTCGCGGACCAATTAAACTCATTTCTCCGCATAAAACATTCCAAAGTTGTGGCAATTCGTCAATCGAAGTTTCGCGAATAAATTTTCCAAACGGCGTCACGCGCGGATCATTTTTCATTTTGAAAAGAACCCCGTCCTTGCGCTCATTTTTCGCGAGAAGTTGCGATTTCAATTTATCCGCATCAGGGATCATTGACCGAAACTTCCAACAAGTAAAAGGTTTTCCATTCAAGCCAATTCTTGTTGAGCCATAAAAAACCGGCGCGCGATTTTTTCGCGCCGCGCCCCGCTCTGCGGTGGGGATTTTTTGGTTTTTATAAAATCGCACCGCTTTGTTGGGAATTTTTTCAAAATAAATTCGTAAAGCGATATACAGAAACAAAGGTGATAAAATTATGAGCGAAATTCCCGCGAAAATTTTATCAAAGATGTTTTTCCAAATCAGTCCCCAGCCCTTTAATTTGGTCGCTTGCAAGTTTAAAATCGGATAATTCCCCATTGTGGACATTTCCACTGCGGCTAAATCTAAGGCAGATTCATCCGGCACAAAAC
>JALVIB010000008.1 GCA_027028725.1 Candidatus Altimarinota bacterium
ACCCGGGATTAAAGGTGATTGTATCTTATAAATATTCTGAAATTTTTGAAGAACGATTTATACAATTGGTTAATCCCGAGGACTCGGGACTCTACCACTGAGCTACCCGGGATTAAAGGTGATTGTATCTTATAAATATTCTGAAATTTTTGAAGAACGATTTATACAATTGGTTAATCCCGAGGACTCGGGACTCTACCACTGAGCTACCCGGGATTGTCAGGTAAAAAACTTAAATTTTCGTGGGATTTTACCGGCGTTCCAAAACGCATATTTCCCGAGCAACAAACGCATTATCGCGTTTATAAATAAAAGTTTCTTGATTTGCAAAAAGAGCGAGCGGATTGTAAGAACTTTTACTAATTTTGGCAAATAATTTTTGAGAAATTGAGATATTTTTCCCGCGAAAATTCCAACACGGCAAGCACATAACGACTTTTTGCGGTCCATCTTTCTCCATATTTTGGAACGCTCGCACCCACATTTTCAAAACTTTGACTGCTTCTTTTTCAATCTGATCCAAAGACGGATTTCTATCAAAATTTTCTCCCAACCAACCTTCCGTCACGAGAACTTTCTCGCGATATTTCGCCCACGGAAAACTGGCAACATTACTGACAAAAAACTCTCCTTTATTCTTTTCATAACGAAATTTTTCCGCGAAAAATTGAAAATTCTTTTTTGCTCCTACCAAAAACTCTGGATTTAAATCACTACCAACGACTTTAAATCCCATAACAGCGGCTTCCGTGCAAATCGTTCCCGAGCCGCAAAACGGATCGATTATTTTCGCGGAAAATTCGGGATCAGCGAGATTGATTAAAATTTGTGCCAATTTTGGTGGCAACATTCCCATTTTGGAATCGCTAAAAGGTTTGCGGCGATCGCGTAAAACATAATTTCGCAGATTTTGGTTAGCCACCGTTTTACAAAGCAAAAACGAGTTCCCGCGTTGCCAGACGATAAATTCCGCGCCTTTTTTCAAAAGTTTGCGATCAAAAATCTGCCCGCTGGTCATGTTTTTTCCGCCACTATTTTCCAACCGAACTGGCGTCTTTTTTCCCGCGAAAAAATTCTTAATCATTTTCAAAAACTCTGGTAAAAAATCTTTTCCAGTTTGAAAAGACGACACGCCGATTTTTACATTTGAGGAATTTTCTGATGGTTCGCTGTTTTTATAAATTGCCTCTACTAACTGCTTTTTGGCACGAAATTCGCCGATAACTTTCGCCATCCGGATAGTTCCTCCCAGTCGATCGAGAAAAATTTGTTCCTTTGTTTTCGGTAAATTTCGCGGGTTTTTAAATCGCAAATTATCCGCTAAAAGTAAGTGCACTTCTGGTTCAAAAAGAATTTCATCGCAAAAAGGCTGCAATTCCGCGCGGGATAATTCCGTGTGTTTGCCGAGAACAAATAAGTAAGTGGGCATCGCGAGGAGTATGGCTTTTTTGTGAAATTTGGCAAATTCCGTAATTAAAAAAAAACTTAAGTCCGGACTTAAACAAGAGTTTTATCCTGTGACAAGTCCGGACTTGTTTTTTTTGAAGTAAAATCCCGCGAAATTTTGAAAAAAAACGGAAATAAGCTAAAATTCCCGCGAAATTTTAATTTTTTAACTAATGTCTGCTGAATCAGGTCCAGAAAATCTCGATGATTTGATGATGGGGAATGTCTCGGAAGGTTCAGAAGAATCCTCGGAAAGCATTGCCGCGCGGATTGCGGCAGCGCAGGCAAAACTCGCAAAAGTTAAAAAAGACGAAAAACACGCGCACGATTTTGATGAAAAACTCGCGAAAATTTTGAAAAACTTTAGTTCCGAGATGATTGAT
>JALVIB010000009.1 GCA_027028725.1 Candidatus Altimarinota bacterium
TTGCTGATTTATGTCGCGATTATAATAAAAGAGCTAGGAATACTTCAGAAAAGTTATAAATTCTTGAATTTCGCCTTTAAATCTGGTATAATCGCCAGATGAATTTAACAAATGGCGGAATGAGTTCGGATGCGAGTTTTATCACACAGATAAATCGCGATCAGCAAGAACAAAGTGCGCGCGAAAAAGCCCGCGAACTAGGGCTTGGTTATGTTAATCTAAAAAGTCAGTCTATAAATTTGGACGCGTTAAAGCTTTTACCGCAGGAACAAGCGCAGGAATGGGGGGCGATTATTTTTGATAAAATCGGAAAAAAATTGCGTGTAGCGATTTATGATCCAGCTAAAATTAAAGAAATTACCGAAAATTTCGCGGGATTTTCCTGTGAGTTTTATTTGTCTTCGCGAATCGGGATTGAAGAAGCTCTGCGGACTTATGATTCTGATTATTTTCACAAAAAAAAGGTGAAAGTTCGCGAGGAAATTGACGAAACCGAAAAAGTTCTGGAAGCCCATTTTGAGGATTTTCAGAAACTGGAAAAAACCATCAACACCATGCCTGCCGAAGCAGCGATTGCCGAAATTCTGCTACTTTCCGTGGCGGCGCGGGCGTCTGATATTCATCTTCAGCCAGGAAAAGATGGCGTTATTTTGCGAATTCGGGTAGATGGAATTTTGCACAATATGCTGAAAATTCAGCAAAATCCCGCGAAAAAAATTGTTTTGGGGATTAAATATATGGCGGGAATGCAGTCAAACATTTCCGATGTCCCGCAGGACGGGAATTTTATCAAAAAAATTAATCAGCGAACGGTTGATTTGCGGGTTTCTACTTTGCCGACCGTGAAAGGTGTCGAATCAGTGGTAATCCGTGTTTTGGACGCTTCACGCGGGATTAAATCGTTTTCCGAACTGGGATTGTCGGGACATGTTGAAAAGAAAATTTTGCGCGCTTTATCGCGAAAAAATGGGATTGTGTTGGTTACGGGACCGACTGGATCGGGAAAAACAACAACTCTTTATTCGATGCTGGCAGAACTAAATTCGCCTGAACGAAAATTGGTGACGCTAGAAGATCCGATTGAATATCACTTGGACGGAGTTTCGCAATCGCAAGTGAACGAGGATCGTAATTTTAATTTTGAAACCGGTTTGAAATCGCTTTTGCGACACGATCCAGATGTGATTTTGGTCGGAGAGGTGCGAACGCTAAATACCGCGAAATTAGCTTTTGAAGCAGCACTTACGGGACACACGGTAATGACTTCTTTGCACGCGAATTGGTCGGTTGGAGCAATTTCTCGGTTGCGAAATATGGGTGTGGAGGATTTCAATATCGCGCCGACTATTTCAGCGGTTTTTGCGCAGAAATTAGTGCGAAAACTTTGTCCGCACTGCAAAATTTCGCGGGATTATGGTTTAGAAGAATTTGATCTAGTCGACAAAGTTAAACGCATTAAAAAAGTTTTACCGAAAACGGAAATTGAGTTTTCTGCGGACAAAAAATCCGCGAAATTTTACACAGCTCAAGGTTGTCAGCATTGTTCGCAGACTGGATTTATGGGACAGACGGCAATTTGTGAAGCGTTTCCTGTTTCCGATAAAGTTCGGGAAATGATTTTGCACCAAGCATCTGAAAGTGAAATTAAAAAATATCTTTTGGAAAAAACTGATTTTCTAACTCTTCTTGAAGACGGACTTTTGAAGGTTTTTTCCGGAGAAACTTCGTTGGAGGAATTAATTCGTGTGGCAGGGATTGTTTAAAAATTAATAGTTAATAGTTAAAAGTTAATAATTTTTTGTAGGGGTGATTATCAATCGC
>JALVIB010000010.1 GCA_027028725.1 Candidatus Altimarinota bacterium
AATGCAAGTGGTGTCGCCGGGGCATGGCGACCATTTTCGCAATCGGCTGACTCACACTTTGGAAGTGGCGCAAATTTCGCGGGATTTGGCGCGCCAACTGCGTTTGAACGAAGATTTAGCAGAAGCGGTTGCGTTAGCGCACGATTTGGGTCATCCGCCGTTTGGGCATTCGGGTGAAACCGCTCTGGATAATAAAATGAAAACTTTTTCTCGCGACTTTGAGCATAATGAACAAAGTCTGCGAGTGGTGGAAGTTTTTGAAAAACGCTATTCAAATTTTCGCGGACTAAATCTGACTTACGAGGTTTTGGAAGGTATGCAAAAGCATTCTACTTTTTTTGATCGACCGGACGCAGAATTTATTTATTCGCCACATTTAGAATCACAACTGGTTGATATTGCTGATGAAATTGCCTATTTGTCCGCCGATATTGAAGATGGTTTGCGGGGCAGATTTTTCACGATAGACGATTTGGACTCTTTGGAAATTTGTCGGGAAGCGCGAACCAGTTTGGAGGATTCGGAGAAAAATTTTCGCTCAGCTCTTATCCGCCGAATTATGCGGAACTTAATTTTGGAGCTTGTGCAAAATTCCCGCGAAAATATTGCGAAATTTGAGATTAAAAAACTTGAACATGTACAAAAATGTAGTTCAAAAATTATTGCGTTTTCTGACGATTTTTTCGCGGGATTTTTAGCGGTTAAAGATTTTCTAATGAAAAAATATTATTCCGCGCCGATTATTCGGCGGGCGACAGATGAGGGGCAAAAAATTATCAGCAATATTTTTGACTATCTCATTAAAAATCCCGCGAAATTACCGGAATATTTACAAAAAAATGATGATCCGTTGGAAGTGAAAGTTTGCGATTATATTGCGGGGATGACGGATAATTTTGCGCGGGAATTTCTTAAATAAAATATTTCCCCTCATTCCTGCGGAGGCAGGAATCTAGACTTTGAAATAATTCCTTGTTTGTCCCCCTTCCAAGGGGGAAGGAGGGGGTTAAGACAAGGGGAGCAGATTGCCACGCTTCGCTCGCAATGACGAGGAGAATTTCGCGGGATTTTGAAAATAAAAAAACTGCCAAAGCAGTTTTTTGTTTTAAGGGTGGAGATTCTTATAAATTACTTACAAGATCCACCGCAACATCCTCCTCCAATCATTTTATAAATGGTTAAGAAATAAAGGCAAAACAAGTCTAGCAGGGGCTTTTGGTAGTGTCAAAAATAAAAATCCCGCGAAAAACCTCACCTTAACCCTCTCCTAAGAGGAAAGGGAGTTAAATAATTTTTAACGCCAGTCGTTCCAAGCTAAATTTTGGCGAAAGGTTATTGGTGACGGCATTGTGAGTTTCTAATAATATTTCTAGATTTTTTTGGTATTTTGGTAAAACGCGCGAAACCTGAATGAGTTCTTCTAAAAAATCGGTAAAAATAAGGCGATTAATTTTTTTCGCGGGATTTTCGCGGGATTTTTTGTCGAGTTTTTCAATTATCTGAAATTTCTGGATAATGCTTCGCCCATTAAGGAACTTTTCAACATCGTCAGACATTGTGAAATCCTTCTCATCTTCCGTCACTTGCACCACAGAAACCCGCGAAATTATGGTGTCGAGAAGTTTATGATGATTTTTTGTCGTAAAAATGAAAATAACTTTTTTCGCGGGTTCTTCGATTAGCTTCAACATCGCGTGAAAGGCGGGATGCGTGGCTCGCTCGATATTTTCCAAAATAATTATGCGATATGGTGCGAGTGGCTTCTGGTGTGCTAATTTAATCATTCCTTTAACATTTTCGTGTTCTTGGTCGCCCGCTTTTTTTCCCGCTTCCGACCAGTCAATCCGAAAACTTTTTCCTGTATCGCGAAAAATAGTTGTATCAGAATCTATCCCTGACTCGATAATTTCGCGGGATTTTTCTTGTAATTGACTAGCGATTTCAATAGCCAAATTTAATAAATCGCCATTTCCCGACAATAAAACTCGCGCCGGAAAACTTCCGTTTGCCAACCAAGATTTGATTTTTTTGTTCGTGATTTTCATCGGATTTAGGATAAGAAATTTGGTGAAATTGTAAAATTTCGCGGGAAATTGGCTAAAAATCTTAAAATTTTCTGTTTTTCCTTATTTATCAGGGCTTCTTAAAAATCCCGCGAAAAATTTGCATTTCTATTTTGGTTTTGTCTATAATTCAAAAGAAATAAAATTTAAACTTAAAACAAATGAAAAAAATAATGCTAATAGTTCTCGGAGTACTTGTGTCAGGAGCTGTTGTTTGGGCGATTACAAATGTTTCTGATGTGGTGGAAAAAAAGGATAGTAGCCAGATTTGTTCTTCTAGTGATCCAAATGATCAAGAGTGTCATAAAGTTTCTTTTGATGATTTTAATTATTTAATTGATGTGACAAGAGGGATTTTTAATACGGTGACAAGGAATAATCATAAGATTAAGATAGGAATAAATATAGAATCAGAAGGGAAGCATTCATCATTGATAGTGAAGGACTTAATTCTTGTGAAACCAGGAGCGACAAAGCCAGAGTGTCAGTCGAATTTTGAAGGAGCAATTTTTGCGGATAGTGGGGATGGACATTTGTGGGGATGTAATGGTACAGAATGGAAGCAGTTGGATACAGATCCGCCGACATGTCCATAAAACAAAACCAAATAAAAAACTAAAAAATTTAAAAAACTTAAAAAATGAAAAAAATTTTCGCGGGATTCGGTTTAATACTTGTAACACTGACGGTTTACGCGTTTGCGAGTGATCATCTTGATTGTGTGAAGGGTATTATAGATAAATATGCAAATGGAACAGTAGAGCAGAGTAGGGTAACGGCAGAGGAATTTAATTCGTTGGTAAATACGGTGCGGGGGATAAATGTTAATGTTCCGCCTCAGCCGGTAAATGCAGGTGATAAATATGAGATGGGATTAGGAATGAATCCGGTTGAAGAAGTTGATTTAGCTGTTAATGGGATGTTAAAAATTGCTAAAGAAACAAATTCTTGTAGTGAAGCAGGAATTATTTTTTATAATAAAGACAATAAGCATTTCTGGGGATGTAGAGCTGTAGGAAGCGTGCCTGTTCGGTTGGATGTAGATGAATGTGCAGTTAACAGTTGTACAGGAGCAATTCCAAGCAATGCAACACTCTGTGCAGGAGATGATCAAGGACTAACACAAGACATAGCTATTACTCTTGTATCCACATGTACAAGTACGCAGAAGTGTGAATATACCTGTGATGCAGGATATCATGAAGATAATGGAAGTTGTGTCCAAGATACATATAGTTGTACCGGAACAGTTCCAAGCAACGCAACACTCTGTGCAGGAGACAATAAAGGACTAACACAAGATACAGCAATCTCTCTCGTACCTTCATGTACAAATGAGCAGATGTGTGAATACGAGTGTGATTCTGGATATCATTATGATGCTAAAATACAAGCATGTAGGCCTAACAAATGTGTAGGAACAATTCCAAGCAACGCAACACTATGTGCAGGAGACGATCAAGGACTAACACAGGATACAGCAATCTCTCTCGTGTCTTCATGTACAAGTACGCAGAAGTGTGAATATGAGTGTGACTCGGGATATCATTATGATAGTTCAACACAAGTATGTGAGCCTAACCAATGTACCGGAACAATTCCAAGCAACGCAACACTCTGTGCAGGAGACGATCAAGGACTAACACAAGATACAGCAATCTCTCTCGTACCTTCATGTACAAATGAGCAGATGTGTGAATACGAGTGTGATTCGGGATATCATTATGATGCTAAAATACAAGCATGTAGGCCTAACAAATGTGTAGGAACAATTCCAAGCAACGCAACACTCTGTGCAGGAGACGATCAAGGACTAACACAGGATGTAAACATTACTCTTGTCCCATCATGTAGAGTTGCAAGAAAGTGTGAATATACATGTGATTCAGGATATCATTATGATAATGGAACATGTGTAGTTAATGCTGGTGCTGTGAGGAGATAACAATAGAGTTTGGTTTATTTTACAGGATGGGGATAAATTAGTAACAATCCCATATAGTGTGACAAGCATTCCGCATCATGCCTTTTCTAATAATCCGTTAGCCTCAGTATCCATAAAAGCGGGAACTAGTTATGAAAGTTATTCATTTCCTGGCACATGTACGGTGGATAATGGGTGTATTACAGAGAGATAGCAATAAGTAAAGTTTAGAATGCTAAAAAATCCCGCGAAATTTCGCGGGATTTTTGCTTGCTCAATTGTGGATAATTTGTTAGAAGTTTAAGTGTGGAAGTTTTCCACAATTTTTTCAAATCCCCCCGTAATCATGAATAAAAATGAGGTCTGGCGCGCTGTTTTAGATAGGATGCAGGGCAAAATTTCGCGTATGGAGTTTCACACTTGGTTCAAGAAAGTAAAAATCGCGGAAATTTCCGGGGGAGCAGTTTTGTTGGCGTGTCCAACAGAAATGAATAAGAACTGGCTTCAGTCAAAGTATTCCAGTGTGATTTTGTCAAACTTACAAGCGGTGATGCCGGAAATTGAAAAACTTTATTTAAAGGTGGATTTATCGCTTTCTGATGCTGAACCGGATCCGGTTGTGGCGGAAGTTTTTCAAACACCGAAAAACCCGCGAAAATTACCAAATAAACCGGAAGCCAAGATTGATAATGGTTTAACAACACGAATTACACAGAAAAGATTTAGTTTAAGTAATTTTGTAGTTGGGGATGGAAACCAGTTTGCTTTCGCGGCATTTGAAGCTGTTTTACAGACGACGATTGATCCGAAATTGCCACCGAAATATAATCCACTTTTCATCTACGGAGGTGTGGGACTGGGGAAAACGCATCTTCTACAAGGTTTAGCCAACGATGCCCGCGAAAAAAATCCGGATTTGAAGATTATTTATACGACTTCCGAGAGGTTTATGAACGAAATTATCAACGCCATTCGTAATCGGAAAGCGGACGAATTGCGGAAAAAATATCGACGCGTTGATTTGTTTGTGCTGGATGATGTGCAGTTTTTTGAAGGCAAAGATAAAACTCAGGAAGAACTTTTCAACACCTTCAACGACTTGTTTGAGTTCAAGAAACAAGTGGTCTTTTCAGCTGATCGCCCGCCATCAGAATTAGTTGGAATTTCTGATCGCCTGCGAAGCCGAATGGGGTGGGGATTGCAGGTTGATGTGCAAATGCCGAATTTTGAAACGCGCGTGGCAATAATTCGCGAAAAAGCACAGGAACGCGGACTACTTCTGTCGCCAGATGTTCAGGAATTTATCGCGACAAATGTGCGGACAAATCTGCGTGAAATTGAAAATATTTTGAACCAAATTTCCGCGGAGCTGGATATCAATAAAATCTCGCCAACACCGCAATCAGTGGGTAAGATACTTCGTCGCCTAAATCCTGAGCGCGAAATAAGCGTTTCAGCCGATGGTAAAACACTTTCCTTAGCGCGTTCCACGGACGATGTGATCACAATTGTTAGTGATTATTTTCAAATTCCCGCGACTTCTTTGTTGGGAGATTCACGTAAGAAAGAAATTGTTTATCCGCGACAAATTGCGTGGTTGCTTTGCAAAGACATTTTGAACATGAGTTACGAGGCAATCGGTGCTGATTTTGGTGGTAAAAATCACACGACAATTATGCACGGGATTAAAAAAATTAAGAAACTAAAACGAACGGATTCGACAACAGCTCGTCATATTCACGCTTTGAAAAAAGATTTAGGTGCGAAGTAAGGAAAAAGGCGATTAATAATCGCCCCTACATTTTCTGACTTCTAAAATGACTCCATTATTTTGGGAAAAATCCCGCGAAATTTTTTGACAGAGATTTATTTTTTCTTACAATTTGCTCGCTCTTTTGGTCTTTTTAGACGAGTCGCCATCGTCTAGTGGTTAGGACGCCAGGTTTTCATCCTGGTAACAGGGGTTCGATTCCCCTTGGCGATGCCAATTAAGAGTTTTTCAAAAATCCCGCGAAGTTTCGCGGGATTTTTTTTAATGATTTCCCCCTTGAGAAAGGGGGATTAAGGGGGATTTGCTAAAAATAACCCTTCTTCTGACTTTTTTCATGAGGAAAAAAGTCAGCAAAAAACTCACCTCGCAGTATTCCAATTTCTGAAATAAAACTCCTCAAAATCTATCCCGAGTACTCGGGACTAGAAATTTCCATAGGCGAGGAAAATTGGAATCTTTTAAAATTTCGCGGGATTTTACCGCCGACTGCCCATCAGTAATTGCAAAACGGAAGTTAACAAGTTAAATAAGGTGATGAATAAGCCGATTCCGGCTTCCATGGCGCGGTTTTCCGGATAATACTTTAACATTTGGAATTGGTAGGCGATGAAAGCGGAAAAAATAACCACACCAAGTCCGGAGATTATCAAAGTGACAATCCCGCTGTACCAAATGGCGTTGATAATGCTGACAATAATTAACCCAAGAATAGCAACGGTGAAAAACCCGCGAAATCCTGATAAATCACGACTAGTTGTTGCGCCATAAACTCCGGTGGCGACTGCCAAAAGTCCGGTTATTCCAAAAGCTTTGGCGACAATTTCTATTCCGCCCACTTGAAATGACACGAAAAGCAGAGGATAAAACATTACTCCGATAACTAGGGAAAAGAGAATATAAAAAACGAAGTTTAGCGGTCGCGAAAATTGCGCCCATTTGTGAGAAGTCCACGCCAAAGTCATTGCCAAGATGTAGATAATCCAAGTCCCGAAACCGGTAAAAAATTTCGCGGGAATTAGGTAAGGCGCGAGATAGCTTCCCAAACCGGCAATTAGAAAGGCGAGAGCAAGGTAGCCCATGACTTTCAAAATAAAGTTTGATTCGTGTGAATAGGTTTGTGCTTGCATAAAGTTCATTATTTTTTGGTTAAAAACGGTTTGATATTATATTTTCCCGCGAAATTTTCAACTTTCTGGGAATAAGGTTGCCCGAGGGTAAAGGTGTTTTCCGCCCCGCAAAAGTGGTTAGCGAGAATTAGAAAATGCAGGCGTTGTCCAATTGCCATTTTGGCGCGTTGAAATAATTTAAAAGTCTCCGCGATATTTTCGGGGAAAACAATTCGTCCTTTAAATCCTTGCGGAACATATTTGGCATCGCTTGGATCAAAGCAGACGAAAACGGCGGATGTCCCGCGTGGTAAGGTTTCCGGAGTGCATAAATCGGAAAATTTCGCCACCGCCTTGCGGGGCGCAGCGGGATTTTGACGACAGGCGTTGATGAGGACGAGGTTTTTAGAAATCCCCCCAACCCCCTTTGTCAAGGGGGAGTTTTCTTTAAGGAATTTTTCCACTCTATCACTATCTTCTACGGATTTAATGTACAAAGATTGTAGAAAATCCCGCGAAATTTTATCACGAACACTTATTTTGTTCGAATACTTAAAAATGTACTTAGTTATTGCTTTTTTGAGTGGGCAAGAAGTTTCATCAATTCCTTGGTGTTCGAAAATAATTTCTGCATTTGGGAAATATCTGCGTAGCCACCAAACCATAATTGCCCAAATGAGGTAGGCGTGTAATTTTATCGCGAGTAGTCCGCCACCGGGGAAGATTATTTTATTTATTTTTCTAAGTCCGGACTCCCTAGAGTCCGGACTTGAAAAATTAAAAATTTCGCGGGATTTTTTATTAAACAGAAATTTCAAAAAGCTGCGGATGCCAGTGGGGAAGGGGGGGATGAATGTTGGTCGTAGAGGCGTTGCATGCAACGCCTCTACTTGTAAAAATCGCCGCGAAAAATCAGCATCAGCGGTCATCACGATGGCGTCAGGATATTTTTGCAAAGCCGTCCACAAGATTATTTCGTCACCGACATTTCGTGAACCAAAATTTCCCACGAGTAAAACTTTTTTCATCTAACTCATTTTAGGTTAGAATTCTCGGGAATGGAAATTTTATTGAAAAGTGTCGTTGGAGGTTTAGCCATTGGTTTGGTTTTATTAACAACCAAATATTTAGGACCAAAAGTGGGGGGGATCATGGCAATGGTTCCGTTAATGTTTACGTTAGCTTTTTTGTTTGCAACTTATGGTAAAGATTCAGTTTATATTCAAAGTTTTATATTAAGCGGAATTGCAGGAACAGTGCTGTTTATTATGTTTTTGGTGACTTTGTATTTCTTTAATACTAATTTTGATAAATACTGGATAAATCTTGTTGTTTCTTATGTGGTTTGGTTTGTGGGAGCTTTTCTTTGGGTCTATTTTAAGAAATGAAATCCCGCGAAAAAAATCTCTGGTGGAGCGGACCAGATTCGAACTGGCATTTTTCGGGTGTCGAGCCAGAATGTTTTTACCGTTAAACTACCGCCCCGCTCCCAGAGACTTGCGCAATATACAAAAAAACTTGCCAGAGGCAAGCTTATTTGTCGACACCCGAAAGGCAGTAATTTAACCGCATTCCGACTTTCATCACTATTCTATTCGCTTAGACGATAAAAGTCAATTATTTTTATAATCCCGCGAAATTTTTAAGGAGAAGGGATAGTATCGGTACATGGGGCTGATCCGCCTTTCATATCAATACAGACTGTGATAACATCGTGAGTTCCAGAACCATTTTCATCACATTGAATAACCTTGAAGTGTACAGGTTGATTATTCCCAGGCCAGTTTTGCCAATCGATGCAGGCAGGTTTTCCATTCCATTGCAGGTTTTCAAATTCGTCTTTAGAATAAAATCTATCTAGGATAAATTGTGGTAAATTATGGTTTTGATTTAGACATGGACAACCATTAGAAGGAGCTATGTCAGGACTCCATGCACCAGTTTCGATTTGATGCAAGATGGCAGCTTTTTTGATTTGTTGTATTTTATTTAGAGTTTTCGCATTGTGAGCCTTTCGGATATACCCATTAAAACTACCGACAGAAATTGTCGCGAGAATTCCAATGATTACGATTGTAACGAGTAATTCAATAAGTGTAAAAGCGATATTTTTTGTTTTTTTGTTTTTTGCCATCTGTTTGATTGTAGCAAAAATCTGAAAATCCCGCGGAAAATTTTGTGTTTGACTATACACAGAAATTTAGATTTTGTTATTAATGGTTAAGTTGTTTTAGGTAATATTTAATTTAATAAGTGAGGAAACTAATAGTATGTATGAAATATTTCGCCATCCTTTCCTATTACAATATAAGGAAATCCTGGGATAGGGGGTTCTGGAAAACTACCGTAAATTGAATCTATATGATATGTTGATCCATTAATGGTAGCGTTTCTGCAAGTTAGAAAGGCAGAGCTATTTATGTAATTATTATTTTTATAACTTTCAACTGCTTTAGGGCTTCCATCTACAATTATTCCAGGTTTTTTAGGATCTTTTGTTGAAGATGTTTCTCCCCAAGTTAACACAGCAAAACTCTCGCTTTTATTATCCCAAATGAGAAAATAACAGATATTCTTATTTTCTTCATAAGATATGTAACTATGTTTATCTAGCACTGCTTTTAGAGATCCAGGAGTAGAATAGTCGTATTTATTAGATGTCCTATTAAGTGCTTCTAGGCGTAATATTTTTGTGATATTTTTAACTACGGAAAATCTTTTAGCATCTTCAGCTTTTGCAAAAAAACCTTTAAAAGTATTTACGGAAATTGTCGCGAGAATTCCAATAATTACGATTGTAACGAGTAATTCAATAAGTGTAAAAGCAGGATTTTTTGTTTTTTTGTTTTTTGCCATCTGTTTGATTGTAGCAGAAATTGGAAAATCCCGCGAAAAATTTTGAGACAACTTATTAAAAGATAAAAATTCGAAAAAATAAAGAGCCAGATTTTAGATATTGAGCAGAACAAGACAAATTTCTATCAGACTTGTTGTCTTGTAAACTCGTGAACTATTTCACCTCCTCAAAAACTTCTTTCTGACAAGCAAATTGGTCAAGAAATTCTTCGTGATGCGGAGTAAAGCGTTGGGATTGGAAAATTTTGATAAGTTTCAGTTTCTGCAAATCAACTGGTTGATCGCATTCACAAATTTCATTTTCACAATCGGTGCGGTGAATGGTGTAAGTAAATTTTTTTACTTTAGAATTTCCATCTTTATTTCGCCCAGGATAAACTAAATTTTTCGGTAAGATTTCCGAGACAATGGCGTGATCAACATTATTATCGTCCGTACTAGGAAAATAAATTTCGTCTGGCTGAATTTTATCAATTAGTCTTTTTAGCGCCTTGCGGAGAGAATCCCGCGAATATTTTAAATTCGGAAAATAGCTAGTGCGGTAGGTTTTATCGCGTTTGGTAAATCGACTTTGGATGCTGCCTTGTTCAGGTAACTTATCAGAATAAGCGTCAGGAAAACCTAAAAAATATAAATCACTGCGTTTCAAACCAAGTTGGCGAGCGGCTTGCTGGGATTCCCAAAGGCGATGTTTTCCATAAATTTGAGCTCTTTCTGGGGAAACATCTCCCATGGCATCACCATTTGTAAGGTAGATTATTTTGATTTTTTCCCGCGAAATTTGGAGGTTTTTGAAAGCGGGATTAATTCCTTCAACCACTCGTTCCTCGCGGGAAGTCATTGAATTGCGGGATTTTAGTTTTTCTTTGATTAAATTCGCTGTTCCGAGAATTTCATCGTCAGGATGAGGGGCGATTATTAGAGTAACCCCCTTCGCTCCCTTATCAGGGGGAATGTTAGAGTTCTTTGTTGATGAAATTCGTTGAAAATTATTTTTTCGCGGGATTTTTGCCCTCACCCCAACCCTCTCCCCGAGGGAGAGGGAGTTTTTAGGATGAGCGAGGCGGAGAAAAAACTCGCGGTTGCGTTCGCGGAGAGTTTTTCCCGCGAAATTTTTCTGGTTTTTCCAATTTACAAATTCTCGTAGAGTTTGTTCGGTTTGTGTTTCTGGTCTAAAAATTCTTTCTCGTGGATTATAAGAAAGCGCTTTTTGTAAAAACATCGCCGATAATAACATCTGATTCATCGAGCAGTATTTTAGAGATTTTTAAAGATAAGGAAAATTTCGCGGGATTTTACTAGCGTTTGTTTTCGTAATATGAAGTGTTTGCGCAGTTATCAAGAATTTCTGGGATATCAACTGGATTTTTAGTTGTGATTAGATACTTCTTGTTAGATCCATTTGGTAAATCGTAAACAAACAATTCTCCAGAATTTTGATTAAATTTTATCACGGCTATATATTGGTCTTTTTGATAATAAGGATGAAGTCTTGTCGCAAATAAATATGGATCGCAATTAATTCCAATATTTCCGATATGAATATCGTAATCCTCAGGGATATTAAATAAGTTTTTTAAATAATTTTTAATTTCTGCCTTTTTCTCTTTGGTTAAATCTGGTTTGAGTTCTCCTGTTGGCATAAATTCGTCTTTGTATTTCTCGCGAAAATTTTTGTATTTTCCTGCGAGTGGGTTGGGATCGTTATTTTCAACTATTTCTTTTACGAATAAATTTACAGCATCTTGCCAAGAAATTGTTTCGGGATCTTTGGTTTGTATATCTTTAATTTCTTTATCTTCGTGCGGGTTTTGTGCAATAACTGCTTGTTGATGACCGATTTCAGAAGGTGTAATGACCATTTTGTTTGGTTGTAAATTAATCATCTAAAAAATACAATTTAGATTTAATTTGTCAAGTTTTTGTAATTGAAATATCTTAAAACTACTTTCTAGTAAATAATTTCCAGTTTTTGTTTTGAATTTTTAGAAGAAATCCACCAGTTCTGCTTGTAGAAATCAACGGAATATTTTTTTCGCGGGATTTTTCCTGAATTTTTTTACTTGGCTGACGATTTGCAATGTAGAGAACCCCTTTCTTTGGCTTTGGTAAGAAATCTAGAACAAGATTAGTGTTCAAGATTACCCAATCAGTTTTTGTCGGCAGGGGAGAGGCGATTAGTTTTTCGCGATCGGTGTCATCAAAATTTTCCGCGAAAAATAAGAAAGTTTTGTCTTTAAATTTGGCAAAAACTAAATCCCGCGAAATTTTTTGCAGAACCAGATTGCCGTCGTGGTATTCCTTATTTTCTGCTAAATCAAAGATGTTTTTGATTTTTTCCCGCGAAAAATAAGATGAAATATTTTTAGCCAGATTTTCCGCACTAGGGGATTTGATATTTCCGTAGCCCCAGATTTTTCCAGTTTCCGAGCGTATTAAGAGATAATCTTTTTCCGCGAAAATCTGAAAATCCCGCGAATTTTCCAGCCAATATTCTCGTCCCAGAAAAATAGTGATTAAAACGAGAAAAATCAGTAGGAAATATTTTTTCATTTGGTTTTAATATAGCAAAATTTCGCGGGATTTTCCAAGAAAGTCCCCTTTGAGAAAGGGGGATTTCAGTCTTCGCCAAGGCTACGACCGACAAGCAGGTGGATTTGTTAAAGATGAATTAATTCTTTCTCTTACTTTTTTTATGAGAAAAAAAGTAAGCAAAAAACTCACCCCGTTAAGAAATTAGCAATTCTCAAGCAACTCAGTCGCTAAACTCCGCAAGGAAAAATCCCGCGAAATTTTTTCAAAACAAAAGGATTTTTCTGGTGCTTCGTTTGGACGCTCCTTTTGTTGTGAGAATTTAACTAATTTCTTAAATGGGGAATTAATTTGAATGATTTTTTATTTTATTCCACCTTAAAGTGAATAGAGGTGTTTTCTTCGGCTGTTTCGGGTTTGTTGGGGTGCGGAGGGCGGATTTCTTGGGCGATTTTGATTGGTTCGGCGGGAGCGGGTTGTGGTTCGGTTGAGTGGGAAAATTTCGCCACCGCCTTGCGGGGCGCAGCGGGATTTTCGTGCGACATTCTTTCGGCAGTAATTGTTTCAATTTCTTCCGGTTCTTCGTCCCCCGTGAATTCTAGTTTTTGTTGCTCTTTTCTTAGCTGAGTGAAGGCGCGTTCCCAAAATCCCAGTGAAAAAACTTCTAAAATAGCGGTTAGGTAGGCAGCAAGCCAGAGGGCGAGGATCCCCCCGAGAATTCCACCGGTAATACTTAGGGTGTAGAGCCAGTCAGATTTTGTAAATAAAGTAGTGATGTAAATAATTCCCGCGGGAACACCGAAAACCACTAAAACATTAATAATTACGCGTAAATTCACCAAAAGCATCAGCATAATCAGTCCAATAGTTTTTCCTAAGTTCAAGAAAACTAGTCCGATACTTTTGCGCATTGCTGGTCCGAGATCCTCCTTTTCACAAACTAAATAAAAAGGAGTGTAAGCAAAAAATAAGTTTACAGGGATGGCGATTAGGGCGATAATCGTCATCACTGTAAACAAAAAATTACTTGTGTCTCCGTGTGAATAGCGGTAAAACGCGAGAAAATAAAAAATTATTGATAAAAATGAAAAAGGCGACATAATCGCGTGAAATTCAAACATTTTGAAGAAATAACTTCCTCCTTCAATGATTTTTTGACGAAGAGAAATTCTCTTATCCGGTGTCGTGAACTTCTGGCGAATACTTAAAATAATTCCCGCTTGGATTAGAGCGGGAAATACAAAAGCAAATAAGAAAATTACAAATAATAAAAGAATAAACCATGTCCAAAGATGATGGTTGGATAGAAATTCAAAAAAATTTCCAATTCCTTTATAAACACTTCCATGATGGATTTTTCCAAATTCCTCCATTAGCATAAACCCTTGCCAAGAAGATTCTGCGACAAATATTAAGACAGTCACAAAGCTCGGCAGAAAGGCGAACCAAACTAGTTTTTTGTTGTTGGAAGCGAAGTCCCAAGCGTCGTGTAATACTTTAGAGTATTTCATCAGGTGGATTTTCCTGTTTTGTGGAGAGTTGTCAATAGTTTGTGGATTTCGCGGGATTTTCTCAGAAGAAAAAAAGAAATTTAGAGGTCAGAAGAATTTATTTTTATTATTTTACGGGATTTTTTTTCGTCCTTATTTCTGCGGAGGCAGGAATCTAGACTTAAAAAGATTCAATTCTTTCTCTGACTTTTTTTATAAGAAAGAAGGTCAACAAAAAACTCACCCCGTTAAAAAATTAGTAATTCTTAAACACCTCACCCCCCGCCCTCTCCTAGAAGGAGAGGGAGCTCACAAAATTCCCGCGAAATTTTTATTGGTGATCTAAAATTCCAAAAATTACAAATGTGTCGTTTATAAAATGTCCAACTGCTCGATATTTTTTAGTAATTCGGAAATAATAAACTGCTTTGCTTTTGGGTTTTCGTAATTTGAAATCAACTATTTTTAGTTGATCGTTAATTAAGTAGTTTTTAGCTTTTAAATAAGGTTTTTCTAGATGTCTTTTTTTTTATGTAATCGATTACATATGCCCTTTCTCGAACTTTTATCCTTTGAAATCAAGAAGTTCGTTTTCACCAAGTTTTTCAGATTCCTGAAGTTTTTTCTGTAAATCTAATGGCAAATTAGCTTCATCTATTCGGTGTAGTTGGATTAGACCTCTGGATTTATAATATTCTTCAATAAGATCTTCAAAAGATTTAAATATATTGCGAGATAGTTTTTCGTTGCTTTCTATGGTTAGAGTATTCATTTTTAGTTTTTTAAAGCTACTTTGAGTGTATAAGAAATGGGAAATAAGGTCAAATTCGAAAATTTTTGTTTTTATTTTTTATGTGGTAAAATTCTCGCGACTTGTCCTCCGTAGCCTTGGCGAAGGAATTAAAAATTTTACTGGAACACAGGAAATTATGAATAAAGAAAATTACGCAATTCGGTGGCACTCGCGAGCGGGGCAGGGGGCGATTACTGCGGCTAATTTTTTGGCAGAAAACGCTTTTGAACTTGGTTTTTTCGCCAATAGTTTTCCGGATTTCGGTGCAGAAAAGAGGGGGGCGGCGGTGAAGGTTTTCAATAAAATTTCGCGGGATTCTCATGAGTTTGTCGAAAATATCGCTCAACCAAAAAATGTTGATGGAGTGGTGCTTTTTGACAAAACTTTGGCAACAGCAGAATTGGGATTTGATGAAATAATTAAAGGTTTGGCAGATGATGGATTCTTACTCGTTAATGCGAAACAAAAGTATCGTTCCCCGCATTGGCAAAAATTTCGCGGGAAAATTTTTCATATCGACGGATCGGGGATTGCGCTCGAAACTATTGGACGCGATATACCAAATGTGACAATAGTTGGTGCGTTATGCAGTATTTTGGAAATGGATTTGGTAAAATCCCGCGAAAATTTGAAAAAACATTTGCTCAACTTTTTTCCGCCAAAAATTGTGGAAATGAATTTAGTGAGTTTTGAGCAAGGATTTAATAATGTTTTAGAAGTTTAAACCCCGCTAAGCGGGGGAATGTAAAAAAATCTTGAAAAATGAAAAAGGAAAATTCACAAGCAACCCCCCTTAATCCCCCCTTGTCAGGGGGGAAATCTCATGGAAATCCCGCGAATTCTGGTGGAATTATTACCGCGTCAGGAAGTACGACCGATTACAAAACAGGGAATTGGATAAACAAAACGCTAAAATTTGTGCCGGAAAATTGTATTAATTGTACTTTGTGCTGGAGTGTTTGTCCAGATGATGCGATTATTTTGGACAAAGAAGGAAATATGATTGGAGTGGATACGGATTTTTGTAAAGACTGCGGGCTGTGCACGCAGATTTGTCCAGCGAATAAAAATCCTGATCCGGCGAAACACGCTTTGGTGATGACGGATAATGAGGAGGAGGAGTTTTAATCAACCCCCTAGCCCCCTTGTCAGGGGGAAAGTATAAAAGGATTTTATTAAAAATCCCGCGAAATTTTCTCCACTCCCTAA
>JALVIB010000011.1 GCA_027028725.1 Candidatus Altimarinota bacterium
AATTTTCAATAGTTCCAGCACCGGTGTCGATTACGCCGGAAAAATTCCGCGAAAAATCGTGAACAACGCGTTGTTCAACTGCTCGGAATTCCTGCCAACCATGTTTTTCGACAAAATCAGCGATTGGCTCACCTAAAATATATTCAACCTCGACATCCAAATCCGCGAACGGCAAGTTTAGTATTTCGGCTAAAGCTCTTCCGTAGCGGGATTTTCCGACTCCGCTGAATCCTACGAGAACGATATTTTGTTTTTTCACGAGAACTTTTTAGCAAAATTTGCCAAGAAAATCAAATAAATTATCATGTTCCGTGATCTTAAAAAATAAAAAATGAAAAAACTAACAACGACAATTTTCGCGGGATTTCTACTGTTTATCGGGTCTTTCTCGATTGCGCAAGCTCGGTTTACCGACTTTGCAGAGATTCCCAGTTGGGCAGAAAAATCAGTTAATTTAGTCCAAGAGAAAAAAATCATGACCGGATTAGCAGACGGAAGTTTCCAACCTTCCAAAAACTTGAATCGCGCCGAAGTTCTGACAATGATTTTTCGTTTGAAAGGGATTGATCCCAAAGCAGTTCGCGTAAACACAACACAATTAAAATTTCCGGATGTACCGGCTGATGCGTGGTTTGCCAAAGCTGTCGCTTACGCAACCGAACAAGGTTGGGTGAAAGGGTTTCCGGACGGCAACTTTCATCCGGAAAAAGAAGTTAATAAAGCGGAACTAGCGGCTTTATTACAACGAGTTTTTAATCTTCAAGCGGATGACCAAAATCCCGCGAAATTTTCCGATGTGCCGGAAGACGCCTGGTTCAAAGACGCCGTTTGGGCGTTGTATAACAATGATTTAGTGCGTCACAAACGAGCTTTGAAGTTTTTTCCTGCTAATCCTGTCCCGCGAGCGGAAGCCGCTTGGATTTTCGCGGAAATTTTGCAAAAACCGCGACTGATGGGGACTTCGCGAGAAGCTAATTATAAAGAAATCGGACGGGCGCGGTCATCGCATCGCGTGGCTTTTCGTCGGCATGGTTTGAATGTTAACAAACAAGGATACGATATCGAAAAAGCCGGTGTTTATGTCAATGTTTACGACAAAATTGGCGAAGTGGAGATGCATATTGGTAGCGATTGGGTGGAAGTGGGAAATGTTATTTTGGAAAACAAATTAAAGGAAGATGTCACTTTGGACACAATTTCTTTCAAAATGATGTGTGACACAGCGGTTGGTCCGGCACGGAATTTTCAGTTACGCATGCTTGACGACAAAAATGAAAAAACAGATATAGATTTCCCGCGAAACGGGACGATTTTCCTAACCGATTGGGATAAAAAGGTGCGTGCCGGTGAGGAATACAAATTCAAAGTTTTCGTGAGAGCTAAGAACGTCACCGGTTATTATCCAAAAGCAGGAAAGGCAACCGTTTATATCAGCGATTTACAGGCGACAGCACTGGGTAAAAATTCCAGCGGGCACACTATTTTCAAAAAAGCCCCGATTATTTATAAATCGCGAAATTTTCAGGACATTCATTTTGTCCCGACTGTGGAATAGGTGTTTTTTGTTTCGTTCCGTTTATTTGTAGAGACGCGATGCATCGCGTCTTTACGGATACGGACAGGTTATTTTTTATTTGTTTGTAGAGACGTTGCATGCAACGTCTCTACGGGCTATTTCCGCAAAATTCCGCAATTTTTTGTGGAGACGCCCAATTTGGGCGTCTCTACACGGGTGCGATGAAAATAAAATCCCGCGAAACTTTACTGGTGGTCGGAGATATGGAAAACATATAATTTATCATCGACGCGTTCTGCT
>JALVIB010000012.1:0-1654 GCA_027028725.1 Candidatus Altimarinota bacterium
AACTGCGGCAGACGGAGTAAGTACTGGATTCTAATTAAGGCTTTAGAAACAAAATTAAAAAAACCCCGTCCCGAGTACTCGGGACGGGGTTTTTTTATGAAAATAAATCACAAGTCCGGACTTCTTTTTTCATATTGAGTTTGTCAAAGTCCGGACTTAAAATTTATTTTCCGCGAAATTAGACAATCAGTTTATAAAAATTAAACTCTCAGTAATGAAGATTTATTTAAAAAACTCGGAAGAAATAAAAATTATGCGTAAAGCAGGAGAAATTTTGCGGAAAACGCAGGAAGAAATGAAGAAACATCTCAAAGAAGGCGTAACACTTTTGGAAATAGATAAAATCGCGGAAGATTTCATTCGCAGGGAAGGTGGCGTGCCAGGTTTTTTGGGAATGTATGGCTTCCCAAACACAATTTGCGCGATGATTAATTCGGAAGTTGTTCACGGAATTCCCGATTCGCGGAAATTAAAAAAAGGCGATTTAGTTTCAATTGATTGTGGCGTTTTGTGGAAAAAAATGTTTGCGGATGCGGCTTTTTCGGTTGTAATTGGTGGAGATGAAGCTAATCCAGAACGCGCAAAATTTTTGAAATGCACAGAAAAAGCACTGAAACTTGGTTGTAAAGCCGCGAAAATTGGAAATAGAACGGGAGATATTGGACACATTATCGAAAAAACAATGCGTGACGGCGGATATTCTATTTGTCGCGAGTATACTGGGCATGGAGTTGGTTACGACTTGCATGAAGATCCGTATATTTACAATTACGGAAAACCGGGAACGGGAGTTGTGTTAAAAAAAGGAATGACAATTGCCATCGAGCCGATTGTTGCCATGGGAAACCCGAAAGTAAAAACACTTAAAGATGGCTGGACAGTTGTGACGGTGGACGGAAAAGACGCCTGTCAGTGTGAACATTTTGGCTTGGTGACGAAAAACGGACTGGATATTTTTGCCTAATTTCGCGGGAATTAAAGTTAATTAATAATCACTTCTATTTATAAAACGACAAGCCTTGTCGTTTATCAAAAACTTCTTTAAAATAAACATAAATGAATCTAAAACATCTGGGATTTGGCGATTTTTTGGAAGAAGACGAGAAAGTTTTCGCAGTTTTTCGACATCCCCTTGGCGGAACTTTCTTTAAAATGCTTTTTTCCGCGGGAATTTGGGGGGCAATTTCCTATATTGTTTGGTTTTATTGGAACAATTATTATTACGATTACAGTGCGGAAAATAAATATAATTACTTATGGCTAATCCCCACGATAATTGGAGCGATTAAGGTTTTTGATGTTTTCATGCGTTGGTATGCCAATGCAATTTTGATGACCAACGAGAGTTTAGTTTTTGTTAATTTTCGGCATATTTTCGACAAAAGTGCTTCACGGATTGATTATTTTGATTTAGACGATGTGGAATTAGAAAAAAAAGGCGTTGGGGATTATTTGGGAAACAAAGGAGATCTTATTTTTGCCAAAGTTTCAGGGGGAAGTAAAGAGTTCAAACGAGTCAGAAACCCGCGAAAAATTATTCGTAAAATTCGCGAACACAAAGCCAAAATGTTAGCCGAAAAAAACTTTACCGAAGAAAGCGCACTCAAAGATTTGCTTTCTCAATTAGTTCAAACGCATGTTCGCAGAAAAGGGC
>JALVIB010000012.1:1664-5557 GCA_027028725.1 Candidatus Altimarinota bacterium
GGGCAACCAGATCCCGAGCGGGAAAAATTTCGCGGGAAAAATGAAGAAATTTGTGATAACGAGGAAAATTTTTCAGAAGAAGATTTAATTTGTTTAAAAGTGGATGAACTTGAAGACGATATTGAAAAAGATGAAAAAGAAATTGTGGAAGAAAACGAAAACCCTACTCGTCCTGAGCTTGTCGAATGGACGAAAAATTCGCAATTAAAAGGGTTTTCAATTCACCACTTAAAAAATCTCGCGAAAAAAATCACACCGCATCATTTTCGTAATGAGATAAATACAACAGAGAACATTGATTATGAAG
Source organism: Candidatus Altimarinota bacterium (assembly GCA_027028725.1). Taxonomy (GTDB): domain Bacteria; phylum Patescibacteriota; class Gracilibacteria; order UBA4473; family UBA4473; genus JALVIB01. Next base: position 1,972 of record JALVIB010000012.1, read on the forward strand.
AACATATTGAAATTGAGAAAGAATTGGATGATGAGGGAGGATTGGAGATTGATTTATAAAATTTCGCGGGATTTTTGATTTGCAATTTAATTTGTTTTATGTTATAATGATTTTGTTAATAACTTATAACCCCTAAAAAAATGGATGATTCAATAAATAAAAATTCAATTCCAGAGTTTTCACTAGAAAATTTAAGTTCACAGGAGATTCTAAAGAAATCTCAAGAACTCATAGATAAATTTAAACAATTGGGAATAATGAGAAGTTATACACTTGCTCAGAAAATATTAGAAAATGATCCCCAAAATAATCTTCTCCCCGATAATCCAGAAGATTTATCGGTTAAAATGAATTCAAAATTGATCGCTTTTGAGAAGCTATATAATGAGATAAAAAACAATAAAGGAGCGGATATTTTATTAAAAAAAGAGTTAGGGATTTTGAATTTACTTTATGGATTGAATGTAGAAGTTATAGATAAATTTAATGGAGTCAGTAGTGATGCTGAAACTGCAGTTTCATCTTCTCAAACTGGAATACGAACGGGTATAGACAAGGTTATTTAAAATCCCGCGAAATTTTAAAAAGGACAGGTTTGAAACCTGTCCCTACTTGTTTACTTGCGAACTCGTAAACTATTTCGCCGTTTCTTCGTATTTACTTTCGCGGAAGACCGCTACTTTTACTTCTCCTGGATATTCACAATTTTTCTCTAATTTTCGTGCAACTTCGAAGGATAGTTTTTCGGCTTCTAAATCGTTAATTTCGCGGGAATTTACAAACACTCGGACTTCGCGTCCAGCCTGAATAGCAAAAACTTTCTCAACTCCTGGGAAAGATCCCGCGATAGATTCAATTTCTTTCAAGCGTTTGATGTATTTCTCCAAAGTTTCGCGACGCGCTCCCGGGCGTGAGGCAGAAATTGCGTCAGCCGCTTGTAAAATTCGGGCTTCAATACTTTCGTATGGAAAATCTTCGTGGTGAGATTTCATCGCAGTAATAATTTTTTCGTCAATTCCAAATTTCTCCAAAATTTCTTTTCCAATAATCGCGTGTCCACCTTCAACTTCGTGACTAACGGCTTTCCCGATATCGTGCAAAAGACCCGCTTTCAAACAAACATCTGGATCTGCTCCTGGTAATTCTTGAGCAATTCCTTGCGCGAGATAAGCCACTTCCATCGAGTGATTCAAAACATTTTGTCCATAAGAGGTTCGGAAACGCAGACGACCTAAAAGTTTCAAAATTTGTTCTGGGAAACCAACAATTCCCAAGTCCTGCACAGCTTTCTGTCCCAATTCTAGAAGAAGTTTGTCCGCTTTATCTTGAGCTTTTTTAACCATTTCTTCAATCTTTGAGGGATGAATTCGTCCGTCCTTGATAAGTTCTTCCAAGGCAATTTTCGCGACATATCGGCGAAAAACATCAAACGAAGAAAGCGTAATCGTTCCTGGTGTATCATCAATAATTACATCAACTCCTGTTAATAATTCAAAAGCGTTAATATTTCGTCCTTCTCGTCCAATAATTTTTCCTTTCATCGAATCGGAATCAATTTTCACCACGGTTACAGTTGATTCTGACGCAACAGATGAAGCGTAACGCTGAATTGATTGCACCAAAATCTCAGAAGCTTCTTTATCAGCATCTTCTTCAATTAAAGAAATTTTTCGACGCATTGTCTCGGCTAATTCTTTTTCGGTTTCCGTTTCAATGCGGTTAATAAGCTCTTCCTTGGCTTCTTCTTTGGAAAATTTCGCGATTTTTTCGAGTTCTTTGTTTTGAATATCTAATTGCCTTTGAAGTTCTTCTTTTTTCTCTTCAAACTCTATTCGTGCTTTTTCGTATTCTTCTTTTTTCTGTTCAGCCCGTTCCATTTTTTGGTCAAGCATTTCTTCACGCTTCAAAAGACGAGCATCAGCCTGCTCTTGCATACGCTCAAAGCGTTCGTGCATTTTTTTCTCTTCGCTCTCTAAATTTTCGCGCAATTGCTTCGCGTAATTTTTTGCGTCATCGATAATTCGTTTACTTTCTTTTTCGGCATTTTCACGCAGAGCTTCGGCTGCTTTTTGAGCAGCCTCTTCGATAATTTTTGACTTCGGCTTCACTAGAAAGTATGACGCAATAGCACCGACGATCACACCTCCTAATGGCAGAATAATGTTCAGGTATTCCATTTTTAAGTATTGTTAGAAAATTAGATAGTCTATTCGGCATCTGTGTTTTTACTTGAAAAAGGTTAATAAAAAATCCCGCGCTGTGCCCCGCAAGGCGGTGGAAATTTCGCAGATTTCCTAAAAAGTTTTCTATAAATTTGATAAATTTCTGAAAAAACATTGCTAAATAAACCATTCATATAGATGATAACAATTTTTTCTTTGAAGTCAATTTTTGTTCAGATTTGGGATGATTCAGAAGAAATAATTTTGCGAGTTTACAAGATTACAAGTAGGAACAGGTTTTTTAGTTAATAATTAAGAGTTAATAGTTTACGAGTAGCCCTAAAAAATCCCGCGAAATTAAATGACACCCAGCGAGGAATGAGCTGGTGGTGGAATTTATCCCCGCGCAGGCGGGGATCTAAATCATAAAAATACTTTTTATCCCGTGCCAAGTCTGACTTGCTTTTCTAAAAAGAAAAATTCGCGGGATTTTTGGTTGAAAATTCCCAAAACTCCATTTATAATTGCGACATAATTTCTAACCATTTAAAAAATGATTTTCCAATTTCGTACCAACGATGTTACTTTTTTTGATGAAGACAAAGAGTATTTCGAAAAAAGATTTTTACCGCTAAAAAAATATGTTGGCTCAATGAGTGAAGACGAATCAATTATGGTGGAAATAAGTATTTCTAAAAATAAACACTCTTCTGGTAATAAATTTGAATCTTCGGTAAACATGGATTGTCCTGGTTTGGGGAAATTCCACGCTGATACAAGTGCCGACAACATTCGCAAGTGCGCAGATTTGTTGGTTAATGTTTTGAAAGCGCAGATTAAAAAAGCTCACGACAAAAAAACGAAAGATGTTCCCCGAAAACGAAATTTGAAACATTCTAGTGTGGTCTAAAATTATACAAAATTTAAAAATCCTCCTCTTTTATTTTAAAAGAAGAGGGTTTTTTACTTTAAAATAAATTTTCCATTTTGCATTACTTGTCAGAGTTTTCTAGAATGAAGAAAAATGCAGTTAAAAAATCTTCAACTTCATAACTTCCGAAATTATCCCGCGAAAAAATGGGATTTTACGGCGGATAAAGTGGTTTTTGTAGGAGATAATGGTCGTGGCAAAACAAATATCTTAGAAGCGATTTCTGTGGCATCTGTGGGAAAAAGCTGGCGGGAACGATTTTCTTTAAGTCCGGACTTAGAAAAAGTTTCATCCTGTACCAAGTCCAGACTTGGAAAAATCGAAAAAACCTGCAACCTAATCCAGTCAGATTTCGCGAGAGAATCAGCGCTTATTGAACTAGAAACTTCGCAAAACGATTTATATCAAGTGCAGATTTTTCCGCGAAAACGAGTTTTTCTGAAAAACGGCAAAAAAATCCCGCGAAAAAAACAGCTGGGGGAAATTCCAACCT
>JALVIB010000013.1 GCA_027028725.1 Candidatus Altimarinota bacterium
GGTTAATTCCTTTTGGGAAAGAAAAATTCCCGCGAATTTATCGCAAAACTTCCAAAAGAGAGTTAGAAAAATTATTAAAGAAAAATGGCTTTAAAGTTCGCTATTGTGAGCTATTTCGCGGGAAAAATTTTGTGGTGATTGGAGAGAAACAAACCCCTTAATCCCCTTGTCAGGGGAAATTCATTTGGAAAATTTCGCGGGATTTTTTATTTTTCAATTTTCCAGATTTAATCTAAAATACCGGCGATGTTAGATTATATCCGAAAACTAATTCCAGAAAGATCCCCTATTCGCTTGTGGTACCACAAGATTTCCGCGATTTTTTCCGCGATTTTTTGGATGTTCCCTGCTGAAAAATTAAAAGTTATTGCGGTCACTGGAACTTCTGGAAAATCGACAACGGTGGAAATTATTCACCATATTTTACAAAATACTGGTCATAAATGTGGAGCACTTTCAACAATTCAGTTTCATATTGGTGATAAAGTTATCCCAAACAAATCTCTGCGAACAACTTTGCGTCCGTGGGATATTCATAAAATGTTGCGCAAAATGGTTTCCGCGAAATGCGAGTATGTGGTGATTGAAGTTTCGTCACACGCTATAGATCAGCATCGTTTATGGGGAGTAAATATTGATACAGCGGTTTTGACAAATGTTTATGACAACGAGCATTTGGATTATCACGGAACTTTTGTTGATTATCTGAAAACCAAAGAAAAATTGTTTAAGCAATTAAATTACAACAAACGCAAACCGAATGTCCGCAAACAAATGGTTTTGAATCGTGATTCTGAACATTTTGAAAATTTCGCGGATTTTAATGCTGATAAAACTTGGACTTTTGCTAAAAGAAATCAAGCTGATATTCGTGCCGAAGACCCGCAATTTACCGCGAAAAATACAGCTTTTGATATTCGTGTGCCAAATAACAGCGCACATATCGATGTCCCAATGGTGGGAAATCATAATTTGGAAAATGTTTTGGCAGCTCTCGCGACCGGGATGAGCGCCGAAATTTCGATGGCGGATATGGCCAAAGCGCTGGAAAAACTTCCCGGAATTCCAGGACGGCTAGAATCAATTAATTTAGGACAACCTTTTTCCGTAATTGTTGATTTTTCTTACAAACCAAGTGCTCTAAAAGCGATTTTTAATTCATTGGAAGATTTAACTGAGGGCAGAGTTATTGTTATTTGGGGCGGAGCTGGTGGTCGCCATATCGAAAATTGGCAAGATTCCGCGAAAATAATTGATGAATATGCGGACGAATTTATTTTAACCACAGATGATCCAGGGATGACCGATCCCAAAGAAATCGCGAAAATAATTCGCGAGACAATTGAACGCGAGGAAGCCGACGATTTTTTTGAAATTGAAGATCGCTATGAAGCAATTCGTTACGCTATTTACACTGCTCAACCTGGCGATACTGTGTTAATCGCGGGACGCGGACATGAGGAAATTCAGACTATTGGCAAAAAGAAAATAAAATTTGATGACCGCGAAATAGCCCGCGAAATTTTGCAGTTTGCAGCAGATCATCAGTTGGAAGACTAGAGATTAATTAATAGTTGTCATTGCGAGGAATGAGGAACGAATGACGAAGCAATCTGCTTCTTTGTTTTGCGAAAAAAATTAGCTAAAAATTTGAAGTAGATTGCCACGGTCGTTTCACTCCCTCGCAATGACGATATAAATAAATTTTTCGCGGGATTTTTATTTGCAATTTTTCGCTCGGAGTAGAAAATTATTGAGATGCGAATTTTCGCGGAATTCTCTAACCCCCACTAAAATGTCGGACAAAAAAGACACTATCAAAAAGAAAATTTGGTTCAAAGATGGTGCTGTTGAACTAAACCGAATTATTGAAGAATACAACGCCGGTGAGGACATTCTTTATGATCAAATGATGATTGGAGATGATGTCTGGTGTAGTCGTTGTTATGCGCAACTTTTGGAAAAACATGACTTAATAACACCAGAAGAATTGGCTCAACTAGAGCAAGGTTTAGACGAGATTCTGGAACTTTGGGAAAAAGGAGAATTTCAATTACGAGTAGAAGACGAAGATTGTCATACAAAAATTGAGGAATACTTAATTGAAAGATTTGGGGACACTGGAAAGAAAATTCACACTGGACGATCACGAAATGACCAAGTACTAGTGATGATGCGGTATTTTTTGAAAAATAAGGCGACAAAAATCCGCGAAAATATTCTAGATTTAGCGGAATATTTTTTGAAATTCGCGAAAGAATACGAGTTTGTGCCAATGCCGGGATATACTCACATGCAAAAAGCAATGCCGACAAGTGTCGGGACTTGGGCAAGTTCGTTTGTGGAGTCTTTGCTTGATGATGCACGACTTTTGACCGTGATTACGGACGAAATAATTGACCAAAATCCGCTCGGATCAGGAGCTGGATATGGTTCGCCATTTGATTTTGATCGCGATTGGTTGAGTGAAAAACTTGGTTTCAGCCGAACACAAATTAATCCGATTTACTGCCAAAATTCTCGCGGGAAATTTGAAGGACTAGTCTTGGAAGCGTGTTGTAACATTATGCTGACTTTAAACAAATTTGCTTCGGATATGCTTTTCTTTACGACACAAGAATTTCAGTTTTTCAAAATGGATGATTCGATTGCGACTGGTTCTTCCATTATGCCACAAAAGAAAAACCTTGATGTTGCGGAGTTAATTCGCGGGCGAACAGCAACAGTTTTTGCTTGTCGTCAGGAAATTGCGACTAATACGCTAAACAAAATTTTGGGATATCATCGTGACGGACAAGAGATGAAACGACCGCTTTTCCTTGGTTTGCGATATACCGATATGTCGATTGATGCGGCCAAAGCAATTATCGCAAACATTGAACCGAACGAAGAAGTTATGATTGAATCGATGATAGCTTCGCCGGGATTATTCGCCGCACACAAAGCGTTTGAATTGGTTAAACAAGGTATGACTTTCCGTGATGCTTATCGTCAAATTGGATCAAATATTCAAGGTATTGAAATTTCTCCCGAAGAAATTCGCGAGATGTTGAAACAATCAACTCACCAAGGTGGGACTGGTAACCTTCAACTTGATAAACTAGAAGAACAAATCAAAGCAATGCGGTAAAATAAAATCCCGCGAAATATTTTATAACCCCCTTAAAAATGGCTGAACCATGGAACATGCTCGAACTTCTCCGCGAAAAAATCAAAGCAAAAGGTGGACCTGTTTGTTGTCATGCGCATTTTGATAAAGCGTATGTGGTTACGCCAGAAACTTTGCAAATGTGTAACGATCACATGGAAGTAAAATGGGATTTATGGAAAGAGGTTAAAGAAAACTACACTCACAAAGATTTAGTAGAAAGAATTTCGCGGAGTGCGCAAAATTTTGTAAACCAAGGTTGCGATATCGTGCGGACAAATATTGATGTTGATGCAACTGTTGGAATGAAATGTATTGAAGCCGCGCTAGAAGTTAAGGAAAAATTCGCGGGAAAAATTGATATTCAAATTGTTTCACAAGTTTTGGAAGGCGCTCTAACACCGGAAGCGCAAAAGATGATTGAAAAAGCCGCGAAATATGTTGATGTCTTGGGCGGACTCCCCTCTCGTGATCGACCACATGAAAACGAGCATTTAGATTTCTTGTTCGATCTCGCGAAAAGAATGAATAAAACGGTTGATGTTCACATTGACCAAAATAATGATCCCGACGAACGCGATACGGAATTGTTGGTTAAAGCAGTTATCAGAAATGGCATGCAGGGACGAGTGAACGCGATCCATTCTTGTTCGCTAGCTGCTCAACCTGATGAGTATATTCGCGATGTTGCACAAATGCTTAAAGAAGCAGATATGAGCGTGGTTGTTTGTCCGCGAGCGATGATTGATAATCAGCAACCGCGACATAAAACAGGACCAATTCATAACTCAATTGCACCAGTTCCACACTTGATTGAAGCCGGCGTAAATGTTGCACTAGGAGTGGACAATGTTTATGACTTTTTCTGTCCGTTTATTGATGGAAACTTGTTTACAGAATTAGTTTTCTTGTTGGAAACTACGCGATTTTACGATGTTGATAAACTTGTAGATATCGCGACAACTAACGGACGAAAGGTTTTGGAGAATGTTTAAAATCCCGCGAAATTTTCCACTTATTCCGTCATTGCGATCCCGCTCTGCGGGGGAAGCAATCTACTCCCTCGAACCAGTCATCTACTATAAATCTAGCTAAATTAATAAACAAAGAAGGAGATTGCCACGCTCCACTATGTTCCGCTCGCAATGACAAATAAAAAAAGTCCAAACCTGCGGTTTGGACTTTTTTTAAAAATTTCGCGGGATTTTTAGAATTCGTCAGAGTTAGCGAAAGCTTCCATAGATTTTAATCCTAATTCAAGAGTGGCAAGTGTTGCTTTTTTATCAACTTCAGTCCAGTCTCCAAATTCTTCATCTGGATTAAACTCTTTATCTTCTTCGTCAGGCAATCCTAATTCGTCAGACAATTCATCTGCTTTTTTATAACAAATAATTGCTCCTTCTTTTGTCTCTGCTTCTTCTAGACATGATTTATAAAAAGTCATTACTTGAATTGATTTAGGCAAATTTTCTTTCATTTTATTTAATTCATCTTTCATCGCTCCCATAGCATTTCCATTCGCCAAAGCTTCTTTCATAGAATCCCCCACCTCATCGCTATACTCATCTCCCATGGCTTCTTTCATTCCTTCCGCCATTTTGTCTGCCATTTCGTCATTGGTCATAGTTGTTACTTTGTCTAATTTTTCCGCGACTTTATCGGCTAATTCATTACCGCGTTTTTCGGTTTCTGTTTGTCCACAAGCGGTCAAAGAAACAGCCAACGCCAACACAAAGGTGATTGTTAATAGTTTTTTCATTTTATTAAAAGTTAGAAAATATAAAGTTTGGGCAATTCTAAAACTGCTTATCAGATAAGTCAAAAATTAAAAATCCCGCGCTGTGCCCCGCAAGGCGGTGGAAATTTTACTGGCAATTATCCTTTCGCCATTGTTCAATCTTGGCGTGATGTCCCGACAGGAGAACTTCAGGAACTTTTAACCCGCGAAAATTTTCTGGGCGCGTATAGTGTGGATACTCTATTTTTCCATCTAATTTCGCGGAAAAAGACTCTTCCTGATGACTTTCTTCTTTGCCCAGAACATCAGGCAAAAGTCGCGCTACCGCATCAATAAAAATTTGCGCGGGTAGTTCTCCGCCAGTCAAAACAAAGTTCCCAATAGAAATTTCCATATCAACTAATTCATCGCGAACTCGCTGATCAATTCCTTCATAATGTCCGCAGAGCAAAATAACTCGGTCAAAATCCCGCGAAATTTTTTCCGCCATTTCTTGATTAAATATTTCTTTACTTGGCGTGAAAAAAATCACTGGTGCCTTGTCTTTTTCCAAATTTTTGACATGCTCAATACTATCAAACAATGGTTGACAAGTCATCAACATTCCCGCTCCGCCACCATAAGGAACATCGTCCACTTTTTTATGTTTGTTTTTAGAAAATTCGCGAATATCCCACAACCTTACTTCAAATTTTTTCTCCTCAATCGCTCGTCCAATAATAGAAGTCGATAAAAAACTTTCAAAAGCTTCGGGGAAAAGTGTTAAAACTTCAAATTTCATCAGCTGATTTATAGCATTTTTTCGAGTTTTGCAAAATTTCCTGCCTAACTTGTTGTTTTAGTTTTACCTGCCGGCAGGCAGGCGCGGGAATTTTAGAATAAACTTAAAAGTAAAAAAGTCGAAGAGACAAAAAACTCCAAATTTTTCACTTCGGAAAGCGCGGTCACGTGACCGCGCCTACAAAGAAGTAATTACTTTTAGGGCTGGCACAAGACCAGCCCCTACATTTTCTTCTGACCCCCAAATTTCTATCCTTTTTCAGCGAGAATTCCCGCGAAATTTTGATTTTTTAGAAAAAAAATTATAAAGTTGGAGTGTAAATAAACCCCCCTTTATGAAAAAAAGAATAATCGCTTTCGTTTTAATTTTAACTTGTGGACTTGCACTTGTCCCACAGGCAAATGCTTTCCGCAGTAGATACGCTGATTTTTGGGCACAACTTTTTGGACACCATTTCAGCAACAAAAATCCCGCGAAAAAAACAATTTCGCCTTATGCTCGACGGACTACTCGCCGAACTATTAAAAGAAAGCCATTTTCGCGACTATCAAAGAGACGTTTATTATTTTCCCCCTTCGCCAAGGCTACGGCGGACAGGTCACGGGATTTTCGAAACCGTTATAATCTAAATCGGCAAAATAACACAACTGGATTGATCGCGACAATTTCGCCAACTACTCCACATCAAAGTATTTACAAAGTTACCGACGATCCGGTTAGTGTTTTTAAAATTGGTGTTCGCAATAATTCCCGCACCAGTTCGACTAAATTTCCCGCGAATTTTTTGTTGGACAAAGCGGAATTTCAACTTTTTTCTAGAAACGGAATTTTTACCGATCCCAGCGATTTTGATTTAGTGGTGAATGGCGAATCTTTTCAGTTTGATAAAAATGGAAAAGCGACAATTAGATTCAACAATGCCAGACTGGCGGAAGGCGAAAGTTTAGAACTAGATGTTGCGATAAAAGCTGATGATCCGGACAATATGTTACATCAAAACGGAAGTGCAAAATTGCGCTTACTAAATATTACGGCAAAAAAAGAATTTTCGCGGGATTTTGTGCCAGTTCTTATTCGCGGAAGCCGTATTTCGAAACTTATTTCCTATTTGCCAACACCAGTTGTCAGTAGTAGCGGAAATTCGACAATTGTTTCAACTGCCGGTTCGTCAATTTACGGCGACTTAATTTTAGCTGGTGAAGAAAAATTTGTTTTAGCGGTTCATATGAATGCGAGTTACGACGATTTGGCGATTCGAAAAATGACGGTTCACAATGTTTATGGCAACCTGATTGATTCGCAAGTTCAGGAAATTCAAGCCGTAAATCTTTTGACCGGAGAACTTTTGGATACTGCGATGTTTACTAACGGTGAAGCACGATTTCAGTTTTCGCCACGCGTAATTATCCCACGAAATGGTTCGGGAAAAATTGGGTTCAAGGTAAAAACCCGCGAAAATCCGCGAAATCATGGTGATCGGCGTTTGAAACTAACTTTGTCAGCCAACGATGTTTTGGTAGAAAGTTTATCTAATGGTCGCGAATTACCGAATTCTCACAAAAATTTCAATATTGATTCTTACGATTTTGTGGTTGTGCGAAGTTCACTAGAAGTTTCTCCGCAAAATCAACCTAACAATTTTTCAATTGGAACAGGAAGCCCAGAAGGAGTTTATAATTTCGCAATAAATTCGCGGGATTCTGCAGAGCTAGCACGAATTAGTTTTGATGTTTATCCAAACGGCTTACAATTTGCTGGAGGAAGCATTTCCCCAGACGATTTTGAGTTAGTCGAAGTTTATGGAAATCACGAAGAAAATCTAAACACAAATATTTCAGTTAGCGGAAATAAAGTCACTTTTGATTTCGTAAATCCTCTTTCTTTCTTTCAAAATTCCGCGAAAAATTTCCGTTTAAAAGTTGCCTTGGATGAATTAGGTGCGAGCAATGATAATGATGGAGTTTCTGTGCGAATTTCTAGCGATGGAAGTTATATTAACAATACTTTAAATTCAGTGCGTACCAGTGGAGCCAACTTCATTTGGTCAGACGAATCCGCCAGTCCACACTCAACAAATAGTGATGACTGGTTTAGCGGATACCGAATGAATTTTCCATCTAATTCAGTTTATATTAAGCGATAATTTCGCGGGATTTTGGAAAGTCGCGCCTACAATTTTTCACACTTCTGAAAGCGCGGTCACGTGACCGCGCCTAAAAGAAAATCGCAACTTGGAAAGCGCGACGGCGCCGTCGCGCCTACAAAAAAGGAATTATTTTAAATTAGGGACGGTTTTAAACCGTCCCCTACATTCCTCAGACCTCTGAATTTCTCCCCTTCTTCCGTGAAATTCCCGCGAAATTTTTACTCCGCATCAGTGTACTAGTACATTAGTTCAGCCAAATCACTTTCTTATCTTATAAACTTATTGTCTTGTAAACTTGTGAACTCGTAAACCAACTCTTTATCTTTTCGACTTTTTAGCTTTTGAGCTGTCCTAAATATTAACTTTTAACTATTAACTATTAATTTCCCCAAAATCCCGCGAAATTTTATAAATTCCCCATTCCGAGAATTCCTAAAATTAGTCCGATAATCCCAAATCCCGCTCCAATAATCCAAAATCGCGTTGTGATTTGGGCTTCTGACCAGCCAATTGCTTCAAAATGATGATGAATTGGCGCGATTTTAAAGAGCTTTTTCCCAAATTTCTTTTTCCAGAAAAGCTGTAAAATGACTGATAAAGTTTCCGCGATAAAAACTCCACAAACAATTATGAGAACAATTACCGAATTCGTCAACATCGCGATAACTCCTAAAGTTGCTCCCAAAGCGAGCGATCCAGTGTCGCCCATGTAAATTTTCGCGGGCGGAACATTAAACCATAGAAAAGCAACTAAGCTAGCAACAATCATCGCGCAAAAAACCGCGAGAATTGGTAGTCCGTAAAAGTAAGAAATTACCGAAAAAACCCCAAAAGCAATTGCCAAAAGTCCGCCAGCAAGCCCATCTAAACCATCTGTAATATTGACCGCATTGGAAGTTCCCACGACTACGAAAATAAAAAGTGGCGCATACCATAAACCAATATCAAAATCCCCTATTCCCGGAATATGAATAATTGACCAACCTAATTTGAAAGAAAACCAAAGCGCTCCCAAAACCGCAAAAAGCACTAGCGACCAAAGTTTTACTTTCGCGGAAAGTCCTTTTTGTGCGCTTCTTTCGGTGATGTTTAGATAATCATCAATCAACCCCAGAACTCCAACTGATAATAAAGTCGCAATTGGCAAATAAGTTTCTCCACGATTGAGAATAGAGTGATCCAAAATTCCAAAATAAGATAAAACCCGCGAAAAAATCACTACCAACAAAACCGCTGCAATAACCAAAGCTCCCCCCATCGTCGGTGTCCCCGATTTATGCGCATGCAAAGCGGAAAACAAAGGTGATTTTTTACCATCTAATCCTTGGGAACGAATTTTTTGCGTTAGTTTGAATTTCTGAATTAATTTAATAAATTTGGGAAAAAAACTGATTACTAATAAAAAAACCAGTCCCGAATAGGAAAAAATTTCAATCAAATTAGCAATGTGTATTTCCTTCATCTGTAAATAATAATCTCGCGGGAATTTTAGGGAAACTCCTTCGTCTTGTAAACAAAAAAGAATTCAGAGACTTTTCCTAATTTTTTCGCGGGATTTTGGAAAGTATGAATTCAAATTCACGCCTACAATTTTTTCATATTTCCGAAAGCACGAATTCTGTCCCCCTCATTGAGGGGGAATAAATACGAAGAATGAGTATTTCAGGGGGAGCTAAAAAATCGCGGGAATTTGGTAAGCGCGACGGCGCCGTCGCGCCTACAAAAAAAGAATAATTTTTAGGGCTGGTATAAGACCTGCCCCTACAAAGTAAATGGCGATTGATAATCGCCCCTACAAAACTATTAACTTCTAACTATTAACTATTAATTTCCCCAAAATCCCGCGAAATTTAGCTTGCTGCTTCTTCTGTTTTTTCTTCGGCTACTTCTTCTTTGGCAATTTCTTTAACTGGTTTTTCAAAAGTTTTGAAAGTCACTTCTTTTTTAATTTCTTTCAATCGTAGAGCTTTACCTTGTCTTTCTCGCAAGTAGTTCAATTTAGCTCGGCGAACTTTTTGGGAACGCATCACTTCAATCTCGACAATGTTTGGGGAGTGAATTGGGAAAACTTTCTCAACTCCAACTCCAGAAGCAATTCTTCGTACAGTGAAAGTAGAATTAACTCCGTGTCCAGGATTTACCGCGATAACCGTTCCTTGAAAAACCTGAATACGAGTTTTATTTCCTTCTTTAATTTTTTGGTGAACTTTAACAATCTGTCCTGGAATTAAGTTTGGTACTTTGTCCTTGCAGTGTTTAAGAGTGAAATCGCGTAAAATTTGAGACATTTTTAAATTAATTAAGTCAAAATCAGGCGAATACTAATAATTTTGTTTTTTCTGGCAAGTTTTTTCGCGGGATTTTGAGATAGCGAAAAAGTCAACAAGTCGAAAAGACAAAAATTTAGTTTACAAGTTCGCAAGCAAGTAGGGGCGATTATCAATCGCCTATATAAAAAAAATCCCGCGAAATTTTGAGCTAACACAAGATTAGAACCTGCATAAATTATTAAGGAAACTCTGATAAATAACGCAAAATAGAAAATTTTAAGATTTTTGAGATAATTTTTTTGAGAAATTGATTTTCGTAGCGGGCTACGGAAATCACTATTTCGAGGGAAAATTAGCCAAAAAGATGAATTTTGTTTTTGCGCCTGCCTAATTCCTTTATTGTGTAGAATTTTTATTTATCAGAATTTCCTTAACTATTAACTTTTAACTATTAATTTTTGTAAATCCCGCGAATTTTTCTAAAATACTTCCGATGTCTATTCAGGTTTTGCCTCCCGAAATCGCTAATCAAATTGCCGCCGGTGAAGTTGTCGAAAGACCCGCCAGCGTGGTCAAAGAATGCGTTGAAAATTCCCTCGATGCCGGCGCGAAAAATATTGAAATTCATATTTCAGACGGCGGAAAAGAACTGATTAAAATCATCGATGATGGGAAAGGAATGTCGCCTGAAGACGCGAAAAAATGCCATTTGCGACACGCTACTTCTAAAATTTCTAAAATCGATGACTTATTTACAGTGCAATCTTTTGGTTTTCGCGGAGAAGCACTTGCCGCAATTTCTGCGGTTTCGGATTTTACTTTGATTACGAAACGCGCGGAAGACGAAACCGGAACAAAAATCCAAATTTTCGCGGGAAAAAATATCACCGAATCCCCTGCTCCCGCCAATACCGGGACAACGATTGAGATTAGAAAATTATTCTATCCAACTCCGGCTCGTTTGGCTCATTTAAAGACAAATGCGACCGAAATTCGCGAAATTTCGCGGGAAATTCAAGCTTTTGCGCTAGCTAATCCGCAAGTTAGTTTTAAGTTTTTTAAGGACGACAAACTTGCTCTGGATTTGCCGGCAACGGATAAAAAAACGCGTGTAGCCGAAATTTTGAAAGAAAATCCCGATGACTTGGCAGAAGTTTTCTTTAAATCCCGCGAAATTTCTATTTCCGGATTTCTCATTAAACCGGGAAAATGTGTTTCTAATAAAAAATCTCAATTTTTGTTTGTAAACGGACGCCGAATCGAAGACTATAAATTAGCTTACGCCATTCGTGAAGCGTATGTGCAGTCGGCAGGAATTGAGCATCACTTGCATCCAAAATTCGCGATATTTATCGAAATTGATCCGATTTTGGTCGATGTAAATGTTCATCCGCGGAAATTGGAAGTGAAATTTGCGGAAGCGGGCGATGTTTTTCGCGCGGTCAAGCAGGCGTGTGTTTCGGCTTTGGAAAAAGTCCACACTACTCCTTTTTCTGGATTTGTAGGGACAGGTCGCGACCTGTCCGCCCAAAATAGTCAAAATTTCGCGGGATTTCAGCCCTCACCCCAAACCCTCTCCCCGAGGGAGAGGGAGTTCTCATCAAACGGAAGAAAAAATTATCAATCTTTTGGAATAAATAATAACGCGCACAAAATCCCGCGAAATTATCCGAAAATGTCCAAGTCCGGACTTAATACATATTCAAACACATCAAGTCCGGACTTAAAAACATTTTCTACTCAAAACTTTGAGCGAAATTTACAAAACACAGGCAATTTTCCACTTCCAGAAGAAAAAAATATTGTGCCAACCGGCGAACTAAAACTCATCGGGCAAATTTCGCGAAAATACATTATGGCGGAGGCGGAAAACGGGATTTGGATATTTGATCAGCATGCTTTGCACGAACGCCAGCGCTTTGAAGAGTTTTGGAAATCCCGCGAAAAATTGACCAAGGAAATTCAAAAATTACTTGTTCCGTATGTCTTAAAAATTGAAGACGAAGATTGGGAAACAATTTGGCAAAATCGCTCGGAATTACAAAAACTTGGTTTTGAATTTAGCGAAAACAAAGAAGTTTTAGCCGTTCCCAAAATTCTAGTCAAAGAAAATCTTGACCAAATTTTCGCGGGATTTTCGCAGTATTTTTCCGAAAATAAAGTCGGTGAAACGCCAGTTGATCGATTTTTACGAAAAATTCTGGAATACAAAAGTTGTCGTGGTGCGGTAATGTTTGGTGATAAAATGGAACCTGCCGAAATGCAAAAACTTTTGGACGATTTCCAGACTACGCAATGGCGAAATCTCTGTCCACACGGCCGTCCAAATCATATTTTTTGGAGTTTTGATGATTTAGACAGAGAGTTTCATCGGTAAAATCCCGCGAAAAATTTGATTTATAATATTTTTTGTGTTTTATTTAGATTAAATGAAATTTAAAAATAAATTATTAATAGGTGGGTCTATCGTTTTAGGAAGCGTAACTATTGGTCTATTTCTAAATAATAAAAAAGAAATCGCAAGGTTTGAGAATATAACAAAAGGAAAAATTGCAAAAATCATCGAAAATGAAGCAAAAATATATAAACAAGATCCTAAACTTTTAAAAACCTGTGCTCTTACTGAATCATTAAATAGTAACACGCCAAATGTTTTTCAATTAGAAACTAAGACTTACATAGAAATTGCTATAGAATTGTATCATGCTGGTCATACCGATATCGATACAACTTCTGCAGGTCTTAATAATTTAGAATCAAGTATTAAATGTGGAGTTAAGCATTTTTCGCGACTTTTATACAAATACAGTGATCATTATGGTGGAAATTACAAATCTTATTATCCTCAAATACAAAAAATAATATCTGATCAGGGACTCAATAATCTATCTCCAGTTGTAGTTATGTCCTTGATAGCACACAATCGTGGTGAAGGGAATATGGATAAGTGGCTCAAAAATGGTTGTAATTTTAAAGATTTACCAAGGATAACTAAAGAACATATTGCAAGGGCCGATCGCAATATGCGTTGGATGCGAAAAAGCGCTTAATTAAAAAAATTATCCAACAAACCTCTTTAAAACGCCAACTAAAATTTCTTTCTTTTCGGCGAGAGATTTTTCATCGCGAGCTTCAATCCGAATGGAAATTTTTGGTGAAGTGTTGGAACAACGAATAATCCCCCACTCCAAGTTTCCAAATTCCACGCGAACTCCGTCTGTCGTGTCTGCATCAGGATATTTTTCGACTAAAATCCCGCGAATTTTTTCTAAAATTTCAAATTTTTCTTCGTCCGGAACACTGAATTTTTCGGAAAACTCTAATAAAGTTGGCCAATGCACCAGAGTTTCTGCCAAAAGTTGCGGGAAAGATTGAATCGCCGTAATAAAGCGTAATCCCGCGAGAATTGCATCATCGTGTCCGTAAAAATTTTCGCCGAACATAAAGTGTCCACTCTGTTCTCCTCCTAATTTCGCGGGAATTTCGTGCATTTTTTCTTCGATATAAGAATGCCCGGTTTTGGAAAAAACAGGTTTTCCACCAATCTCGCGAATTTTTTCCGCCAGAGCTGTAGAACTCATCGCGTCAATTACAATCGACTCTCCAGGGTTTCGAGAAAGAAAATCCGCCGCCAAAATATACATAATTTTATCTGCGGAAAAAATTTCTCCTTCCTTGGAAACAATTCCAATTCGGTCGCCGTCTCCATCAAAAGCAAATCCGAAATCAGCTTTATTTTCGCGGGTTTTTTGGATTAAGTCTTGCAAATTTTCCACGCGTTCCGGATCTGGCTGATGATTGGGAAAAGTCGTATCCAAATCACAATACAGCTCAATCACATTGTGTCCAAATTCGCGCAAAATCTGCGGATAATAAAGTCCCGCCACTCCGTTTCCCGCATCAACAACGATGTTTAGAAGTTTTTGTTTTGGCGTAATTTCCTGCAATTTTTCTAAATATTCCGCGAAAAAATCGACTTTTTGGCAATTATTATCGCAAATTCCCATATCTTTTGCCAACAAGCACTTCGTGCATTCCGCCATTTTGGCGATTTTTTGCAGTTCTGCTCCGCAGACCGAGCCATTTTTGTCCATAAATTTTAGACCATTATCTTTCGCGGGATTATGGGAAGCGGTAATTTGCACCGTCGCGTTAAAACCAGCGTCATTGAAATAAAAATAATTCATTGGACTAGTAATTGTTCCGCCCCAAACAACTTCTGCGCCAACTGATTCAAGTCCACCGACAACGGCCGGCCAAAGCTCCGGCATAGATTGTCGTCCGTCCCCAGCGACAAAAATTCGCGGGTTTTTAAGATTGAATTTATCTTTAATATATCGTCCAAAAGCCGCCGCCGTCACAAAAAATCCGTCTTCGTCAAAGTCTTTAAAAGCTTCTCCGCGAATATCGTAAGCTCGGAATATTTTTTTGTTTAAAATCATTTGGAAAAATAAAATTTCGCGGAAATATTAACTCAATTTCCCCAATTATGCTAAAAAAATTTGACTATAAATGAAATTCCGCGAAAATTTAGGGGAACTATAATTTTTAACCAATAAAAAATGAAAAAAATAGCTTTACTTCTAGCGATTGCCATTATGGCACCAGCATTGTCATTCGCTATCCCTGCTTATCCAGAAAGCCACACTGCACCTACAACAATTAATTTTGAAGCATTGCGAAATTACCTACGCAGCCGAAATTTCTTACACCGAAAATTTAATAACGGTTTGCGATCTTGGGAATTTAAGCCTCATGTTTACAAAGCTAAACGATTGCAATACAAAAATGTTAACGCCAAGAAAAAACCAACTTTTCCTGGAGTTGAATACAAAAAGCTATGTTTCCACTGGAAAAATTGCGTAAAACGCGTTTACCAAGCATCTAATGGATACGACAAAGCTTTTGAAAAATATCCTGGTGATACAAAAGTTGCTGGACCTAAAAAATTAGATTTAGCTTTTATGCCAAACCGAGAACGAAAATTAGGAGCTCGCGAAATTAGAAGTGGAAAATATAAATTACTACACTGGAATATTGATTCACGAAACCACTAGTTTAGAGAATTAAATACAAAAAAAGACGGCTCACGGAGTCGTTTTTTTTATTTTAAAATTTCGCGGGATTTTGCTAATCTACCAAAGATGAATTTCGACGGATTTTACTTAATTGATAAAGAAAAAGGCTGGACCAGTTTTGATGTTTGTGCCAAATTGCGTCGTTTATTTAAAACCCGCAAAGTTGGACATACCGGGACGCTTGATCCTTTCGCTACAGGACTTTTGATTGTTGCGGTAGGAAAATGTACCAAACTAATCCCCTTTCTCGAAAAAGATCGTAAAACATATATTACCAAAATTGTTTTCGGACAAACTTCTGACACACTTGATCCCGAATCTGAAATAAGGGAAGAAAAATCCCGCGAAATTTCGCTGGCAGAAGTTCAAAAAGTGCTTACTGAAAAATTCACAGGAAAAATCCAGCAAACTCCACCGCAATTTTCCGCGATTAAAATAAATGGTAAAAAAGCTTGTGATTTAGCTAGAAAAGGCGAAAAAGTTGAACTAAAATCTCGCGAAACGGAGATTTTTTCCGCGAAAATTTTGTCTTATAATTTTCCAGAATTGGAAATCGAGTTGGAAACCTCCGCGGGATTTTATGTGCGGTCTTTTGCCCGAGATTTAGCGCAAGAATTAGGAACTTGCGGGATGTGTCAGGAATTACGGAGAACAAAAATTCGCGGGATTTCTGTTGAGGATGCAGTTAAAATTGAGGAAATTTCCACCCCCATTGATCCCAAATTTATATTAACCAACCTACCGCAACGAGAGATTCCAGCTGGTCGTGTGCAAGACTTTATCGCCGGTCGCGCCTTTAATTTCGCGGGAATTGATAGAGAAAAAATCCTTGTTTTAGTTGGCGGAAAATCTATCGGTGTTGGGGAAATGTTGCATGGAAAATTACAACCACGAATTGTGCTGTAAAAAAATGCCCGAAGAACAAGAGAAGCTCAGAGATTAGAATAATAAAAAAGCACAACCGTGTAGCCGTGCTTATATTTTTGAAAACCTAAATTGTTAACTATTAACTTTTAACTATTAACTTTCCCTTACACATTCATCATTTCAATCAAAGCTTCTTTTGATTGCATTCCCAAAGTCTCGTTTACAATTTGTCCGTCTTTAAAAACTTTAAAAGTTGGAATAGACATTACTCCGTATTTCGCAGCAATTTCTGGTGCTTGGTCAATATCAATTTTTACAACCTTCTTTCCTGCTGGAAGTTCGTTTGATAATTCGTCAAGAACAGGAATCATTGCTTGACAAGGACCGCACCAAGTAGCGAAAAAGTCTACTAAAACTGTGTCTTTGCTGTTTAGAACTTCGTTTTGAAATTCAGCTGCTGTTATTTGTTTTGCCATTTTGTATTGGATTAAAAATTAAGACGAGTTAATTTTACTCTCGTCTAGTTCAAAAATCAATTTTTTCGCGGGATTTATTTTTCCTTTTTCCCAGCTTTCAAGATATTTAGAAATGCCAAACACTCTTTGGCTTGATTGGAATTCGGATTAATTTTTAAGACCTTTCTAAATGCTTCTTCGGCTTTTTTCGCATTATCAGAATTCATATAACAAACTCCTAAATCACAAAGAATATTCGGATCATCCGGAGCTAAATTATTTGATCTCTCCAAAATCGCCAAACCTTGTTGTGAACGGCGATTAAAATTATGATAACTCCATCCTAAACACCGCAAGATTTCTGGATGATTTGGTGAAATTTGATCGGCTTTTTCTAATTCTTCAACAGAAGCTTCCCATTTTTGTTCTAGGGAATACAAAAATCCCAATAAATAATGAGCATTAGCTGACTTTGGACTTAGACGAACAGCTTCCTGAAGAGCTTTACGCGCTTTATCAAGTTTCCGCAAAGAAATGTAGTTATCTCCAAGTTCCTCGAAAGCTTCAAAACAATTTGGTTCGTGAACAATCAGTTTATTAAGCAGTTTTACTGCTTTCTCGTGTTCGCCCATAATCTTTAAATCTTCCGATTGAGCCAACATATCGATAACGAATTGATCATAATTCATGGTTGTTTGATTATATTCCAAATCCCGCGAAATTTCAACTATTTTCCCCTTGCAAACTTCTCAATAATCTGTTGAGCTTTATCTCCTTCTTTTTTGAGAGCAAAGTGTAAAGTTGCTTCTAAAAAACCAAGTTTGTCCCCAATATCAAAGCGTTTTCCTTCTAAAACTTTTCCCATAAGTTGTCCGCCATTTTGCAAATATTGCCGAAAAGCTGCTGATAAACGAATTTCACCGCTCTGATCTGCTTCTAATTTCGCGAGATTTTTCAAAATTTCCGGTGTGATAATGTATTTCCCCACAATTGCTAAATTGGATGGAGCTTCATTTGGTTTTGGTTTTTCGACAACATCTAAAATATCGCCAGATTGCTGAAAATCCCGCGAAATTTTCACGATTCCGTATTTTTCAGAATCTTTTTGGTCGATTTTTTGTAATAAAATAACTGGATTTTGAGTTTTTTCGTAAATTTCCATTAACTGCTGAACCGAATTTTTTCCTTTTTCATTATCTACAATATCGTCTCCAAATAGCACCAAAACAGACTCATCCGGCGCAATTAAATTTTTAGCACACAAGATGGCGTGTCCATCCCCCAGCGGTTCTGGCTGACGAACATAAGAAAAATTCGCCATTCGTGAAATCCGTTGAATTTGTGCTAATTCTTCAAATTTTTCGCGGGATTTTAATAAATTTTCCAGTTCTACATTTCGATCAAAATGATCTTCAATTGCTCTTTTTCCGCGTCCAGTAATTAAAATTATTTCCTCTATTCCCGCTTCTACCGCTTCCTCAACGATAAATTCAATCGCCGGCGTATCAAAAATAGACAGCATTTCCTTGGGCTGAACTTTGGTCGCCGGTAAAAACCTCGTCCCAAATCCCGCTACGGGCAAAATCGCTTTGGTAATCTTTTTCATACGGAAACAGCTTACAAAATCCCGCGAAAAAATCAATTTAAAACATCTAAATAACACTCCTCACACAAAATTCGTCCGTTATATTTTTCTGGCCAAGAAGTTTGGATTTTTTTCGCGCATTTTCCGCATTTCGTGTCGCGGAGTTTTCCGTTGAACGGCATCCACGCGAAGTTTTCTTTAATTCGGCGCATATAGTAAGTATTCGGCAACGGACAACCTAAATCCCGCGAAAATTTAATATCAGCTGGTAAAATTTTGAATGGTCGGTGGTATTCTTCGTCCCAAAAAATTTGCTTTGTCAGCCACGCTTCTTTTTCCGGTGTTAAATCATCAACCGAATCAGGTATTTCGGAAGTTGGTAAATAATTTTTATTTTTTCGTTCGGAAATCTCCGAAACGCGAAAACCAAGTTTTTCTTGTGCTTCTCTGGTTAGAGGGAAATGATAACCTGCCCAACTTTCGTCATACGGATTTGGGGCGAAATATCCGGGAAAAAATTTTCCCCAAGTCCCTTCTTTTTTCATCTGTGCAATGATTTTTTCGCGGGTTTT
Organism: Candidatus Altimarinota bacterium; assembly: GCA_027028725.1. Lineage (GTDB taxonomy): Bacteria > Patescibacteriota > Gracilibacteria > UBA4473 > UBA4473 > JALVIB01. The sequence continues at coordinate 18,641 of JALVIB010000013.1, forward strand.
TTCGTATTCTTCTTTGGTATACTGTTTATTAAAAATGCAGTATTTTTTACCAACTAAACCACAACAACCAAAGCAGTTTTCGCATTGGAAACAATACATTGAATAATCGACAAAACGACACTGAACGAGTTGCACTCCAAAACGCGTCATATAACATTTATCCTGAATCAACATCCCGCGAAAAACTAGTTCACTTGTTTGTCCATGCATATCTAACAAAGTTTTTCCCGTATAATTTCGTATTAAATTCGCACTTTCTTCAGTTCCGTTCACAAAATAACAATCGACACAATCGTTACAATTATCAGTATAGTTTCCAGTTGTGTTTTCGCATTTATCTAAATAAAGTGTGCGATGCCACGCATTTTTTGTCATCATCTGAGCAAAAAAACTTTTGGCTTTATCGTAAATTTCGCGGGATTTTAGATTCCATTGGGCTTTCTTTTTTTCGTATTCTTCGCGAGAAAGTTGTTTGTTTCCAAAGCAATATTGTTTGTTCCGTAAATTAAAACAGAACATACAATTTGAGCAATTTCGGCAATCGTAAAGAAAGGCTGAATCTTGAACATTTTGACAACTTAACAAGTATTTGGAATCAAAAATTTTTCGCGAATTTACGCAATCCAAAGCTAATTCATGATTAAAACCAAAGACACAAAAATCTGAATCATTTGAATTTAAAAGACGATAACAATATTTTAAATCTTCGTCTTCAACTCCAGAATGACACAAATAACAATTTTTAGAATACCACCAGTCATCAGTATATTCGCAATTTTCATTTCCCACTCCGGTATTGTGTGGAATAGGACACTTTTGAAAAAGTTCCCAAGCTTGTGAAAAGAAATCCCGCGCCGCGCCCCGCTCTGCGGTGGAAAAATCATAGTCCGCACTTGGCGGATTATTTTCTTTCATCCAAACATCTTTATGCCAAACCGGATAGGGACATTTTTCCGAAAAAACGGAAATAATTGGTTTACCGGTTTTATCACATTTGCGATTATGCAAGTTCCAGTGTTGCCAAAACGCTCCCAATTCACGAAATCTCACCCATGGTGCGGTTGTCGGTAAATCAAAAAAACCGAATTTTTCGCGGAGTTTTATTTCTAATTCCGAAACTTCAAATTCTTCGCCGGAAATTGTGCAGGTTTGTTTGGTCATTTTCAGATTTGAGGAATATTTAAGTATTTACATATTTTCTGTGCCAAAATATTTGAAATCTCAGCATGTCGCGGAACTGTTTGGATATCTCCAGTTATAGTGTTTTGCCAAATAGAATGACTTCTCCCCTCTCTTCTCAAAACGCAATTATTTTTTCTCAAATGTTTCAGCAATATTTTTTGTTTCATACTAAACGGCTAAAATTTCTCGCGAAAATCCCGCGAAATTTTTATCTGCTTCTTCTCGACGATACTTAAATAAAAGTTCTATGGCTTCCCGTAAACTTTTAACAGCTTCTTTGCGGGTTTCACCTTGTCCATTGGCTTCCGGAATTTCCGCACAAGTTGCAATCCAGAGATTTTTATCTTGAGTCAGAAAGATTGTTAAATTTTTCATACCATAAATATAAGAAAATATTAGGCAATTTGCAAATCTTAAAAATTTCGCGGGATTTTTCATCCTGTCATTTCGACTGGGAGCTGAAATTTAAGTTCGTATAGAATGGAGAAATCTTCTATTGAGATCTCTCCACTGCTTACATTTTAACCAAATCTTTATCGGTCGAGATGACAATAATGATTTGGAATTGAAAATTTCGCGGGATTTTATTGCACCACAATATCTTTTACCGGAATGAAAAATTCCGCGATTTTTTTGTCTATCCCTTTCTCGTTTTCGATGTTAATTGTAAAAATTAGTGGTTCTTTTTCATCAGTGGCTTTTTTCGGAAGAATTTTTAAGTTTTTCAAATAATCAGTTGCTTCAAATTTTCCCGAATTATTCAAAATTCCAACAGTCCGTTTGTTCGCATTGTCTAATAAAACAACTCCATCTGAAAAACTTTGCCAAACGAAATCATCTTGATCATCTGCGTCAACAACCTGAATTTCTGATGAATTTTTGACAGATTTCGCGGGAATTTCCGAAGTATTAGAGTTGATTTTGACATCATTTTCCCCGCTCGTTTTCAAGGTAATAGTCGCCATTTCCTCCATTTTGTCATCAGTAATTTTGATAGCAAAAGGTTTTGTCGTAATTCTCGTGTGAGCTTTTTTAGAATTCAAAATCATTGGACGACCAGTCGGCAAAATCGCCGCCAAAACTTCTTTTGTGTTTTTATCTTTTAATAAAATATTTCCAGATGTTCCTAATTCTTCTAACACAAAATTTCCACCTTTTTCAGAAATGGCAGTTTTTTCCAAAATATCTTTTCTCCCCTTTCGCTCACGCAAAACTCCAACTCTCAATCCACTAATCCCCTCTTTTATTTTCCCGCGAATTTTTTGTTCGCGCCGTGAAACATCAATTAGTTTTAATTTTGGAACTTTAACTTCAATTGGAATAATTTGTGTCGCGATATTTCCGGATTCGTCAGCAATATTTAGCTCTACTTCAAAGTTCTGTGGAAAATTTTTCGCGGGCAATTTTATTTTTAATAATTGTGTCGGTGATTTTTTGTCTTTATCTGAATCAAGGAAAATGTGTCCGTCTCGCTTCCACCAAACCCGCGAAATTTTTTGGTTATCATAACTTCCCGAAGCATCAATTTCAATCGGCGCTGTAATAAATGCTTCAATTTTACTTCCTTGTGAAATAATGATTTGCGGCGGTTCGGTATCATCTCCCGGCTGTGGATCATGCAGTAAGTTTTTAGAGAGCACGAAACTTTCACCGTCTTTTTTGAAGGCCTTAAATTGTCCATAATGATTACCTAGATTTAGTTTTTGAAAGTTATCAATAAAATTTTCGCGGGAATTGAAGCTGTGTAGTTCATAACTTTCTCCACCATAAATGTGGACTTTGGTATCGTTGTAAAGATTTAATTCTACTTCATCATTATTACCTAATTCAAAGCGCATATTGGAGAAAAAGTGATCTCCAACTTTCGGCACAAATTTTTCAATTTTTCCTAAATCCAAATAATTAATTTCTCCGCGAGTTAGACAAATTTCCGCGAAATCTACGGCAGTTTCTTCCCCCGCTCGCAAAATAATGTCGCGTTCTTCGGCTTGCTGTCCTTCTCGTTTTTTAGTTTTCACTCGGAATTGTGATTCTTTCCCAATTCCCACCAAAATTGTTTCTTCTGGGAAAAACGGCTTCACTACTTCCGGATCGCGACACTCGCTCGCGGAAAATCTCGCGATTTTTTTCATTTTATTTCCGTATAAAATTGGATGTCCAACAATCTTTTTAATTTGAGCTACTCCCGGACGAATCTCGTATTTATGACCTTTCGGGCGGATCAAAAATCCAATTCGTTTCCATTCTTTGGAATATTTTTCCACCGCCTTGCGGGGCACTGCGCGGGATTTTGGTGTTTTTTCAAAGATTCGGTCCGGTCGCTCTGAAATAATCCACTCAAAGTAAGAAATTTCGCGGGATTTTGGTGGCAAAAATTCCAAACTAGATCCTATTGCATTAGTTTCTGAATTAAGTTCAATCGCTGGTGCGAAATATTTGGAAAATTCCGCGAAATTTTGGTGTATGACTTCTTTGGAAGTTTGTGATTCAGTTGGAAATTTATCTTTCAAGCGTTTCATAAAGAGTTGTCCGTCAATTGAGTAAAGTAATTCCGGTGTGCCATCTTCATCTAAATCAGAAACATTTAAAGTATGGATTTTCCCATTTACCGGAAAATCGGTAATCACTTCGGCTTTATCTTTTTGTGAATCGTAATAATATAGTTTGGCAATTGGTTGCGGCTCAATATTTTTTGGATCATATTTACTGGTATCAACATTATCCGGTAAGAAATTTGGTACATCATCAGCCGAAGCTAACATATTCTTGTAAAGAGCCAGATGTTTTTCAAGACGCGATTTAATTTTCTTTTGTTGAAAATCTAGCGGAATATCCGTTGCCGAATCAGCTAATTTTTTCAGTTTTTGTAAAACCGGTCTTGTGTCGATTTCTCCGGAATTATCTTCCACTTCGTCAAATAAATTTATCGCGACCGTTTCCACTTTCTCATTTTTTATCGACGAAGTTGGTAAATTTCGCGGGATTATACTTTCCGGATTTGGAATTCCACCTTTTCCCATCGTACTTAAAGTATTTGTGATGGCGTTCATTGTTTGTGCCAAAGCTGTCAAAGAAGCGTTTACACTTTCAAAAGCCGGCACAAGCGGAACTTTTGGTTTAATATTAATTGTTGGTGCTACCATTTTCGGCATAAGTGGTAGTTGTGCCGAAGGAACAAAATCCATTGGCAATAAACTTGTTCTATTTGTTAATTGCACAACTCGCGAAGCCACTTTCCATTCCGGAATTGGAATAATTCCCATTGATAACCAACACAGAATTGTTTTCATAAAAGGCTTAAAGGCAGAAACAATCGCCGTTACCGGTTTCAAAATATTTGGGAAATTTGGCGGTGGCAAAAGCGTTGGTAATTGAGGCAAATTAATTGTTGGCACTTTGATTTCCGGAACAACTTTTGGTAAAGGCGGCAAAACAACAATGTTTGGAACTTTGATTGTTGGAAATTTAGCGATAAAATCAGCATTATAGTTGGCTGAATTTCCCGCGCTGTGCCCCGCTAAGCGGTGGAAATTTCCACCACCTGAAAGTGTTGATAAAGAAGAATCTAAACTAGCGTTATAAGATTTAAGTTTGTTTTCAATGTTTTTTCCAGCGATTAACAGATCTGCTTCGTTGGTAATTCCTTCTAGTGAATCAAAAGTTAAATCTGTCATTTTTCCAACAGAACCAATTGAGGCAGTAAATCCTTTCAAAGAAGCGTTCAAGCTTTGATCAATTAATTTCGCGGGATTTATCTTGGCAGAAATAGTTGTCGGTAGTTTTGGTAAACTAACAGGAACTGGCGAAAATGATATTTCGGGAACTGTGACGGATACTCCAATTTTTACATCCGATAAATCAATCATTGTGTTCTGCATTTGTGGCATCGGAATAACTGGCAATTTAACAGCGGAAAGCAAGATCTTTAATAACCAAGAAATCATCGTTCCACGATTAACTGAACTCGCTCCCCCACCTCCACCAGGGACACAACTCACTGTGAAGTCTTTAAATAGATTTGGAATATCATTCCAAGTATCAACGATGCCTTTAACTTTTTTCGCGAATTTTTTCCATTCTTTAACAGCTTGTTTGTTTTTATTTATCCAGGTTGACCAGTAAACTTCAACTACTTCGTTGATTTTTTCCATTTCCTCAACTGCTCGCTTAATTTTTTTAGGTAATTCTTTTAGTTTCTTGATCTCTGTCATATATGAATCCAATGCCCTAAGGTTTTCATCAAGAACTGTTTCTATTTTTTCAATCTCATCAATTTGTTCTTGAATTTTATTTTTCGCGGAATTTTTTAATTCTTGTGGTGTATTTTTTAATCCTATTAATTTTTCGTTAACTAAATTCTTCAATTCTGCCGATCGAGTCTTAATATTTTGAACCTCGTTTTTAATTGAAAGTTGTAAATCCGGTGGTAATTTACTCAGGTCTGGTAAATTGATTTCAGCTGAAAAATTATTATTAAAATTTGTTTGAAAATCAGCAATAGCCCTATCAAAATCCTGAAAATCTGTCAGCTCTAAATCAACTAAACTTTGTGATAAACTCGCCTTGGCATCAGCGGAAGATTTTTTCCAAAAACTGAAATCTGTTTTTAATTTGTCTAATTTTTCGCGAGAAAAATCTGGATAATTTATCTGTAAATTTTTTCTTTTAACTTCGAAATATGGGGAAGCGGCTAATCTATCTAATGGCTTCATTGATTTATCACCGAATTTTAATTTCGGAAATTTAGGTAAAATTATATCAAACTGCGGGAATTTATAATTACTAAATTCGTCCATTTGCGCCTTTGCCCATTCCGTAATAATATCCGGCGCTGCAATATTAAGATTTTGAGAATATCCACCGACTAACGGTGCAAAAGTTCCATAATTTACATTTCCGTTATCGGCAAAAGAATTTTGTAAAAAAGCATTTCGTGAAGCATTTTCATCAGAATTCGCGGGATTTTCAAAAATACAGTTATTTGAAGTGTCATTATTATTTCCATTTCCACTAGAAGACGAAGATGATAATGGTGGAACAATCACAAAACACTGTGGTGGGAAAGGGCTTCCGGTAGGCGACATTGAAGAATCGATAACTGGCCCACCGCAGATACCTATTCCTACTCGTAAAGTAGTTGTCGGCATTATATAAAGTCTAAACAGAGAAGTAGAATTTGGTCCTACCCCTACAAAAGGTGTAGATGGACCAACCCACAAAATAGGAAATCCTGGGAATTGTGGACCAGGAAAAGCAAACGGCGGAATATAGATGCTTTGTGGACCGGGAGCCAAGAACGCAATCGAAGGAATTTGTAATCCCGCGAAATTTTGTTTAACCGACATTTCTTGCATTAGTTCTTCAACATCCAGTGTATGATAAAAAGGTGGCAAACCATCATCAGAAGAAGTTAAACACTCCAGCATATCACTTGCAGTCGATTCTGCATCAAAATCACTCGGAAAAGTTGTCCCCTCTGGAAAAGCATCAACGATTTTCTTGAGATGAGTTTTGACTATCGGTGAAGCCGGTGCATCAGGTGTTTTTTTCGCGGGATTTGGTGGATAAAGTTTGCCCGAACCATACGATAAATATTCGATAAATTTCTTTTTTCCATCAATCACCCACGGAATCAAAATATCATCAATGCCGTCTTTACCGACAAAATCAACCACTTTGAAACTAATTAACGGAACTTCTACTGTTTTTAATTTCCAAGAAATTCGAACAAGTTGTTGTTTTGGAATATTGCAACCGGAAATCATCATACTTTCCGATTTTTCGGATATTTCGGGGTTTCCTTCGCAGTTTGTGAAATCAAAAGAATTGGTATCAACCTGAAATCCCGCGAATTTTGGAACAATTAATTTGAAGTTTTCCAAATCAATATTCGGTGAGTAAATAGTCACTTTTGCTGTAAATTCCGAATCTTTTTGAACTTTTAAATTATTTAAATTTCGCGGGTTTTCCTGTGTCATTTCAAATTTAATGTTGAACGCTTTATTTTCAGTTACTCGTAAAAAATCAGTTTCTCCAATTTTTCGCAAGTTCGGCGTCCAAGCGTAGTCCAGAATATTAGAAAATCCCGCGAAAAAATTCTGTAAGTTTTTAAATTTATCAGGATTTATGTATTTCAAAGAACGATTTTGTCCATCAGCAGTTGTGTAGTACTCGGAAATTTCTTGAAAAGTTGCTCCTGCCGAATCAAGCAATTGTGCTGAATAAAATCCGCCCTCTCGTCCGTAAACGAAATATAAATTATTGGAGTCATCAAGTAGAACTAAATCATCAAAAGCATCTGAATTAAGTTTGGCTACCGCGATTTTTTCAATTGGATTTAGCAATCCTAAATTAATTTTTTCGCGGGAAAATTTTCCGTCTTGATTGTGGTGAAAGATCAGTTTTCCCTCGTCATTAATTTGAATGATGTACTCTAAATCACCATTATTTTTATTGTAAGCGACAGTTTGTTTGGCACCATCGGCAAACCGCAGAATTTTTCCGATATCACGGAAATTATCTTGATTGTGCGGATCAGCATAGAGCGCGGAAAGCGTGTCTCCGCTACGCACAAAAATTTCGCGGGAATTATCAAAGTTTAAATCTCCTGTCATTACTTCGTCAATAACCCCCTGATTTGTGCGATAAATCGGCTTTCCTAAATCTTTGGTCAGACCAAGTTCGGATTTTTCGTTTTCGCTAGCCACTGATAAAGTCGGATCACCGAGCAAGATACAATTTTCGGAACAGGAAAATTTTGTCGCTTCTCCAACTGAATTTTTCGCAGCAAAAAGTAGTCCTCCTTTCCAAGAAGTTGTCCAACCTAATTTTTCATCAGTTGTCGGAAAATTTGGCGCTTTCAATATTTTATCGGGTGTTTCAAATTCATTTTTCGCGATAACCGCAATTCCTTTCGGGGAAGTTGTGGTCAGCCCGTTTAAAGATTTTTCTAATTTAATAGACGGATCTAGACTCTGGAAAAATAACGAATTTCCCGCGAAATTTTTGGCTTGGAATATTTCTGAAACTTTTTTAGAAACCTCGAGTCCTGCTTCTTTTTTTGAAAACAATTTTTTCGGTGTTTGTAGTTCCTCCAAATTAAATTGAGGATCAGTCATTTTCAAAATAATTTCCCCCAATAATTTTCCTTCTAAATAAACTTCCCAATGATACAAAGAATTATCTTTAATTCGTAATTCCAATTTGGAATTTTCGACAAAAATTCCCCCTTGCGGAGCAATTTTAAACAAAGGTTGTTCTTGATAAAAAATTTCGCGGGATTTTAGGTAAAACTCCTTAATATCTAATTCTTCAACAGGAATAAAATAAATTCCGTCTTCCTCTATTTTTTTTCTTCCTGCCCAAAAATCTACCTTCGAATCAAAATTGAATTTAGCAGAGACTTTTTTATTTAAAACGACCTCCCATTTACTACCAGAAACAACTTCCGGCTGAAAATCCCGCGCTGTGCCCCGCAAGGCGGTGGAAATTTTTCCGTCGGCAAAAATATTTCCTAATTTTTTCGCTTGTTTTTTATCAGCTATTTGTGTCGCTACCGCTTGCGTTTCACCATCAAAAAGAAAGCGATTTCCAATATTTGGCTTAGTTAAATCTCCTCCAGCAAACCCAAGTAATAATGTTAGCAAAGATTTCGGTGATAAATGCTTGAAATCACTTGTCGTCAAAACTTTTACTGCATCAATCTCGATTGTTCCCGGCAATAAATCGTCATTTTGCGCAACTATGTAAGCTTTTCCGCCATGCTCAACCGGATAAATTTTATTAATACCTAAACCATTGGTAATTGTTAAATTTTCAGATTCTAAGGAAATAACTGGTGAAGAATTTGCGGGATTTTGGTTCTGATTCTGGACTAAGGCATCAACTTTTGCCGGATTATCCAAAATATTTAGATCCTTCAAATCTTGTGCTTTGTCCGCGAAATTTTCCGGTGGATTAACTGCAAACTGCACTTCTCCATCAAAGTCCGCGAGATTTCCATATTTATCGAGCACGCGAACTTGTAAATCTAGTGGGTTTTCATCGTCAACATTGAGAGTTTTCTTAGAACTTAAAAGTTGAATTTGATAAGGATCGCCCGCGAAAATTTGCAGGGAAAAATTGTTTTTCACAAAACCTGGTGCAGAAATTTGCACATTCAAATTGCCTGCTTTTTCGCCCGCGAAAATTTCTAGCTCCGCTTCCCCATTTTCAAAAACTATTTCTGGTAAAGCTGTCGCTTTGGCTTTATCGCTTACCAAAACCTGCGCAACAAAATCATTTTTCAAAATTTTGCCGTCTGCCGTCTTGGCTAAAACCTTAATTTTTAACGGTTCTGTATCCCCCGCTCGCAAGTCTTTTTCCGGAATAATTGTTTCAAAAACTGGATTTTTAGCGAGTAAAATTTCCACCGCCTTGCGGGGCACAGCGCGGGATTTTTTAAGTAGAAGTGGTTTCTCATCTTCCTTTGTCGGAATTTCTGCAACCAAAGATATGTGTTCCGTAGGAATTTCGCGCTGTGCCCCGCTCTGCGGTGGGGATTTTTTCGTTGGTAAAATTTTGGTGATTTTTTTCAAAAATTCTTCTTCCGGTTCATGTGCCTGAATGAATACTTCTCCTGCTTTTTCACCTTTTTCCAAGGTTAAATTTTCTCCAATCTGCCATTTTATTTGCTCTGCTAATTCTGGTATTTCGTTGCCATATTTATCAGTAATTCCCGTGAAAAAATTTTGCTTAACGCCGTTTATCACAAGTTTGTCTGGCGCGGAAAAAATCTCGATTTTAGCTGGTTCAGCTGGCAAAATATCAAAATAAATTTTCGCGGGAGGAAGTAGTTTCTGTTCATCTTGTACAATAATTTCTGCTTCTCCGGCTTTAATTCCTGGTAAGAAAACAATTTTAGCTATCCCATCTTTTATTTTGGCGCGAGCACCTGAAGTAAATTCTTCGGAAAAGAAACGCCCTTTTTCTGATGTAAATTCTAAAATTTCGCCATCAAAACTGTGATCAATATTTCCTTCGTTATCCAAAATTTTCGCGGAAATTTCCGTTCCCGTTCCGTCTCCGGCGGTGATTTTTTCTTTATCGCTGGAAGCACTTATTCTCTTAGTTGAGATTTTTATTTGAACTTCGTTTGATTCAACTGAATTCCCGCGAAATTTAAACTTCACGACTCCCCCATTTGGTCCGCGTTTTGGCAAAAGGAAAAATTTCGCTTGTCCCGCTTTAACCAAAACTTTTTTCGCGGGCGTTATGGTAAAGAAATTTTCTAAATCTGAACTATTACTAATCAATTCTACTTCTGTCGAATAATCGTTTTTCAAAATTTTGCCGTCAGCATCTTTGAGCGTAACTTTTATTTCCTGCGGAAAAGTCTCGTTGTTAGAAATTTTAATTGCACTTGGTTCAGCTGCAATTTCTGAAATAACAATTTCGTCTGCAGTTTTCACTGGACTTAAATCAAAAGAAGACAAATTTTTCGCGGGATTTTTATCTGTATTCTCTGAACTATCTTCTTTTTCTAAATCAACATTTGGAATTAGTTTTGTTATTTTACTCAAAACATTCGGCAATTCTTGTAGCCAAGGAACTAAACATTTTGAAGGCCAAGAAAAAATATTTCCCGTACAAGAATTTTCACTGGCTGATTTTTCAAAAAGCTTCTCGAATTCCTGTTGTAGTTTCAAATTTTCGCGGGAATTTATTTTTTTGTATTCTGTTGCAACTTCATCATTGGCTGAAGTTATATCGGCCTGATTTTTTAAGTCAACAAAACTGGTACTTGGTTTTTCATCACCACGCTCAAAAGCAATTTTTAGTCCGTTATTATTTTCAAAATCCGCTAATTCCCCGCGAATTTCTATTAACTCATAACCATCAAAATCTGATTGTTTTAAGGCATTTCGCGCTTTACCGGGCGCCGACATCGCCGCCGTCAACATTTCAATATTTTTTGTTTCCAAATCCTTTCCCAGCCACTTAATCGCTTCAATTAGTTCTTTTTGTTTCCCCGAATTCATCCAGATAGAATCCGCGAAATATGATTCTTGGATTTTTCCAGCATTTCCCGCTGTTGAATTAATTTCGTCTATTGTAGACAAAAGTTGTTGTTCTAAGTCCGCCTTAGTTAAAATTTCAAAATTTTCATCAGTTTCCTCACGCTTGTTAATTAAATCAAAAGCACTCGGAAAATAAATTCGGTAAAAATTATAATCGTAATCATAAAAAGAAATTCCGTGATGCGGATCAATTGGTAAAGCATTTGTTATTTTATTTTTCAGTTGGGCCTTAATTGTGTCTATTGTTGGTTCGTTGTGAACCATTAGAGAGGAAATTTCGATTTTCTTTTTGTTCGCAGCAGCAGTTCTAACTGCCGTATCTTGTAATTCTAAAATAATAGGAGCGCAAGCACTAGCTCCATCATAGCGAGAATCAGAAATTTCGCGGGATCCTGTCATGCTAAAAATTGGAGAATTTACTGATTCATACCAATGATTATAAGGTAGAGACTGAGTTGGATCATAAACTGCCTTATCCCAATAATAGTGAACTTTTACTTCTTCATTACTTCTCATATGAGATATATATAACGGTAAACGACATTTATGATAATCAATATCACTACCACTAATTTTTCCACAACAACGATCGTCTGGATAAATATCATCACTAGTAACAACTTTGCTAAATTTATGCGGATTAAAAACCCGCGAAATTTCTACTTTTTGAGCAATTGGATTAGAGTCTGAACGAAGTGTTCCCCGATAAAGAGAACAATTCTCTGCAGGATACTTTATATCAGCTGTTTCATACTCTCCTGTTCTCCAATTCCATTTTTTAAAGTATTTGTTTTCTACTGGCTTACTAAAAGGTATCCCTAACCATTCAGCAGGAAAATGTTTTAAACAAGTACTTTCATCATTATTAACACATCCAACATCTTCTATTATAAGATTTACTTTGGCCGCAATATTATTTTCATCAACCTTATTAATTAAAATATTCTCTACTTCATCAGTAGCTTCTTTCAAAATATCTGATGCCCACTGGTCTTTTTTGGCAATTAGTGAAATGGTCGTATCAATATCCGGCGCTTCCCAGCGACCAGCGACTTCTACTTGCTCATTAATTTGCGATAATAAATTTTTATTCGCGGTCAGATACCGCATTGACATTGTTTCAATTGGATTTTTGGTAAAAATATCAGGAATTTGCGATAAATCCATTGACTGATCTTGTCCTTGCATTGAGTTCGGCAAAAGTTCGTTTGGCACGCCTTGTCCCATTTCTTTATCTAGCAATTCCTGCAACCAATGCTTATTAAAGCGGTGATAAACAAAATCACCCAAATGATTAATCCAGTTCTCATAAAATTGTTTTTGTTTCTCACTTATCCCCCGTCGTTGACGGAAAAAATCCGCGAAAAAAACTTTTTTGGAATAATTTATCTTTTTCTGGTGAACTTGGTGATTACGCGTAAAATATTTTTTTAATTCTGCAATTTGCAATTCTAAATCATCAGCATCAGACCGAATTAATCCGTGCCAAATTTCCGGCTCATTATCTCCCCCAACCCATTTAAAGCGTTTTCTATCAAAATCCCATTGATAAGAAGTATCTTCAAAATCAACATACGGAAAAATCGCGGGATTTAGACCGCCGTTTTTGTCAACAATTGGCAGAGGAACCTCTCCGATTAAAATTGTTCCAATTAATTGTGACTTATGATCATTTTCGTATCCGGAAAAATAAAGTTGCGCCAAACCTTCCTGAATTTCTTTGGGAGAAGCGTCTTCCGGTACATTGATAACAATTGCCCGCGAATTTAGTTCATTCTGAACATCCTGTGCATATCGTTCGATGTCGCCTTTTAAATCTGTGTCTAGAAGTTCTTCCTGAACCAGAATTGCCACAATTTTTTCGCGGGAAATTGGCGGAAGTTCTTTTTCCGGCTTTTCTGAAATATCTTTCTGTTTATCCTTTTTAATGAAGTTTATATTCCCAAAATCAAAATCAAAAAGTGCTTTGGCTTCCGCGATTGGTGCCCCAATAGAGAAAAAAACTGACAAAAGCGCCACAAAACTAGCAAATTTTTGCCATAACTTTTCTTTAAAAAACATAATATCAGGGGGTTTGTTTTTCTTTGCCTGAATTATGTATCTTTTTTTCTAAAAACTCAATAAATTTTCGCGGGATTTTAGGGATTTTATTTTGGAGGACTCCAACTCATTAAAACTTTTTCAATAACTTCAGTATTTTCAAAGTATTTTTCGCGTGTTTCTGGACTATCTAATAATTTTTTTGCCTTTTCCCAAACACCACTTTCTTCCAACTTCTTTTTTCGCTCTTTATATTGAATTCCATATTCCAAAACACCCATAAAATCTAAAACTTCTCCAAATCCATCATCACCACCAGCAACTTGAAAAACCTGTTTCATAAAACTATTAATTTGTTCTTTGCTTCTTTGAGCCGAAGCTGAATAACCTGTATCTTCCTTTCTCCAATCTTCTGCATTAAAGACTATTGAACCACGCTCCTGTCCAAGGTTAATATTACCTTGAAGTGTTTGAGTTACAGTTAAAGCCGCATTTAATCTGTCTCCAACCTCAATTAATGCTCTTTTCCTTTCTTTTTGCCAACCAGGTAATTCACCCCATTTTTCATCTCCTTCTTTAATATAATCCCGCATCATTTGCATATATGTCGGAAATCCTGATAAATAACGACGCCAAAGGTCGTTTGACAATTTGTTTTCACCACCAGAAGATTGTGACATATTGTTTATAAGATGGACCTGCTTCCAGTCCGCGAAAAAACTTTCTGCATCATCATGATCTCCCTCTTTATCTGAAAAACGATCCATTCGCGAAACACGATCACGAGCCGGTGGGGAAGCATGTACAATATGATAAAAGAATTTTTTTGTTTGTTCTTTAATATTAGAATCATTAAGAATATCAAAAGACCCACCTCCATTACCAAGAAAGTCTCCCCAAGCCTTATAGTCTTCATATGTCCACCCTCTTTTTTCTGCTCCTGGAGTGTCTTCTGGAACAATTCTGCCATTTAATTTATAAGATTCCTTATCTGTTAAAAAATCAACATGTGGAAATCTTGCTAAAAATTTATCATTAATTCGCATAAAGGCATCTCGTGAAATTAAACTACGATTTGTTTTAGGATTTATAGTAGCAACCCCCATTACTAAAAAATACCATCTTTGATCAGGTTGTCCGTTCATTTTTCCTTTCTCAAAAGACTCATGAATAAAACATTCATATTTCGCGGGATCTACATCTGTACTATCTCCTCTTGCCCATTTTTTTAACATTGTTGATAAAATCCTACTCCTAGCTACAGGAGAGTCCTCATATCTAGCAAAATCAGCTTTAAAACTATCGATTGCTGAATCAAGTTTACCTTTAAGATTAGTATCCCAATCTCGGAATGTTTCTTTTGACCAAATAAATTCACAAGCATTACGAACTTTGTCCAAGATTTCTAAACGAGAAAGATTTAAGTCTTCAGGAATACGGAAAGTAACTGCATTTCCGGACAACCTCATCAAAGTTCTCCATAGTCCAGGATCATCCCATTGCAAAACCCCCTTATCTAACATCAATCTAATCAAAGCTTTAGCTTCATCTTGGTCATTGGTACGATATAAGGCATCTTGCAAATCCCATCCCGGCACTTCTCCATACTGAGTTTCAAATTCTTTAACCCGGTTTTCTTCTGCTTCTTCTGCCTTTTGCTTAAAATCTTTTCCCCAAGCTGATTTCTCACCAAAAAAACTCATTCCAATATTTGCCACAGCTCGCTCTGAATCACGCTGCCATCTTCTTTCATGCACTTCAATTGCTTGTTTTACAATGGCATATAAATCATACAATGAGAATCTTTGATAATTCCTCTGAGGACCACTGTTTTTGGCATTATCATCATATTCTGTCACCCATTTTTTAATTTTTTGCGCACTATCATTGGCGCTCTTTGAATAATCTCGCAAAGAATTAAAATCTGCCATTTCAGCAATAGCTTCTGCTCTGTCCTGCGGAGATGCATCATAACGATTAATCCAGTCTTTTAGGAACCCTGACTTAAAAAATTTATCTGATTTTTCTTTAAATTCATTCAGTCTTGCTCTATGTTGACTCAAAATATCTTCTAAATACTCCTTATCCAAACCATATTTATTAAAGAAGTCTTGATCATCCATTTTGTTTAAATCTCGACGGATTCGACTTTCAACATCATTAATTGCTTCCTGATATTCCGCGAAATCTTTTTTAAACCCTTTAACTACCTCATTATAATTTTTGGTAAATTCTTCTTTATCAGGCGTATCATCATCAAAAAATTGCAACTCGGTCAGAAGCTCCAAAGCTCTATTGGAATCTTCCAAATATTTATTTAAAGACTCACTTTCTTTAGCAAATTTCCCGTCTCGAAAATTCAAAGCTGTTTCAAGTTTGATGAAATTATCAGCGAAAATTTCCCAGAAAGTCTCTTTTCCCGTAAATTTATAATCAATTTTTTTCGCGTGTTTTTGCAAATTATCAAAAGTCTTCTGGAAACTATCCAACATTTTCATTGGAACTTCCATCAATAAATCGGTAAATTCAGCCGGATTAACTCCTTCCGGCAAAACTTCGTTAATGACTGTACCTAAATCTAAAAATTTATTTCTTAATTTCTCCTTTTGTTCCGGCCATTTCTCAAAAAGTTTATCTAACTCATTTTTAGCTTCTGCTTGACGCAAACTCGCCGCAATCGGATCATCTTTCATCTTAGAAATCCCGCGAAATTTTTCAGCAATTTGGGCAATATCATCCCGTAATCCATTAGTTATTTCTGCAATTTCATTATTAACACTCTGTGTTTGTAAAGCTATTTCATTCAAAAACTCGCGCCCCGGAGCCCAAATTAATTTAGGTTTACCATTTTTATCTTTTCCCCAATATCGCCCGCCTCTTTGATAAGCTTGTTTGCGGTACTCAAAGGACTCTTCTAATTTATCTGCTTCATCTAAATAATGTTGTTTTTTCGCGGGATTTGTTTCTTCTTCAGCTTTACGACGCAACCGTTCTACATAAGCTTCATTAACTTGGTGTGCATCTTCTATTTCTTGTGATGTAATTAATTTATTTTGCTCATAAGCCACATGATCTTCGTGTAATTTTGTCGGATCAACTCCCGCTGCCAAACCATTATGAATTCGGTCCCAACCAGCATAGAAGTCATTTAATTCTTCTTCGGTCAATTCATCACGAACATCTCTTGAGGCAATATCAAAGATTCGATCTCGATAACTGTGAATTGCTCCATCAACAAGCTGTGAAAGTTGTTGTGGATGCGGAAATTCTTGTCGCAAATCAAATCCTTCTTCTGCCAAACGCGCAATAATATTTTCGTAACTAAGCGCTTTATCTAGTTCGTTATACCATGGCGAGAATTTATCTTCTCCGTCTGAAAGATGTTCAATATCCGGTAAAACAGTGTCTTCAAAAATTGATTCCAAAATTCCCGCGAATTTTTGACGAAATTCATTAACTTTTTCCTTATTTGGAGTGTTTAGAATATTATCGCGAAATTCCGCAAAATCTGCATAATAAGGATTTCGCGGATTATTAACTTCGTCTCCCCAGAGAACTTCAAAATCCGCCGCATATAAATTTCGATTAGCAATTCTTGAATTTATATTACTTAAAAATAAATCCTTTGATTCTCTCGCGACTTTTTTCGGGTCTTTTAGGAAATGTTGCCAAGTTTTATATGTGTCTAAATTCTTTGTTTCATCGCGAACCTTTTCTTTTAATTTTTTATATTTTTCATTTAGCTTATTTCTTTCTTCCTCGTAAGAACTTACGATTGGCACTTGTCCATAAAGCGTTTTGGCTTGATTTTCCCACCTATTAATTTCTTGACCATACTTTTTAAATCCTTCCTGTTGTTTCTTGTAATTCTCATTTTCTTTTAAGTCTGAGCTAAGCTTAATTGATAATTCTCTAAATTCTTCAATAAATTTTTCGCGGGATTTTAAATCACTTCCTATGCTTGCCTTATCCGTTGAAAATCTTTTTATTTTCGCGGGAATTCCTTCTTTTATCTCTTTTTCTTTATTTTCAAATCTTTTTTCATTATTTTTCAGTAATTCTTCTCTTCTCTTCTCATCTTCTATTTTCTGAATTTCTAAATCACTTTTAATTTTTTCCAATTCAAGTTCTTCTAATTTCTTTTCCTTTATGCTTTCCCATGCCTTTTCCAAATCCTTAACCCATTCATCAAAATCTTTATTCCAATGTCTTTCAATAATTTCATTTTTTTCTTCTAATAATTTTTTATAGTTCTGCTCAATTACTTCTACTTTATTAAAATCAACAATTTTAGACGCTTCCCAAGCGTCTTTAATTTTTTTCTTCTCCGTCTCATTTCCTTCTAAATAAGACTGAAGACCATATCTTTCTACTGACAATTTTTTATTTTCCAAATCTCGCAGTTTCTTTTCCAACTTATCTAGTTCCTCATTTTCCGCAGAAAAATTGAGCCATTCATCTAAATCTTTAATTTGAACGAGTTCAAAATCTTCTTGCAAAATTTCGTGCAAAGCTTGCAGATGTGTCGGCAAGAAAACCGGCGATTTTTGCGCAAATTGCAAAAACTTAATCGCTTCAGTTGATTTAAATGCTTTATTAATCTCTTCTTCTTTTACGATACTGAGAATTTTGCGTCGCAAAGTTTCTGCCGACTCTACTTCTGATGGACTTCCCAAAAACTCGCGAAGTAATTCCCAAGTAAAAGCCATATTAGGATTGTAAAGTTTCTTTGGCGACTTCAAGAGAGTGGCCACCGCCTGAACAGCAATATTATCCCAATCATAAAACCGACTTTTTTCCGCCCATTTTCTCTCGTTCGGAAACATTCGACGAATCTCCAAAACAAGCAATTTTTCTTCCAAAGTCATTACTTCATTCTTCTTTGATTCAATAATATCGTAGGCCTTATCCCCGCTAGTGACAGACTTGGTCATCAAAGTAAAAGCCTTATCCACAATTTTTTCGCGGGCTTTTTCAAAAACATCTTTTCGTTTCCCGTCTTTCAAAACAGCATTTTTTTGTAACCTTCGATACAAAGCACAAACTTTGGAAAGCTCAAAAGTGCTCCAATTATTTTTATTCACAATGCTCCCCAAAGCACGCACCTGCTTATCAACTTCCGCGATAATTTGGTTCTGCATACGCTTTGGTAGAAGCTTACGCAGTGGAGAATCCGCTAAATGATTCAACAATCGCGGTGGCAAATCTTCCATATCTTTCCCCCGCGCTAAGCTCAGCTGATATCCCGCGATATTTCGAAAACGACGCTTTTGAAAAGCGTTCATATGCTCCGCATTTTCTTCCAAAAATCGCAATTCTTTCACACCAAACCCTAGCGGACTGCGCAGAGCTTTTTCTATTTGTTTATCAATATCTTCCTTATCTTCAGGAACAGAAGGTCCTTTTGGTCCACCGGCAAAGTATAAAAATTTACCAGCGCCGTGCCCCGCTAAGCGGTGGAAATCTTCATTTTCAAACCCGTTAAATAATTTTTTCATTTGTAATCCGAAGATTATACCATAAAATCCCGCGAAAAAATAGACACATGAAGCTATTTTCGCTTGCAATAAGACGACATATGTTAATTTTATAAAATTTCGCGGAATTTTTTATTTTTTTCGTGCATTTGTTGTTGTAGAGACGTTGCATGCAACGTCTCTAACGCGTATTTCTAAATTTTTTCGCGGGATTTTCGTAGGGGCGATCCCTTGTGGTCGCCCAAATTTCTTCCCCAACTATTAACTTTTAACTATTAACTATTAATTTTCTTCTGACCTCTAAATTTCCCCTATTCTTCAGCAAATAAATCACTTGTAATGACATACACATTACGCAGCCAAAAATAAACTTTTCTTTTTTTTCTAAATCCATATCATGAGGAAGATATATAAATAACAAACCTAAAAATGTCATTTGCAGTTCACACTTTCGAAACTCATCCCGAAGATTCGGGACTGGCTTTTGCTTATCACGAAAATATTGGCGAAGGTCAAGATGTTTTTTTTCGCGGGAAATTTCCCGAAGGCACAACTGATGCGACAACTGTTGCTGAATCTATTTTCGGGGCAATTGTTGATAGTTTAAAAATTCTTAAAAAAGGTGATAGCTACGATCGTTTTGAAGATGCTTTGAAGTCAGCAAATTTAGAATTCAAGAAAAATCTCGCGAAAATTCCAGCTATGCCAGACATTGTTGTGAGTTATTTTGATTTTAACAATTTGTATTTAAGTCAGTCTGGAAAAGCCGAGGCTTACTTAATTCGCAACGGAGCAATTTCACAAATTTCCGAAACACCGGACTCTGATAGCGAATTATTTTTAAATATTCTAAGCGGACAAGTAGCCGTTAACGATATAATTTTAATTAGCAATAATCGCCTATTGCACTCTATTACGACAAGCCAATTAATCGATATTTTTTCGCGGGCAGATTTCAAAGAAGCCGTAGCAACTTTGCGACACGAATTACAAATGAAATCCGAAGAAGATTTAATTGTTACGGTTATCGGAGTCGGGAAAAAAGAAGATTTAGGCGCTGCTGGATTTCTTTCACGTATGGTTTCCAAAATGTCTGCACCAAAAGTTTTAGACAAGGTTTACACTGCTGACAAAGATGAAGAAATCTCAGCCGAAATTGAAGAAAATCCCGCTGCGCCCCGCAAGGCGGTGGCGAAATTAGCTGAAGAAGTGCCAAATGAACCTGAATGTGAACCCAAATTAATTTCTGATGAAGACATTGAAGCACCGAAAAAACTTGATGAGAAATTTGAAATGGAAATGCCGAAAGTGGATTTGAAAAATATCGGAAAATTAGGCGAAAAAATCCCTAATTTTTTCCGCAACCTTCCGCCAAAAAAGGTTTTGATGAAATACGCGGGAATTGTCGCGGGACTTTTGATTTTATTCATCGCTGGAAAAGCAATTATCGGATACGAATCAGAAGACACCAAAGCCATGCGCGAAGAATTATCTATCGCTCGTGAAGCTATTCAACAAGCTGATATTTTCTTGACCCAAGGAGATCGTCAATCAGCTTCTGATTTATTAACAAAAGCTCAAAGTTCTCTACAAGTTGTTTTGAATTCTAAATCACAATTTCGTTCTGATGCTCAATTTTTATTGGCTGATATTCAAGAAAAACAACTTCAAGTCGAAAACGCCCACAAAGTTCAGGCGCAGGTTTTATCTGATTTAGCGACCAAAAACGACAACATTGTTGCTAACGGCTTGCTAAAACTCCGCGAAAATTTATTCGCTTATGACTCTCACTTAGTTTACAAAACAATCAGAAATATTGTCGAAAAAGGTGTAACAATTTCCGATAAAGAAAGTATCGTATCAGGTGCGGTTCGTGAGCCACAAAACACCTTGGTATTTTTGACAGATATACCGCGAGTTATTGAATACAAAAATGGAGTAATTTCTCCGATGTCCACTTCTGACGAAACTTGGAAACACGGTTTAGATATTGAAACCTACGGATCTCGTTTTATCTACATTCTTGATCCGGTCGAAAACCAAATTTGGAAATACGAGCGCCGAAAAAACAACTACTCTGGAGCAATTGCTTATAATCAAGGTGCTGACTTATCTCGCGCTATTAGTTTCGCAATTGACGGTGCGCTTTATGTACTTTCTGATGATGGAACTATCCAGAAATTATTTCGCGGGGAAAAACAAGAATTCGCTTTCCGCGAAATGCCAAGCACTCCGATTTCTGGTAAAAATTTAAAGATTTACACTTCCGCTGACCTTGATTACCTCTATATTCTTGATCCGGATAACGAACGAATTTTGATCTTCACCAAAGGTGAAAAATTCGCGACTTATAAGAAACAAATTATTTACAGCGTTCCTGGTGCGGCAGATTTCGTAATTGATAGCGCCGGACAAAAAGCCAACATTGTCACTAAAGACAAAATTTACGAATTCTCACTATAAAAAATTTTTTAATAAATCACAAAGTCCGGACTTTAAATGTTCTGAAAAGAATTAAGTCCGGACTTAAATTTATAAAAATCCCGCGAAAAAAATGAAAGATTTCACCAGCAAAATTCTCGATATCAAAAAAATTGCGACAGACACCAAGCGTTTTATTTTTTCTAAACCAACTAATTACGATTTTCAAGCGGGACAATTTTTGATTATAAAATTCGCGAAAGATTTGATACGCGCTTATTCCATCGCTTCTCCGCCGAGTGAAGAAAATTTGGAACTAGTTATTCGCATTATTCCCAATGGTCGCGGGACAAGTATTCTGGATAAAGCCAAAATTAGTGATGAGTTTACTATTTCTCAATCGATGGGACATTTTGTTTTATCAGAAAATCAAGAAGCGGAATTATTTTTTCTGGCTACAGGAACAGGAATTGCCCCATTTAAATCTATGATTTGCACAGAAGCGCAGAAAAAAATCCCGCGAAAAATGCATTTGTTTTACGGCGGACGCCAAGTGGAAGATTTACCTTATTTAGACGAAATTTCCTCTTGGACAGAAAATTTGGAAGTTAAGATTGGTCTTTCTCGTGATCCTGATGCTAAAAAAAGAGAATTTTCAAACTTAAAAGCTGAAATTGATAACTGCCGAATTACCAAATTCATTGAAAACGAAAATTTCCACCGCTTAGCGGGGCACGGCGCGGGAAATTCCGAGTTTTACATCTGCGGAAATAAAGGCATGGTCGAAGGAACTCGCGATTTATTATTAGAAAAAGGAATAGAAAAATCACGGATATTTTTTGAGAAGTTTAATTAATTAAAAAAAACAAGTCCGGACTTGGCACAGGATAAAAAGATCTTAAGT
>JALVIB010000014.1 GCA_027028725.1 Candidatus Altimarinota bacterium
TTCCGCGATGGATAATCGCACTTATTTCAAAAAAATCGGGATGAAGGGCGAGGCAATTGCCGCGAAATTTTTGATGATGAATAAGAAATACAAACTCGTCGAGCATAATATCCACGCGCAGGGGGGCGAAATTGATTTGTTGATGCTTAATCCCGATCGCGAATGGGTCGCGGTGGAAGTGAAAACACGAACTTCAAACGCCTTTGGTTCGGGAAAATCAGCAATTACCAAAAGTAAGTTTCAGAAAATCCAGCGGGCGGTGCGCGATTTTTTTCTTAAACAAAAAAACTATTCCGAAGTGCCGTTTTTTCGGATTGAAGCGGTAATTTTACGAATTGACGACGGCAAAATTTTCTGCGAACATATTGAAAACATTGGTCATGACAGTTTCTAACAAACAGCTTTCGATTGCGATAATTGTCCTATTTTTCGCGGGAATTTTGTTTTATTTTTTCCTGTGGTTTGGCTACATTGAAATTTTTGCCAATCAGGTAGAAGTGGAAAATTTTCAGGTAAAATCCCGTGCCGTGCCCCGCTCTGCGGTGGAAAAAACTTACGAATGTACAGAAAATCCTTGTCGGATAAAGGTTCGCGCCGGTTCAAAATTTTTGGCGGTAGTGGAGCATCCGCTTTTGGAAACTAAAAAAATTTACATCGCCAAAGTCCGCCCTTTTCAAACGGAAAAAGTAGTAATTCCCGCGAAAAAAGAGCTACCGGAAGTTGAAGTGAAAGAAATCCCAAAAAAATCTTTAAGTCCGGACTTAAAAAAACTTTTTGGAAAAGAAAGTCCGGAAAATCAAAAATCTTTCGGTCCGATTCTAACCGCGAAAGACGGGAAATTTGCTATAATTTCGTCCATTCAACGAGCTCAGGATAAACAGGATTTTCAAGGGAAATTACAAATTTTTATCAAAACGAAATCATCGGAACAACTTTTGACGACAATTACGGACGAATTTATGCCAATTTTTCTGGAAAAGAATTTTTCTTTAACAACCAACGGAATCATAATTCCCGCGAAAAATCGCGTTTATTACTATGATTTCGCCACTCAACGAAAATTTAAAATTTTAGAAATTAATTCGTTACGATTATCCAATATTTCCGTTTCAGCAGACGGGGAAGAAGTCGTTTACTATAATTTAAAAACTAAGAAATGGGAGAAAATTTCCTTAAATTCAGATAAGCCCACTCTCCTCCTAGGAGATAAGATTTTTTTCGCGGGATTTTGGGAAAACCATTTTCTAAAAATTACGGACAACACCATTTATCTTGATGGACAAGAAAAATGGAAAATTCCCGCGAAATTTGCCGATCCCGACCAAATCTATTGGCAAAACCAGCGTTTAATTATCGAGAAAGATTTTAATAAAGGTGAGATTATTCTATAAAAATAAAGCTATGAAACACAAAAAACTTTCGCCTGAGGAAATCGAAACAGCTATTAAGAATTTGGACGATTTTGATAATGCGAAAAGAGCATTGTTTTTCAAAAACTTATTTATTCAGCTTCAAAAAGATGGCGAAAATGATTCCAAAAATGGTCGAATTAAGTTAGGTAAATTACTGAAAGAATTATCTGCAGTAATGGAAAAAGTTTATACAATTTATGAAGAATTAACTTTATCTAACGGGAATTTATTAATTCCTGAAGACGAAAATATAAAAAATCAAACTAGGGAAATTTCTAATTCAGATTATGATTCTTTGTTAGATTTTTATAAACAATGGGCGGAAAGGTTTTCCAATAAGCCGAAATCCCTATC
>JALVIB010000015.1 GCA_027028725.1 Candidatus Altimarinota bacterium
AACAGTTGGTGAATATCTAGGAGACGCAAAATTAGTGAAATTTGTGCGAGTGGCAATTTAACAGCAGAAAAGAAGAAATTTAGAGGTCAGAAGAATGTAAAATCCCGCGAAATTTTCTATTTAAAAAAACAAGTCCGGACTTGATACAAGATAAAACGCTTGTTTAAGTCCGGACTTAAGTTTTTTCGCGGGATTTTTGTAGAGATGTTTTGTTAAAACATCTTATTAAGTAAAGAAATCAGGGTTAATTGTTCGTAAAATTAGAGCGGAAGAAAAAAGCATCGCCAAGCTTAACAAAGCCTGCAAGATTCGATCTTTCGCGGCAGAAATATTGTTTTCGTCGGCTCCACCAGCGATAATTTGCACTCCAGAAACAACAATTACCAAAACTGCAATAATACCTAAAACAGATGCTCCAAACTTATAAATCATCGAAACATAATTCATTGCCAAACCTGTTCCACTGTTCCCCGAAATTGATTTAATTTCTTTGTTCCCCATCGGGATTGCCTCCTGAAAAGTGATGCAATATTTATTACACTGATCCTTTTTCCATGTACTTTCTCCATTGTTATAAGTACAAAATCGCAAACGACAAGCAGGATCTTCTTTGTCTCCATTGCAACCGTCCTGAGTCCAATATCTTTCCCCTGTATCGCTCTTAATATCTAACCGCACCTTAACACGATGACAACTGCTTGTGCTAATTTTATTCCCAATTTCTTCCGCAAAAACATTGGTCCAAAATCCCGCGAAAATTCCTAAACAAATCGTTACCAGTATAAATTTTTTCATTTTATGAAAGTAAAGTGTCAATTACAAAGCGGACAATTGTGTAGCTTAAAAATCCCACAATTAATCCAATTAAAGTATAAATAAAAACGGTTTTAGCTTGTGATAATTGATTTTCGTCTCCTTGTGAAACCACCATTAGAACTCCAGAAATAATTAAAAGTAAAATTGCTAGCGTCCCCATTGTTTGAACTGCTAAGTTAATGATTTTATCAAAAACATTAATCATTTTTTTGCCATCTTTTCGGTCATCAAATATCATTAAATCTGCTTCTTTTGAACCATCGTAGGCACGCAACAGCCTTGTCACCTCAACATGACTTGTTTGATTATTTGAAACCGCCACATTTAGATTATTGCTTCTTCGCGTAATATATTTGGAAATAAGTGTTGCAGAATAATTTTTGGCATTAGCTTTAGACAATAGGTTGGCATAGACATCTTTTGCCTTTTTTAAATCTCCAGACTCTTTCCATTCAAATCCTTCTTCAAACTTAAAATTCTTATCTTCATAAACTCCTCCCATATAATCTTTTAATTTCTTTTTATCTTTTTTATTAGTTGTTCCCACACCCCAAATACTGACAATATCTTCTTTCAGAACATTTTGGACGGCTTCCACATTTATTATTTCCCATAAATCACTTGCCTTATTTTTAAAATATTTCGCGGGATTTTCGGAACTAGTCATCAAATTGTTATTTTTAATCCACTCTTGAGCAGACTTAATGGCATTTGTTTTATCTTTCCCAAATTTATCTTTATCTTTTCCCTTGTCATCCTTTGTTTTATAAACAGATTCACTGCATTCAGTTTCTCCTCCACAAATCTTTTTAAATGTCATATCTTTAATCTCTAACCACTGATTATAAGCCTCAATTCCTTTAGCTTTAATAAAGCTTCCTCGCCAAAATTTAATTGACATTTTACGATAAAAATCTCTCCGGAGTTGCTTGATTTTATCTACAACATCAGTTGCTCGTTCCACGCGCTTTGCGCAAGCTCTTCCCAAAGCATACATTCTCCGCGCACAATCATGCATCAGTTCAGAAGAATCTTCTACTTCAAAAGAATAAACTTTATCTTTTTTTCCCTTTTCATTTTTTAATTTTTTTTGAAAAAACCACTCTTTTGGATTATACGGATCAATATTATCTGGATATTTCCCAGTCCAATCATATGGACAATACCATTCGGGATTTAAATACTCTTTTTCATCTGCTTTTTTGTTTTTATTTGATTGATCATCTCCTGTAGGTACAGGGAAATCAATCGCTGTTATTCGTAAATCATTTTTATCAACCAAACAAATATTTTTATCTGTTAATTCTTTTCCATATAACATTTTTCCTAACTTTTTTGTCTTATCGTCATACTCATAACATTTTACTTCTATCTTTTCATGTCCACTATCAATGTAATATCCACCATTTTTATATTCTACTTTAGAAATATCCGAAATTTTATAATCCCTACCAAACTGTTCTATTTCAATATCTCCAAAATCTTTAATTGTATCAAAATTTAAGCCATCACACGCTGCCGCTTTATCACCATCTTTTTCAATTCTTAAACATTTCCCTCCTTGTGGTTTTCCAATCAAAGGAACGGTAATCCATGTCCCACCAGCATTTTTACAAGTAGTGTAATTATTTACATCACTATCCTCAATATACACTGGTTTCCAACTGTTTGAATTTGAACTGCTTGAATTTGAATTACTTCCATTTGAAGAATTTTGACTAGTCGCTCCGCTATTTCCCCCTTGTGCTTGTGCCCAAACACTAGAAAATCCCGCGAAAAAAATCATTACTAATCCGAAACCGACTAAATATTTTTTCATATCACTAAATTATACCCGAAATCCCGCGAAATTTCAACTGAAAATTTCTTTTAACTCCCTCTCCCTCGGGGAGAGGGTTGGGGTGAGGGCGGTAAGTCCGCATTTGTAATTTTTACAAAAAAATTTGACGAATAAGTAAAATTTCGCGAAAATTTTCGCAAGTTTTCTAAAAAAATTTACAAATGAAAATATCCTTCAAGCAAAATCTCAAACAATGGTGTGAAGAAAATCGTTGGACGCCGTCTACTTTGGCGGATCATCTGGGAGTCAAAAGGCAATCCGTCCACAATTGGATAAGCGGAGCTTCTACACCAAATTCCGATGAGGTGGTGATGAAACTTTTTTTGCTGGGAGGAGATAAATTGATCAAATTTGAAAACCCTGACGAAAGACCAAAAATCCCGCGAAAAAATCGATATTTGCAAATCATTGGCGGAAAAGAATTACGCGGTGAAATCACTATCCCCGGAGCGAAAAATGCCGCTTTACCGATGTTTTGTGCGGCTTTGCTGACGGAAGAAAAATGCACTTTTACTAATGTTCCTGAAATTTCGGATATTGCTGTGTTGCTAGAAATTTTTGAGATTCTGGGGGCAAAAATTTCGCGGGATTTTGATAAAAAAGTGGTGGAAATTACAGCTAAAAACATTGATCCGACCAAATTAGCGTCTTGCGAGTTAGTCAAAAAAATGCGGGCTTCAATTTTGACTTTGGGACCACTTCTCGCGAGATTTGGCGAAGCGGAAATCCAGCTTCCCGGAGGTTGCGTTATTGGTGCGCGACCAAATTCGGCGCATCTTGATGCTTTCGCATCGTTAGGCGTTTTTGTTGATTCCGATGCGAGTAAAATTTCTCTAGAATTTTCCCGCGAAAATTTCATCAATAAACAGGTTTTGTTTTCGGAAGCTTCCGTGACAGCGACTGAAAATCTGGCGATTTTTTGTGCAGGAATTGCTGATGAATCTGAACTTTTTTTCACCGCGGCAGAGACGCATGTGACGGCGACTTTGAAAATGTTGCAAAAAATGGGCGCGGAAATCAGCGGTTTGGGGACGCATTCGCTAAAAATTCGCGGGAAAAAGAAACTGCGAGGAGGAACTTTTGAAATTCCGCCGGATGGGATTTTGGTCGGAACTTACGCCATCGCGGGGCTGATTACGGGCGGAGAAATTTTAATCAAGAATGTTGATCACAAGGAATTGTTGAGTTTTTACGGAGCTTTGCAGAGAACCGGCGCGATTTTTGAGTTGCAGGAAAACGCTTTAAAGGTTTTTAAATCGCCAAATCTGAAAGCTATTAAAAAATTACAGACTTCCATTTTTCCCGGATTTTCCACTGATTTGCAATCGCCTTTTGGGGTTTTGCTGACGCAATGTGAAGGCGAATCGCTGAT
Source organism: Candidatus Altimarinota bacterium (assembly GCA_027028725.1). GTDB lineage: Bacteria > Patescibacteriota > Gracilibacteria > UBA4473 > UBA4473 > JALVIB01. The sequence goes on from JALVIB010000015.1 coordinate 4,029, forward strand.
TTTTGAAACACTTTTTGAAAACCGCTTGATTTATCTTTCCGAACTGGAAAAAATGGGCGCCGATGTGACTATTCTAAATCCTCATCAAGCAAAAATTCGCGGGAAAACACCTTTAAAAGGAGCGAATGTGCAAAGTTGGGATTTGCGCGCCGGAGCGGCGATGGTCTTGGCGGGACTGATTGCCAAAGGGATTACTCGCGTTTCAAACATTAATTATATTGAGCGAGGTTACGAAAATTTCGCGGAAAATTTACGCGGTTTGGGGGCGGATGTGGTGAATATTGAAGAATAGTTTACAAGTTAACAAGTTCACGAGTTTACAAGTAGGGGCAGGTCGCGACCTGCCCTTTTCAAAAAATTTCGCGGGATTTTCAAAACCTGCTAAACTTTGTCCGAAATGAATTGTCCAATTATCGTTCTCGAAGGTTTAGATGCATGCGGGAAATCTACGCAAACAGAATTACTGATTAAAAGTTTGCGCGAAAAAGGTCTCAAAGTCGGATTTGTTCGCTTTCCTGGTTATGAAAAAACTATCGCAGGCAAAAGAATTGCTGCTTATTTGCGTGGAGAGTTTGGAAATTTCAACGAAATTGATCCTAAAATTGTGGCGAGTTTATATGCGGCGGATCGTTTGGAGCAAGTGGAAGAAATCCAAAAATCCCGCGAAAAAAATGATTTAATAATTTTTGATCGGGGTGTTAGTTCAAACCTGATTTACACGCCAGCACGCGGGAAAGATGAAGCTGAATCCCGCGAATTAATCAATTATGTGGAAAAACTGGAATACGAGGTTTTTGGGTTTCCGCGAGAAAGTTTAGTTATTTTTTTAGAAGCCAGTTTCAAAGCCCGCGAAAAAATTCATGCCGCCAAAAATCGGTTAGCAGATTTACATGAAGCAGACGAAAAGTATTTACAGAAAGTTAATAAAATCGCTCTGCAAAGATGCGAAGAGGATTTTCGCTGGATAAAAATCGCCGTGGATCGGGGCGGAGATTTGCGCCGGCGCGAAGAAATCGCCAAAGAAATTCTGGATTTAGTTCTAGAAAAACTACAAAAGAAACAATGAAACTTTCAACCGTGCAGAAACGATTTATTTGGGCGGAAATTTTTATTTTGATCGGAGCATTTTTTATCACTAACCAAATACTTGATTGGACGGAATTTTCGCGGGATTTAAGTCAAAATCCCGATCCTTTCACGCCACATTTTTCTTTGGAAAACTCGGAAGGGAGTTTCTTCGCCTTCGCTAATGGTTGGCCAACTTTTTTATTTTTACTTTTGTTTTTCCTCGGACAAGGACTGATTTGGAAATTCCGCGAAAAAATTTTCAAACCGATTGAGAGGATTGATAAATAAAATCCCGCGAAAATTTTACCAATTTGACTTTATTTTTTGGAAGTATTATTTTTTAAATATGACAAAAGACAAAAAACATGTAATTGAAACATGGGATATCCCTATTTTTACTAAAAATAAACCAAATGAAAACTTTTGTTTGGTTTCAGGAACTTTTAATCCTCCTCATTTGGGGCATTTTGAGTTTTTTAAAAAAGTTCTTCAAAAATACCCCCAAAATTGGCTTATTATTTCTCCTCATAATTTATCTGAAACTAAACAACAACCAGCAGTTCCATTAGAAATTAGACGCGAATGGCTTAGAAAAGTTGTCTTAGAAGAATTTCCTGATGATTTAAGGAGAATTGTTTTGAATGTTAGTAATGATTGCGAAGGGAATGATATTGAGGAAGCTCAAGAAAAATTTATTGAAATCTTAAAATCACCAAATATTATTCGTTTACGCGGAGACAGAGAGAGCGTTTTTCCTGAATCGTCTTATGAGGTGGTTTTACACAATGGAGAATATTCATCATCAAGAATTCGCGAGCTTTTGAAAAATGGGAATTTTGAAGATGTAAAAAAACTCGTTCCTCAAATTGTTTTTAAAAGCATCATTGATAATGAGTTTTATTCTTAAAAATCCCGCGAAATTTTTGACATAATTCCGTTTTTTCATAATATCCTTGTGATTTAAACCAATTCAAAATGGCACGAGCAACTAAAAAACGAGCATTCTTCGCCCTTTGGTGCGTTCCTTGTAAAGAAAGAGACGGAAAAAGACGCGAAAACTACAAGATTTTGTTAAACACTCAAAATACAGATGTTAAGCAGTTCCAAGTGAATAAGTTTTGTAAATTTTGTAAAAAATCTACTCCGCATAAAACAAAGCAAATTTCTCGTTCACAGAATAAATAGTTGACGAGTTCACGAGTTCACGAGATAACAAGTAAGGATAGTTTTTTTAGTTAATAATTAAAAGTTAACAGTTAATAGTTTACGAGTAGGGGCGATTAGTAATCGCCCGAAAAAATCCCGCGAAAAAATGAATAATTCTTTACCATCCTCCCGAGAACTTGGGACTAGAAGGAGAGGAAGCCAAAAGATGAATTTTTTCTTTTTTCTAAAAAATATGATAAATTGGAGCTGATTAACTTTTTCCAAATGCGTAAACTTCTAAAATTCGTTTCCAAAAAAATTGCTGATTTACAAAAACAGAAAGAAGAATACGAGAAACAATTAAATAGTGAAATCCTTATTCCGCCACTTCAACCGGAAAAATCCCGCGAAAAAACAAGTGTTCCGGAAAAAATGGAGATAACCATTTCTGCCAACACGGTGATTAAAATCTTATTTATTATTGCCTTATTTTTCGCGGGAATTCGAATTATTGACCAACTACAATCACTTTTGATAATGACCGCAATTGCCGGACTTTTAGCTTTGGGATTAACGCCAATTCTAAACCAAATTGAAGCGCGCAAAATCCCGCGACCAGTGGCGATTGCTATTTTGTATGTGATTTTTTTAGGAGCGATTTCTATTTTATTTGTGCAAATCGTGCCAATTATCGCCAAACAACTTTTGGAAATTGCTCACGATTTACGAAATTTTGTTTTTGATAACGATATTTCCGTACCGTTTTTGAAAAACATTAATTTTGATTTAGATATTGAAGGAATTAAAGACTTGTTAGCTCAAAATCTGACCGATATTTCGCGGAATTTACAAAATGTCGCGGGATCTACTTTGGGAATTATTTCCAATGTTTTCCAAGGATTGTTTAACTTTATTTTTACGCTAACTTTGCTGTTTTTTATGCTTTTGGAGCGTGAAGTTTTAGGGGCAGCGATTTTACGATTTTTCCCGCGAAAAAAACAAAAATATGTTCTGCATAAAACTCTTTCTATTCAGAAAAAAATGGCGGAATGGTTCCGCGGGCAATTTATTTTGATGATTTCTGTCGGACTTTTTGTTTACATCGGAATGTTGATTTTGGGCTGGACTGTCGGGATGGAATACGCGGCGACAATCGGAATTCTCGCGGGATTTGCTGAGCTTTTGCCGTATATTGGTCCGCTGGTCACTTATATTTTAGTTGGGCTGATTAGTGTAAATATCTCGTGGCTTACTTTTGTCTTGGGGATGGCGTTTGTTTTTGTGGTGCAAATGCTGGAGGGGAATATTTTAATTCCAATCGTTATGAAAAAAGCCGTTGGATTACCTTCAATTATCACTTTGCTCGCTTTGGCGGCAGGTGGAATTTTGGGCTATTCTTCTGGTGGAATCGCGATGTCTATTGTTGGAATGGTTTTTTCTATTCCTGTCGCGGCATCTATCGCGATTTTTATCGAAGAAGACGCTCCGCATAATTAAGTGATAGAACTAAAATCTTAAAATTTCCACCTTCGCCAAGGCTTCGGTGGACAAGTCGCGGGATTTTGACGGAAGAATGAAAGAATCTTAGAGGGCAGAAGAATTTGTCATCTGGCTTTAGTTTACAAGCGGGTTGAGATAAAATTTCCTGCCTACTTTTTTGTTTAAGTTTTACCTGCCGGCAGGCAGGCGCGGGATTTTAATCAGAAGGGAAAAGAACTTTATAGACTTTTTCGTTAGAGCTTTTGATGTACTTAAATGCCTCCTGCCATTCTGATTTTTTTAGAAAATTATCAGATTTCAAGATTCCTTTTTTGGCTTCTTCAACTGCTTTCTTTATTTCGTCGTATTTTTCATCATTTTTTAATCCCTTTTTATCAGTTCCTGCCATAAATAATTTCCACCATTTCCTATCTTTTTTATATTTCTTGCGAAGTTTTTCCATTTCATCAAAAGAATGTTTTTTCTTCCCTTCAACAATTTTTTTCAAGGCATCAACAACTTTATTCTTTTCCTTTTTAGAAAGGCTTTTGTAAGCTTTTATTTGTTCATCAGTCCATTGAAATCTATCTTTACCAACATTTAAAATTGCTTTTCGTTTAAGCCATTTAAAAGGTCTTGTTAACAAGTATTTCATTCCTTGTCCTACTTTTTTAAATGGAAACCACATTCCTTGGACGATTGTGGTAAATGGTTTTTCTTTTAATTTTTCGCGAGTATCTTTTGTTTTTTCCCAGCCTTTCTGGAATAAATGACTAACTCCCATTACTCCTTTAGTCAAAAAGAATAGGAAAATATATGTAAGCAAAGCCGTTCCACTCATATTACTTAAAGCTCGGCGAATTCCGTGTTTTTTCTCAGCTGTTATTTTCGCGAAATTTTCTCCCTCTTTAGCAATAACATCTTTCAAATCTTCAACTCCCAGTTCTTTTAATTTATTTTTATCAGCTCCGCTTAAATTATTTTTAACGCTTTGCAGTTTATGTGCTACTTCATTATTAAAATTTTCGTCTGTTTTAAATTGCTTTTTAATAATTTCGCGGGATTTCATCATTAAAACCAAACGATAATCACTATCTTGTGGCGGATTTTTAGGATCATTTTCCCAAATTTTTCGTCCCATCTCAACAACATCTTGCTGAGAAATTCCTTTAGCTAAATTTTCAGTCTGCGCTAAAAATTGAACGGCTTGGGGTCTAATTTTTTCTAGAATTTTTTCTTTTTCCTCGCTTGATTTCGCCTTATCTAGTCTGTTAATTCCATCTAAAATAACATTTAAATCAGTTGAAAATTGCATTCCTTGTTTTCGTAGTTCTAAAGGATTAGTGGTAGTTTTTAGCATTTCAGAAGTCCGTTCAACACCATCTTTAACAAAAGGATTTCCTCCTTTTTTTAATCTATCATAAAATTCCCGCGAAGTTTTTCCGGGATTATAGATAAAGTCTACGAAAGCGCCGAGCCCAGTACCAACAATTTTTGTAACTTTAGGAACTGCCCATTTCAAACTATGCGCTAAAGCCCCAGTCACGACTGGATGAGTCAAAACAGCCCCCCAAAGAGCCCATCTTCCTCCTCTCATTAAAGAATCTTTCATTCCTCCTTGATTACTAATAAACCCTAATGAAAACAAAGCCGTTGAAATTTTTCCTGTATTTTCTAAATCATTAGGAATTAGATGAAAATGTGATGCTAAATAGGGATGTTCTGTAGCGGATTTTTCAACATATTTTAGATAGCTATCTGAATATTTCTCCATAAATTCCCGCGAAGTTTTCGCAAATTCCTCAGGGCTTTGATATTTTTTATTTCTTAAAACTTCTTCCTCAAATTTTTGAGGAATTTTGTTTTCTTCAGCGAATTTTTCTGAAAACTCTTTTAATATACTTTCAACCTCTTTTTTATTTCCAAATTTATTATCCGTTTCAAACGATTTCTTTGTTGATTCTTTAGCGCCTTGAGAAGTTTTTTCAACTGCTTTTTTATTCGCTTTTTTCGGCGAAAGTTTCCCTAATTCTTGATGAGTTTCAGCACTAACAGCCAACGGTAAACGAGCTTTTTGCGAATTTTGCAAAGCTTCAATTTTGGCTAATTGTTCACTGTTAACCTCTGTTTTTTCAATTGTTTTAAAAAGAAACCTCCCGTTTTCGCGGGATTTTTCAAAATTAAAATCAAAGAAGAAGTTTTTCATTTTTTATAGTTTCAAAGCGCGAATCCATAAATCCAATAAAGATTCTTTGGTGTCAGAAAGTTCCGCCAACCCGACTTTCGCGAAATTTTCGCGGAAAAATTCCGGTGATTTGTCTCCCATTTGAAGAGAAATTTTATATTTACGGCGTTTGCTTTCTACTTGTAAATTCACCATATTCGCTGTTTCATCATAAAGCAACCAAAATCCCGCGAATTTTTCTAACGGGAAAAATTTATTATCAATAAACAAACCGCGTTCGAAAACTTTAATTTCGTGCGTTTGTTCGCCTTTGTGATGTGCATAAAAATAAACCGCAGCTGATAAAAATAGCGCCAAAGCCATTAGCCATCCCCATTTGGGATCAGAAATCATCGACCAAACCGCTCCGCCAAAAAAAATTGAACAAAAAACGGTGTACCAAATTATTCCGCGATGGTGTGGCTGATAATCCAGAGCTGTCCAAGAAAAAACTTCTTGCCCCAGATTAAATTTCGCCACCGCCTTGCGGGGCGCGGCGGGATTTTTAGCGTTTTCATTAGTAGAGGATTGGTTTAAATTCATTTTTATTTATTAAATTCTCTGAATTATACCAGAAATTTCGCGGGATTTCAAATGAGTTGTGTAGAAAAACAAGTTCACGAATTTACGAGTTCACAAGATAACGAGAAAATAAGTTTGTATTTTGGATTAAAATTCTTCTTTCACAAAAAAGAAACAGATTCCATTATATACTTGTAAATTTGTAAAGTGTCCTTTTTTTGAAAATTTCGCGGGATTTTCAAAAAAAAGATTAAAATGTTTGATTTTAGAGAAAATTTCTGGTAGAATGCTCTGATTTGCTAAAAAAATCACATGAAAAATCTAATCAGAACGGCTTACGGAACTACTCAGAATCTCGCGAAATTTGTTTGGAACAACCAGCAAACTCCGGAGACACAGCAACAATCTTCTTCTATAGAAAATGCAGTTGAAAAATTACAAGCAGATACACGAGAAAGGCTGGATGCTTTAAAAATGAGCAAACAAAAAAGTGAAGCAATTGCTGAAAGGGTTGTTTTGGATGCAGATAAAAAAATGGAGAAAGTAAAAGCTATGTTGAGCGATGGAGTTGATGCTGGAGAAGTAGCAAAAGTCGCGGGATTAACAAAAAAGGGAAATGGAGAAGCAAATAATATTTTCCGGACAGAAATGGTGGCAAGGCTAAATAAGTATTTATCAGAAGAAGCGCCAGTTTCTTATGAAGATGCATCTAAAATTATGTTAGAAGCAATGAAACAAGCCTCTTTCCCAGACAATTGGCCGTTGGGAGATAAATGGAGAAATGGAAAAATTATTCAAAAAGGGAAACTTTATTATGCATCTCGAATGATTCGTTACGGAAAGAGTCGACTTAGTTCTGATGTTTTAAAGAGATTTAGAGGATATGGACGAACTGAATTAGCCAAAGAAATGTCAAAAGGACCAACTATTGAATTAGATGGAACAGGAACAATGGAATTTGATGGAAAAAATTATGTTATTGATAATATGGAAATTTTGACTGGGGCAGCGATGACAAAAGTTAATCCTTTAATAGCACAAGGATTTGTCATTGAAAATGTTATGAAAGTAGAGGGACCAAACGGACCGCAACTTATCGCGACAATGAAAAACGGATGTAAAGGAAATTTCGTGATTATTGATCTTGTTGAGAAAGGAGATAATCCAGTCATTAAAGAAGGGAAAAGATGTGAAAATGGGGTTTGGGTTATTTATAATGTAGAAACAGGAGAAACTATAAGAACAACTAGTGAAAAATGTGGCGATGATGGGGAATGTATGGATTGTGACAAAATTAAAGCCCTAACAACTTATAAAACATTTTTAGACGGAAACTTAAATAATTGTTTCGATGAAAGTGTGGAAGATTGGGACAAGAAATCTGATGCCGAAAAAATTGAAATTAATATGAGGTTTTTGGAAAAAAATGGATTTTTTGAACAAATGGCAGAAAAAGGACTTTTACCTAAAAATTGGGATGATCTAAATTATCAGGGAAAATACAAAGCTCTAAGTGAAAACAAGCAAGCACTAGCAATGGCTTTGGGACAAGAAGCAGCTAATGTTGAAAACATAAAAACATTATCAAATTTTCTACACGAGGTATTTAAAAAAGGAGGAATTAAAGATGACTTGTTAAAATTAATTGATGGAAGAACTTTTGAAGGAGGTGTCATTGGATGGATTACGCAATTACCAAAACTCTTTATGTCAAAAGATGCAAAAACAAAACAAGTTAAAAGACAAATCTCGCGAAAATTGGGATGGAAATTATCAGAATTTGATTCTAATTGGGAAAGTTTAATGACACAATTTAACCAAGAAATGGTTACTTTTCGAAAAGGATTGGATAGAGCTGCTGATAAAGTAGAAATTCAAGAACAAAAACTTTATCGAGAATGTAAAACTTGTGTTAAGAATGTTAATAACGAAATTGCCAAACAATTAGAAGCAAAAGGATATGATTCTCGCGCTGTTGCTGCTTTCAGAAATGCCGGAGAAAAAGGAATTGGGCTATCACAAGCTTTAAAACTATTACCAACTGATATATTGGTAAGTACTCTAACTTTTGTCGGGCAAGTTGTTGCTGCAGGAGGATTTGCAGGTCTTACTGGACCAGCTCTTGCGACTATGGCAGCATTATCACTTGTTCTTAGCGACATTAAACTTCCATACTTCTTAGGAGGTGGAAAACTAACAGATATGCCGAGTTTAGACGCAATTGCTTCAACTAAATGGGGGGATGCTATTGGAAATAATTATTCTCGAGCAGCAAAGAAAAATTTCGCGGGATTAGATAAAGGGAAAGGTTATATAGACGCCGCAATGCAACGGTCGGCAACAGAAAGTCGTGAAGATTATGCCAAAGAAATGGAATTATTATCTCCGGCTCTACAAAAAACAGTTGACGCTTTAGTTGCTTCATTGACTGGATCAAATCAAGAAGACCAAGAAGGGTTAGTTGATTTCTTAATTGATGAAATCCTAACACAACAAAGAGTTTCGTTTAAGTTTTTAGAGGATACAGATGGACGAAGAGGTGTTGTCCGACGAGCTAAACGAAAACTAAAGAAAGCTTTGAAGGAATTTAAACACTCTGGAAAAACAGAAGAAGATGCACGAAAATTCTTATCAAGCCATATTTCAGAAACCATGGCAGATATTCAAAAAGCATTGATTGAAGAAGTAAATGATGATTTCCACACAAACTTTGATTTCGCGGGATTTAATAAGGAGATAATTAATGATAAAGAATTTACGATTAGTTTGAAAAACGGAAAAATCAAAGCAACAATTGAGAAATTTGTTGATGACAGAAACGGAAGAATTGGGCTACGAGTTAAAGAAGGAACGCTAGAAACTGCAGGACGATTTGCGAAACATCCAGAAAGAGCTAAAGATAAACTGAAAAAAGTTATTGATGAAATGACAACTCGTCTAAATGGAGTGAAGAGTCTCCACGGATTATCAACTTCTATTGATTTCTATATTAACCAAGCTAACGAAAGAAATGTCCGAATAGATGTAATAAAAGAAGGAAATGCCGAATATTGGGGCATATTAACTCGTATGCGCAAAGATCCAAAGGCGCTTAACACAATATTAAATTTCAATGAAAAATGTAGTGAATGTCCAGCGTTTAGTTATAATGTTAGGCTATTAATTGATGATTTTGTTAAGGCAAAAACTATTCAAGAGCAAGAAGTAATTTTTGATAAACTAATGGATGAGAGAACAGGATTTAAAGAGGAGTATGAAAATATTCTAAACAAAATGGCTCAGTTCCAATTATATGAAAAAGACGGAAAAGTTTATTACACAAAAGATGGTGGTAAAACATATGAATATTGTACACCAGAAGAAATCCCGCGAATTAAACAAGAATACCAAGTTTATACTCAAATAGTTGATCGAATGCATCCTAGATTCCATGGTACTGCAGCTTTCTTTAAACCAGCTATTGAAAAAATTCCTGGTGTTGATGAGGTAGTGGGGTCTATAAGCAAGAACAGTCATATTTTATCTCTTAGCCAAGATGAATTTGCCGCATGGGCGAATACTCAACCTCAATGGCAAGGATTGGGAATAACAGGATATGAAGTTATTACGGATTCAGCTGGAAATGTACTTGGAATTAATCTTTTGAGAAAAGGTACCGAAAAAACAGTAGTTAAATTTACAAAAGAAATTCTCGCGAAAAATTTAACAATTGGTATTTTAGCGAATGTAATTGGAAGAGCCTTTAAATTTGAAACACAAAATTATAATCCAGATAATTACGCTAAAGGTCCTGCATTAAAAGATACAGTAGAAATTAATGGTGAGCGCTATGTTAAATTAAATTATCAAAAATCCCGCGAAAAAAATGTTACAAAAACAAGTTCTTCAAGGTCTCGTACTGAGAAACAACGAAAAGTAACTATAGATATAAATGACAACAAAGAAACCAAAGAAATTGATAGAAGTTTGATAGAAGAATTCAAACTTTTAACAGGAGACGGAAATGGCATTAAAAAATTTGCAGAAGAACATCAGACAATGTTTTCTAAACAAGTTTTAAATAATATTCGTTCAATTCCAAAAGATAGTATAGTGAGTATGTCTAGAGTACTAACTGAAAATGGGAAAATAATTGAGTTAGATTTTCATGTTGATTGTTCTAATTGTAAAATAGTAGGGGAAAAAGCTCCTAAAAATTATGAAGTAAAAAATGGGGTTAAAATCATCAAAAATCCCGCGAAAACTCCTAATAATTCACCAGAAACAAAGGAAACTCTAACTAGAATTAACGTTAAAGTAGATGAAGACAATAGAGTTGCTTATGATACTGGTGGGAATTATATAGGAAAAATCCAAAAAGACACTAAAACTGATAAAAAATTCGTATTAGATAAAAATAATAAAAAGCATGAATTAAAAGGAACAAAGGGGAACTATTATATTGAAAAATAAAAAATCCCGCGAAATTTTCGTTAAAAAGGAAAAAATCCGGACTTGAGTAGAATTTATTCTACAAACAAGTCTGGATTTTTGGCAGGTGTAACTTTTTGGGTGCGTTTTTTACAAAAAAATTAACTCAGAAATGAGATTAATTTGAGTGTTTTTG
>JALVIB010000016.1 GCA_027028725.1 Candidatus Altimarinota bacterium
AAATACTTAGAACATCACCGGAGCGGGGAGATAAATAAAGATGAAGATTTCATACTAGAATAGGGCAACAAAGGGCTTTAGCCCGCACCCCAACCTACGGACTTTCAGTCCGTAGTCATTGAGTTCTCCTTGTCGCTCTAAAAAATATTTCTACAACTCCAAACTCACCTGTCCGGAATCCTGTTTATCCTGAGCGAAGTCGTTGGGCGAAATTTTAGATTTTCCCACAATTCCTAAATGTTCAAACGCATAATCCGTCGCCACTCGTCCGCGGGGCGTTTTTTGAATCAAACCTTCGCGAATCAAAAACGGCTCAATCACTTCTTCAATCGTGCGATCGTCCTCGCCAATCGCTGCCGAAAGCGTGGAAACTCCCGCTGGTCCGCCCGCGAATTTTTCGCAGAGTGTCCGCAAATATTCCTGATCGCCACGATCTAAACCGAGCGAGTCCACTGACAAACTTCGCAAACTAGATTCCGCGATTTCTGCCGTAATTTTGCCGTCATGTTCAATTTCCGCGAAATCTCGCACTCGGCGCAAAAGCCGATTTGCAATTCGAGGCGTCAAACGAGACGATTTAGCCAAAATTTCGCGGGCTTTTTCCTCAATTTCTATATCCAAAATCCGCGCTGACCGCTCAATAATTTTGGCAATATCTGCCGGCTCATAATATTGCAGTTTTTCCACATGACCGAAGCGGTCGCGAAGCGGTCCAGACAGCATGGAAACGAGTGTGGTCGCGCCGACCAAAGTAAATTTCGGCACATCAATCCGCATCGTCCGTGCGGACGGACCTTTACCGATGACTAAATCTATCGCGAAATCTTCCATCGCCGTATAGAGAATTTCCTCGACTGGTAATCGTAGCCGATGGATTTCATCGACAAACAGGAAATCGTTTTCTTTCAAATTCGTCAAAATTGCTGCCAAATCCCCCGGTTTTTCGAGAGCCGGACCAGAAGTCACTTTCAAATTTGCGCCCATTTCTTTCGCCAAAATTCCCGCGAGAGTTGTTTTCCCCAGTCCCGGTGGTCCGTAAAATAAAGCGTGATCGAGCGTTTCTCCGCGTTTTTTAGCAGCTTGGATAAAAATTCGCATATTCCGTTTGACATCCGCTTGCCCGATAAAGTTATCAAAATCTTGCGGTCGCAAAGAGTTTTCAAATTTATCATCGCCTAGATTTTCCGAAGCGATTACAGATTTCTTGCCGTTTTTCCTTGTTCCCCCTGATAAGGGGGCTAGGGGGTTTGATTTATCTTCTATTATTACCATCATGCGAAGTTTGGCAGAATTTCGCGAGATTTTCAATAGATTTGTCAGAAAAAACAAGTCCGTCATTCTCGCTGAATGCAAAATTAAGGACTTATTCGGCTACGCCTCAATGTCGAGAATCTGAAAGACTTTTGGATTCTGGGCAAGCCAGAATGACAAAAAAGAAAATCCCGCGAAATTTTTAGTTTATATTTATTTTTACGGAAACAGGAGATATTCAAAAATGGTGACCCCAGCAAGAATCGAACTTGCGTCGCAGGTTCCGCAAACCTGTGTTCTTCCACTAAACTATGGGGTCTAGTTTTGCTGGAGGATATTAAAAAAATGCAGAGTTTTGTCAAAGTTTTGCTACCTCACCCCCACCCTCTCCTAGGAGGAGAGGGAGTTATAAGGAATGTTGTTTGAAATTTCGCGGGATTTTGAAACAAATCCCTCCAAGTCCTCTTTGTTAGGGGGATAACTTTAATTTTTTCGCGGGATTTTGCCAAAATGTTTTTTAAAGATTTGCCAAATTTTATAAAATTCGTATTTTTTACGCGATAAATTTTGATAACCATTATTATGGATAAATTACTAAAAGTTCTACATCAAATTTGGGTGACCAAAAGTTTGCGCGACAAAATTTTGTTTACACTTTTCGCACTCTTTATTTTTCGTGTGGCTGCCCACATAACTATTCCGGGGGCAGATATTGAGAAAATTAGAATTCTTCTGGAACAAGCGCAAAACGGTGGGAGTGGTTCTCTCTTGAATGTTTTCTCTATGCTGACCGGGGGGGCGATTAAAAATTTCTCCGTTATTTTGATGGGGTTGACTCCGTATATTAATGCTTCAATTATTTTGCAGCTTTTGGGAGTGATGATTCCGCATTTAGAAGAACTTAAAAAAGAAGGAGAACAAGGACAAAAGAAAATTAATCAGTATACACGAATTTTGACAGTGCCGTTGGCGTTTGTGCAGAGTTACGGAATGTTGATGTTGCTTAACCGTTTTTCACCAGGTGGACAAATTGTTAATACGGCGGATTGGTCAGTAATGTTGCCAATGATGCTCACTGTGACAGCCGGAACAATTTTCCTAATGTGGTTGGGAGAATTAATTACCGAAAAAGGTTTGGGAAACGGGATTTCAATCCTAATTTTCGCGGGAATTGTGGCGACTATTCCGACACAAATTGGAGGAGCAATGCAGGCGGCGAGTGCGCCAGTGATTATTGCTTTGAGTGTGGCAACAATTGCTTTAACATTATTTATTGTTTATGTTTCGGAAGCTGATCGTCGTGTACCTGTTGTTTACGCAGCGCGGAAAGCGGCCGCACAACAGCGCTCGTTTTTACCGCTAAAAATTAATCAAGCCGGAATGATTCCGATTATTTTCGCGGTTTCTTTGATTTCTATGCCGTCAATTGTGGCGCAATTTTTGATTAAATCAGAATCCGCGAAATTAGTGAGTATTGGGGAGGTTGTTTTGAAATACTTTAATCCGGGTTCGCCGACAATGTGGTATAATATTCTTTACGGACTTTTGATTTTTGCTTTCACTTTCTTTTACGTCTCAATTACTTTTGAGCCGAAAAAGGTTGCGGAAAATATCCAAAAACGAAGTGGATTTATTCCGGGATATCGTCCGGGGAAAGAAACCGAAACCTTTTTGGCTGAAACTACCAACCGTTTGGCTTTCTGGGGGGCATTGTTTTTGACAGCAGTGGCAATTGCGCCGACTTTGTTTCAACGCTGGATTTCCGGAGGATCCGGATCAATTTCTCTTTTCATTTCCGGAGCAGGAATGATTATCGTGGTGGGAGTTGTGTTAGACATTATTCGTCGAATAAATGCGCAATTGGTGATGCATGATTATGATAAGTTGTAGGGTTTAGTTTACGAGTTAACGAGTTTACAAGATAACGAGAGGGACAGGTCTTTTTAGTTAACAGTTAACAGTTAATAGTTTGCGAGTTCAGTAATCGCCTTAAAAAATCCCGCGAAATTTTTGCAGAAGAAGGGGAGGAATTTAGAGGTCAGAAGAGATATGGATAGAAAATAATGTAAGTGTAGTGGCTGGTCTTGTGCCAGCCTTAAAAATAATTCCTTTTTTGTAGGCGCGGTCGCGTGACCGCGCTTTCGTCTTGTAGGCGCGAATTCAAATTCGCGTCTTTTACGTAAAGACAAATTGCAATTTGTCTTTACATACAGGCGCGACGGCGCCGTCGCGCTTTCGTTGAGAATTTTTTCGCGGGAAAAATTTAGTAATTAATAGTTAATAGTTAAAAGTTAATAATTTTTTTGTTTTGTGGGAGTAGTTGCTTGATCGCGCTTTTGGCTGAAATTTTTCGCGGGATTTCTAAAAAATCTAGTAAAATCGTTTGACATTTCTAAATGCTTAGACAAAATGTTGCGGAAAGTTTTTTTAAACAAAAAATTAGATGACAAATGATTTCTTGGCACAGATAAAAGAGACTGAACAAAGGGCGGCAGATATGATTGCCAAAGCTTTGAAAAAGAAACAAGATGATTTTGTGAAATATAAACAAAATCTCGCGAAAAAAATGGAAGAAGAGTTGCGTGATGTTCAGGAAAAAATGAGACAGGAGTTACGGAAAATAAAAGAAGAGGCGCGAAGAGATTATGAGGAAAAATTAAGAGAAGGGGAGAATGAAGCGAAAAAATTTGAGTCTAGCAAAATTAATATGCTAGATGGTTTGATGGGGGAGGCAGAAAAATTCTTTTTATCAATCATCTAAGATGGCGAAAGTTGAATTACAAAAAATTCGTGTTGCAGGGCTAAAAAGTCACTATGACATTCTGATTAAAGAATTGCAGAGACGGGGAGTTGTGCATATCAAAGATAATCCGGATTTTTTTGAAGCTTCTACTGATCCACTAAAACCATCGCGAGTTGATGATTTTGATTTAGCGAGCGTGGAATTCGCGATAAATTTTTTATCTAAACATGCCCCAAAGAAAGGAAAATTAGAATCAATGCTGACTGGTGGGAAATTGATTATGTCAGAAAAAGAAGCTAGGGAGAGATTTGAAAAAGTTGAGCCAAAAGTAGCGGAAATCGTTAAAGAGTGTGCAAAACTGGAAGAAGAGGAAACGAGAGCAGCGAATGAAGTGGCGTCAGCAGAGAAAAAAATAAATAAAATTAAAGATTTCGCGGGATTTCGGTTTGGAATTGGTGATGATTTGGATAGTGATACGACCAAAACTATTATCGGGAAACTTTCCGCGAAAAAAGAAAAAAGTTTCTTGGAGGAAATCGCGAAAAAATCTAATTTGGTCGATATGGATATCTTTCATTCGACAAAAAAAGATATCTTTTTCCGGTTAACTTATGTGAAAAGTTTAGCAAAAGAAATTGAAGAGGTGATTGCGGCTAGTGGGCTTTTGGAAGTTGATTTAAGTGGAGAATTCGCGGAATTTTCCGGAGAAAAACCAGTGGATGTCTTGAAAAAATTAGAAAAATCTGTGGCTGAACATAAACAGATTCTTAAAAATGCGGAAAAAAGAAAGAAAGAGTTGGCGGAAAGTTTAGATGACTTGAAGTTAGTTTATGATTTTTATGTTTGGCGTAGAGATGAAGATGAAGTGAAAAAAAATGTTTATTCTTCAGAGTATTTGTTTGTTTTTGAGGCGTGGATTGCCAAGGAAAAATATTCCGCTTTGGCACACTGGATTAATCAAGTTTTCGTTGGTGATGTGGTGGTTGAAGCGATAGAAAAAGAAAAAGGAGAAAAAGCTCCGGCTTTGTTAGAAAACAAAGGAGCCGCGAAATCTTTTGAATTAATTACGACAATGTATGGTTCGCCAAGCGAAGAAGACATTGATCCGACACCGGGATTGACGCCATTCTTTATTATCTTTTTTGGAGTGTGTTTGTCTGATGTTGGATATGGACTTATTTTGTTGTTAGTAGCGGCTTTATTCTTGTTGTTTGGGAAATTTTCCAAAGAAGCGCGAACATCATTATGGATGATTTTCTTGCTAGGAGCTTCGGCTGTTTTAGGTGGTGTAGCTTTAGGTGGATATTTTGGAATGACACCAGAACAAGCGCCAGCTTTCCTGACAAAAATGAATGAGGCGGGAGACCTAGTATTTCGCGGGCAAATTCTCGATCCGATGAAGGGAACTGGAGCAATGACTTTCTTACTAGCTACTTTTGCTATTGGAATGATTCAGTTATTGTTTGGGTTAGTGATGGAATTTATAAAACATTTATCAAAAAAGAATTATGTCGCGGCTTTTGCTGATTCAGCAGCTTGGTTTTGTTTTATTGTTTCATTGCTGGGTTGGGCGTTAGCGGATAAAGTTGGGTTACCAAAAGACATTATGTATTACTTGATGATGACTTTTATGGTGATTTTGATTTTGACACAAGGTCGCGAAAAAACTCATAAAAATCCAATTGTTGCTGTTATTTTAAAACTAGTATTCGGGGTTCTTGGATTATACGGAATTATGGATTATGTTTCAAATATGTTGAGTTATTCACGGTTGATGGCTTTAGGTTTATCTACGGGGATTATCGGATCAGCAATGAATATGACCGCTTTAGTTTTGGGTGATATGTTGCCAGGAGTCGCAGGAATAATTCTAATGATTGCTTTCTTGATTTTTGGACATTCAATTAATTTCGGATTGTCATCAATGGGAGCATTTATTCATTCAATGCGTCTGCAATTTATCGAATTTTTTGGTGTGTTTTATAGTGGAGGGGCTGAGGAATTTAAACCTTTTACTCGCATCAAAAAATACTTATTATTTCGTTCCTAATTTTAAAATTTATATATTTTCTAACCAATTTAAAAATGGAAAACACAACAACATCTCTGGTTTCAATCGATTGGGGGCTTATCCTCTCTCTACTTGGAGCATTATCAGCTGTGGTTTTAGCTGGTATGGGGTCTAGTTTCGGTATTCGTACTGCTGGACAAAAAGCTGCTGGCGTTCTAGCAGAAAAACCAAACATGTTCGGTTCACTTGTTACTATGGTGGTTCTGCCAGGTTCACAGGGGATTTACGGACTTCTTATTGCGATTATGATTTTGAACAAAATCGGAGCAATGTCTGGTAATGTAGTTGATTTAACTGTGGGAAACGGACTAGCTTTCTTGATTTCAGGATTAATTATTGGAGTTCTAGGATTTGTTACTGCATCTTTGCAAGCTAAAGTTGTAGCTTCTTCTATTGCCGGTCTAGCAAAAGACGAATCAATCTTCGGTGGAGCGATTACTATGTCGGTTCTTATCGAAACTTACGCGATTTTTGGTCTATTGATCTCAATCTTTATTGTTAACGCTGCGTTAGCATAAAATCCCGCGAAAATTTACTAATACTTATTAAAAATGTCATTACAAGATATTCTGCAAAAAATTCTGGATGAAGCGAATCTGGAAATCAAAAAAATTCAACAAGAATTAGAGCAAGAAAAAAAATCTTTGTTTAACGAGTTTGAGAAAGAAAAAACTGCTGAAATTGAAAAAATAGCTCAGAAGAAAGAAAAAGCTGAAGAAAAAATTAAACAAAAGATTGAATCAATCGCTCGTCGTGAAATAAAACAAAAAATGTTATCAGTGCGGCATGAGGTTATCACCAAAGCTCTAAATTCTTTTGTGGAATATTTAGAAAAACTTCCTGATAATAAATACGAAGAAGTTTTGAAAAAATTATTCGCGAAAATTTCGGGCAGTGAAGGTGTTATTTTGGCACCAGCAAATAGAATAGAGGTAACTAAAAAAGTTGCACCGAAAGGATTTTCTGTAGAAAAAGACGATTCTGTGAAAGGGGGATTTATTGCTAAACTCGGTAAAGCTGAAGTTGATAATACTTTCAAAAACCTTGTTTTCTCTGAATTTCAGAACGAAGTTCGTTCATTTTTCGCGGAAAAATTAAACTTAATTTAAAAAATTGATGGCTAAAGAATTTTTGTTTCTCAGTGGACGAATTAGCGCCTTGGAGTCAAAATTGTTGACTGATGCTCAGTTAGACCGAATGATTATGGCGAGAACGCCAAAAGATGCGTTCCGAGTTCTAGTTGAGCTTCAGTATGCTAGTCAATTTGACGACTCAACTGAGGCCAAAGATTTTTTGAAAGTTATCACTCAGGGTTTGAAAGAAACTAAACAAATGATTTTGGACGGAACAGATAACGATGAATCGTTTGAATTTATTTGGAAAAGTTTTGATTTGAATAACTTGAAGAGAGCTTTGAAAATTAAATTAGTTGATGGAGAATCGGAGATTACGGATTTTTCAGAAGACAACGGATTTAATTGGTTAGGAGCACTAACACCAGAGGATATCTCTAAAATAGTTTTCCAAGCAGATAAAGAAGCAATACAGAAAATCCCGCGAGAATATCGGGAAGTTTTGCAGAAAGCAGACAAAATTTTTGCGGAAACAGAAAATTTTCAAGAAATAGAATTCCTTTTGGATAAAGCTCATTTTGATTTTTTAAACCGAGTAGCCAACGGTAAAGGTGTGCCGTTTTTGAAAAAATGGTTAACTAAAATGGCTGATTTTGCCAATATTAAAGCAGTGGCGCGAAACTTGTTTATTTTTGAAACAAAATTTTCGCGGGAAATGTTTTTGGATCACGGGAAAATTGCTTATGAGGATTTAGCGAAAATTTCTTCTAGCGAAGATTTTGAGGAATTGTTTAAAAAATACGAATTGTTTTTTCTAGAAGGCGTTTTGAAAGAAAACAAAACTGCCGAAGAAAATATTATTGCTTTGGAAAGAGCAACGGAAAAAGAAATGGATTTTTTCCTAAAAATGGCGGAAGCTGACGCTTTGGGAGAAATTGAAGTTCCACTAGTTTACTTACACCGCCGAATTAAAAACGCGCGAAAAATTAAGTATGTGATGTTTGGGAAATTCTACGGAATGGAACCAGAACGCATTTATGAAACACTAAAACATATTTAAGAATGACAACTAAATATAAATTGGCAGTGGTTGGATTAGATAGCTCAATTCTTATTTATAAAGCAATTGGGGCAGATACTTTTTCGGCTTCAGATATCCAAGAAGCCCGCGAAAATATTGAAAAAATCGCCAATACTTACGCAGATGAAGAGGGGCAAATTCCGGAATACGCGGTGATTTATGTGGAAGAAGATTTTTATAAAGACTTACCGGATGACTTAATCCGTAAACTAAACAAGCGCTCTTTACCGGCTTTAATTCCAGTTCCATCACCAAGTTCATCTTCGGCAAAAGACAGTTTCGCGGTAAAACGATTATCAAAAATTGTAGAACGGGCAGTGGGAAGCGATATCTTTTCGTAGAATGTAAGTAGTTAGTAGTTAACAGTTAAAAGTTAATAATTATTTTGCGATGGTTAGTTTTGTGCTGGCTCTTTTTTAAAATCCCGCGAAATTTTTGCAGAAGAAGGGGAGAAAATAAGAGGTCTGAAGAGATATGGATAGAAAATAATGTAAGTGTAGTGGCTGGTCTTGTGCCAGCCTTAAAAATAATTTCTTTTTTGTAGGCGCGGTCGCGTGACCGCGCTTTCGTCTTGTAGGCGCGAATTCAAATTCGCGTCTTTTACGTAAAGACAAATTGCAATTTGTTTCTACATACAGGCGCGACGGCGCCGTCGCGCTTTCGTTGAGAATTTTTTCGCGGGATTTTCATTTTAGAAAAACAAGTCCAGACTTGGCATAAGATAAAAAGTTTTTTAAGTCCGGACTTAAGTTTTTCTTCGAAAATTTCGCGGGATTTTGTCTAAAACTCACACAATTCCCGCAAAGTTTTCATTAAAGCATTGCGGACAAATCGTATTTTCGCTGTGTAGGGGCGCTGGTTAACTTCATTTAAGTAAAGTCCGCGGTTGAATTCAACCTGAATCGCAAAAATCTGTTTCCCGTTGAGAATTCTTCTTAACCGCGAATTCTGATACGGATTTCCAAATTGGCGAATAATGTTTCCGCCTTTATAAGGGGTGTTTATCTTGATTTCGCGGGTTTCTATTTTCAAATTTTTCGCGAGAACTTCTTGAAACTCTTTCACAAAATAATCCGGAGCAGTCCCAAAAACGCCTTCGCCGGTCTCTTCATCAGGCGCATTAGAAATTACCACTTTGGCAATTTTGTTTTTTCGCGGACGATCTTCTTTTTCTCGTCGTCCAAGAATTCTATTTCCAACATCATGGATATCAATCAAAATAATCGGTTTGTTTTCATCTTTAAGTTTTTTTTTCGCGAGTTTTTCTAACCGCTGATAAATCTCTTTATAATACGGATAATAGGAATAATTTAATAATTTCCGTTTCCAGAAAAACCGAAAAATAGAGCTAGTCAGGCGTTTCTCGAATTTTTCGCGAAAAACTTTATTCCCACCGAAATCCTCAAACCGAATGATGTCCGGAGCGCTGATATTTCGATTGGGATCGCCGATAATTCGACCGTATTTAGGAATTACTTTCTGCTCATTAGCGACCTTTTCCACTAAATATTTCGTTCCGTAGTCCGAGAAATTCAACAAAAGTCGCGGGGAAGTTTGGTAATAAATTGAAAGATGACGAAACACTTTTAACGGCACACGGGCGCTTCCGTGAGTGACGGTCAATAAAATGTTGTCGGGCAATTTCACCACAGAAAAAATATCTCCTAACCCCAATAAAAAATCCCGCGAATTTTTCACTTTTTGAGAAATTGAGGAGAAGATATTTTTTAGTTTCATTTAAATATAGGAAATGCGGGTAAATTGTTATTTATTCGCGATAATTTTGTAGGTTTGCCATCCGAAGCTCATTAGAGCGAAGGATGGTGAGTGATACAGGACTCGAACCTGTGACCTCCTGCGAGTCAAGCAGGCGCTCTAGCCAACTGAGCTAATCACTCTTTCTTTTCATCTTTTTTGAAAAATTCGCGGGATTTTTCCTGTAAAGTTTTAGCATCAATTGCTCCTTCTGACAAATATTTTTTGCTGTCTTTTGTATTAACCGCGACTTGTGAGAATTTTTGCGTGTCTAAATCATAATTTAGAGAAATTCCTGAGCCAGTGATTTCTCCTTCTTTAAAAGAGATGTCTTTAGCTGATAATTTAGTTAATTCTTTATTGGTTACTTTAATATTAATTTTAGAAACTTTAAAATGCAATGAGATTAACAAATCTTTTAAAAATTGCCGGCTAATAATAGCTTTGCGTGAGTTTTGATTAATAATATCTTCTACTGGTTGCTCCTTAACTTCTTCCGTTTGAACAGGTTCGAATTTTCCTTTATTTTTCTTAAGCCAAATTTCCAAAGCATTTGGTGGGAGGGAACGAATGCTAGCATTTCCTAAGCGTAGTTGAGAGAAAATTTGTTCACGATAGTTAAAAATTCCAAAAATTTTTCTTTTTCCTGTTTCGGTATTTTCAAATTTTGTTTCAAATTTCAGAGAGTTTTTAGTTGTACGAAAAGTTTTAATATCAATATTAATTCCCTTATCTTTTAAAAACTGCCACAAAGTTTTAGAATTTTTAATTAAGTGGTTAATTTCTTCTGTGGATGTTTGAATAGGAGATTTAGGAATTAGACTGTTTAATTCTTTTTCTTCGTTTTTTATAGCGTTTAAGGTGTCTATTTCCTTAGGTGTTAGACCAGATGTTCCAACTAACTCAATATCCGCGAGTGTTTTTTGAAATTCAGTATTGTCGCTATGTTTTGTTTTAAATTTATCTAAATCAATATTATCTTGAAGGAAAGTTATGATATTTTTCACAATTTTTCGCGGGAAATCGTCTTCCTCATTAATATATTCACTAATTATTTCTAAAAGTTGACCAACTTTTTCTTCTTCAATCTCATCCAGTGAACTTTTTTCTTTATAAACATCAGTTTCGAGTTTTTCAATTTTTAGGTATGTTGCAATGATTTCATCACTAAGTGTTTCGCCAAAAATCATTTTACTTTTTAAAATATAAAATAAACGACGACGAAGTTCGGTGATTTCGGATTTTGAAAAATCGCTAGCTTTAATTTTCGCTAATTCTTCTTTCAATTTAGCAAAAGCTGTATCAGTTGCATTAGTTTTTAATTGAGAATTGTACAGTTCAATGGAGTCCACAATTTGAAATATTTTTTGGACGCCATTTTTTCGCGGGCCCCATAATCCGTTATAGAGATATTCAATCTTAGAATAATCGGTGAGAGGTAGCCAAATTTTTTGTGCTTTTTCAAATAAACTCCACTCATTTATTTTTCGCAAAGAATTTATTAGTTCTGAATCAGATAAATTAAAACTAGTTTCTAAAATTAATGATTTGACCATATTGCGACTGACTTTATCGTCAGATTTCATCGTGTTCATTATCTCAAAAACATTTTTTAATATTTCTTTAGTTGGATCACTTAGATTTTTTTTGCCAGATATTTTTGCGCTCCAAGACTTCAAACTATCTAATTTACTTTCTTGCCAGAAATTAGGCATTTTTGTCGCGAAATCTTTAAAATAACTTCGAAAACCGTGAATTTTACTGATTCCATTTTTTAAGATTTCGGTTAAAGGATTTTCAGTTTCAATTATTTTTAGCTTGAATTCCTCAAGTTGTTGGTAATAATTGTCCTTAGAAGAATCATTTAAATTAACTTTTATTTGTGTTTCAGAGGGAAGCAAGAAAGGCACATCTTTATTCGGAAAATATAATTCCGCACTTCGTCCATAGTTCAAAATTTCAACAGAGTTTTTTTCTAAATCCCGCGAAATTACAACATTAGACCCCGGATAACGAAGAGTTAAGTTGCCAATTTTGATATAATTAATATTCTTATTTTTATCATCAAAAAAACTCCCGCCCAAAAACACTTTTCCCGCCAAAATTTCGCGGGATTTTTCATCCAAATTAATTTGAGCATCTTTAAAAACCCGAATAATTTCTCCATCATTTGTTATAATATCTCGATAATCTTTATCAGGATATTTCTTTTCTCCCATTAGGGTGAAAGGATTTTTTTCTAAAAAAGAAAGTTTAGAATATCTAGAATATTCAGAAAAAATAGCACCTGAAAAGATTAGTATAGCTAATCCCGTTCCCACAACATACTGCCAAAATTTCATTTTTTATTTGTTTTTTTTATTCTAAGCGAAAAATATAATATATGCAAAAAATAGCTGAAAAATCCCGCGAAATTTTGGAATAGATAAAATTAGTTTAGTTAATAGTCAAAAGTTAACAGTTAATAATTTGGAAAGTGTTAATAAATGGTATGGAATAAGAGATTTTGAGGATTTGTGTATAAAAATTTCGCGGGATTTTGAAATTTTCTAAAAAAAACAATTGAAATTATTTGTAAAATGTTCACAATAAGAAAGAATGAAAGGAGTTATCTTGGCAGGCGGAACAGGATCTAGGCTTTTCCCTAGTACCAAAGTGACGAATAAACACTTAATTCCGGTCTTTGATCGGCCAATGATTATGTATCCGATTCAGACTTTGAAAAACTCGGGGGTTCGTGATATTTTAATCATCACTAGTTCCCATAATGCCGGAGATTTTCTGCGTTTACTCGGATCAGGTCAAGAATACGGCGTGAATTTAACTTATAAAATCCAAGATGGTTCAGGGGGAATTGCGCAGGCCTTAAGTTTAGCCGAAGATTTCGCGGGAAATGATAATATCGCGGTTTTATTGGGGGACAATATTTTTGAATCAGAGTTTACAGAAGATTTCTTTAACTTTAAGTCTGGGGCGCGTATTTTTATCAAACATGTTGATGATCCGGAACGCTTTGGTGTGGTTGAAATCGGAGAAGCTGGGCTCGTTCGTTCTATCGAAGAAAAACCGGCCTTGCCTAAATCTAATTTTGCGCAAACCGGGCTTTTCCTTTATGACAATAAAGTTTTTGATTATATCCGTGACTTGAAACCTTCGGAAAGGGGAGAATTTGAGATTACCGATGTAAATAAAATTTACCTTGAAAATAATGAGCTAACCGCTAGTCGCGTGGACGGAATGTGGATTGATGCGGGAACGCACGAAAGTCTTTTGGAGGCGTCAATTCTAGCACAAGAAGCTTTTGATCCCGCGAAAATAAAAGAACTTCGTGCGAAAAAAGCTTTGAAAAAAGCTGCTCGCGAAAATAAATTAGTAACTGCAGGATTAGTTACTCAAAATTCCGAAAAATATATTATTCCAGCTTTAGAATCACTTACTAATCAGGATTACGAAAATTTAGAAATAGTTATTTTTGATAATCATTCCACAGATAGCACGGTAGAAATAATTCGCGAGAATTTTCCGGAAATTAAAGTTATCGAATCAGCAAAAAATGTGGGGTTTGCCAGGGGGCACAACACAATTTTAAACGAAACCGAAGGCGATCTTTATGCTTGTTTGAATATTGATATGATTTTTAATCAAAATTTTATTTCGGAACTGGTTAAAGCAATCAACGAGAAACCGGTTTACGGAGCAGCCGGAGGAAAAATTAAGTTCTGGGATTTCGCGTCTTTTGCCAAAGGTTCGACTTCCCAAGGAAAAACAAACTTTATCGATACTGTTGGTTTGAAAATTTTGAAATCACACCGCTTCGAAGATATCGGACAAGGAGAAATGGATTACGGGCAATTTGATAAATCCCGCGAAATTTTTGGAGTTTCGGGGGCGGCGGTTCTATATCGTCGTAAAAGTCTAGAAGATGTCGCTTTTATTAACGAAAACGAAGAAAAAGAGTATTTTGACGAATCAATGTTTATGTACAAAGAAGATATTGATTTGGCGTATCGTTTGCAGTGGGCGGGCTGGAAAACAAATTACAATCCCAAGGCGATTGCCTACCACGATCGCACTATCAGCGCTCGCGGGAAAACCGCTTTGGAAATTATCAAAAACCGCATCAATAAACCAAAAGAGGTTAATCGGCGTTCATATCTCAACCACCGCCTTTTATTACAAAAGAATTTTTCTAACGCTTTTTCCTCGGAAATTAAAAACGCAACAGCTTTATATAATCTAAAAGTTTTCCTTTACATTTTGGTTTTTGAGACAGAACTTTTAGGGGTTTGGTGGAATATTTTTAAAATGCGTAACCGTATTCAGAAATGGCGTAAAAAAATGCCTCGACGAGTGACAGAAAAGGAAATTGAGCGCTTGATGCATGAGTGAAGTTAGTTGACGAGTTCACAAGTTCACGAGTTTACAAGTAGGGGCAGGTTTTTTAGTTAATAATTAATAGTTAACAGTTAATAGTTAATAGTTTACGAGTTGATAAGCCTTAAAAAATCCCGCGAAATTTTTGCAGAAGAATGGGAGAAATTTAGAGGTCTGAAGAAAATGTAGGGGCGATTAATAATCGCCCTTTTTGTAGGCGCGGTCACGTGACCGCGCTTTCGTTTTGTAGACGTGAATTTCGATTTTGTACTTTCTAAAATATGAAAAAACGCAGGCGCGACGGCGCCGTCGCGCTTTCGTCTGATTTTTTTCGCGGAATATTTCACGGAAGAAGTTTTGTAGGCGCGGTCACGTGACCGCGCTTTCGTTTTAAAAAATCCCGCGAAATTTTGACAGAAGAATGAGAGAATTTTAGAGGTCAGAAGATGTAGGGATGTATTGCGACTTATCTATGAAAATATTGGTAGTGTACACTTTTATGTGTCTGGGATAGAAGGTAAAATAAAAAAAGTAATCACTAACCCCCTATCCCATGAAAACATCATACAAAGAAATGCTAGGAAAATCAATCGAAACTGTACTAAAA
>JALVIB010000017.1 GCA_027028725.1 Candidatus Altimarinota bacterium
CTAAACCTAGTCTTTATGGTCGCCATTAACATGACCAAAACCTATTCTTATCCCATCCCCAACTTTTCTAATGTTAAACATCTTATGAATTCCTTCCTCTCCCAGACACAAAATTCTTGACAGTACCTTTTTAATAGCGGTGGAGACTTTTTTAATAATTTCCGGTTTTGGTTTGAATTTCTCTAAATCAAAATCAGGAAATTTTTCGCGGATTTTTGCCAAATGAGTGATGATAGTGGAGGTTTTTAATCCGCGTATTTCAGCGATTTCAGCTAAATCTTTTCCTTCAGCAATCAAGTTTTTGGTTATTTCGGCAGTGGGGATTTTTTTCGCAGAAGAAATCTTAAGTCCGGACTTAAACATATTTTTATCTCGTAACAAGTCCGGACTTGATTTCTCTTTTACAAAATCCCGCGAAATTTTTTCCAATTCTGCTTCGGGAATGTTTTCATAAACTTTTTCAATTTCCGCGGAAAGTTGCTGAAACCGCTTATCCGCTGCCATCGCCAGCTCATCCATTTGTAAAACATTACCGTTCGCGCCCAGTAATTTCAATCCGCCCCAACTTTTGACCCGTGACAGGGCGACATAACCTTGCCCGCACTCAAAAGTTTTCGACAAATCCATCTCCGCGCGCTCCAAAGTCATTCCTTGCGATTTATGCACTGTAATTGCCCACGCCAAGCGAAGCGGAATTTGCGAAAAAGTCGCGAGATTTTGCCCGAACTCGTTCGTCACCGACCAATCTTCCGGTTTGGCGACAATTTCCCGTCCGTCCGCAATTTCTACGACTGGCCAGCCGTCCGGCGTAATCCGCGAAATTTCGCCCAGAGTCCCGTTGAAATACCCTTTTTCGTAATTATTTTTCACAAAAATCACTTTCGCACCGACTTTTAATTCCAAAACTTCTGGTGCCAGAACAGATTTCGCCAAAGTTTTGGCAAGTGTTTTATTTCCCGCGAATTTTCCAAAAAACATTTCAACCGGTCCGGGAAGTTTTTTCAATTCCTCGCGATTAATGCGGTCCACATCAGCATTGTGCGTATAAAGTTTTATCGCGAAATCTTCCGAATTTTCGCGGGATTCTTCCAACTTTTCCAGCAACAAATCCTGCGCCACATCAGAAATTTCGCCACTCCGCATTTCGTTCAAAATATCGGTTAGAGCGCAATCTGCTTGCCGATATTGTTCGGTGATATAACAAACTTTCAAATCCGCTTTGACCCAAACCGGCGACATAAAAGCGAATTTTTCGCGGGAATTTAACCGCTCGCGACTGACAGGCGGAAGCTGAAAAAAGTCGCCTGAAAAAATCACTTGAATTCCGCCGAACGGCTCAAAACTGACTTTGAAAAACCGTAAAATCTGGTCGATACAGCCCAAAGTTTTTTTGGAAATCATTGAGATTTCGTCGATTATCAAAACCTCAACTTGTTCCAAACGCTGGCGAACTTTCTTTTTTTTCGCGATTTTTTCCAAATCGCGTTCGGTGATTTCTTCCTTAATTCCCAAGCCTGACCACGAGTGAATTGTTTGTCCGCCCAAATGTGTCGCCGCAATTCCGGTGGACGCGGTAATCGCCACCGGCACTCCGTTTTTACGGAGATAGTTGATGTATTGGTTCAGCACATAAGTTTTCCCCGCCCCTGCCGATCCTGTCAAAAAGACATTTTCGCCAGCTTTCATGATTTTGAGCGCGGTGGATTGTTTCATCGTGTGAATTGTAGAGGTTTTTGGAAAATCCCGCGAATTTAACCCCCTCGCCCCCTTGTCAGGGGGGAAATATAATACGCAAAGCAGCTTTGTAGACGCAATGACGCGTCGCACTTTCTAAAATCCCGCGAAATTTTTTAATTTCACTTCCCGCCCAAGAGTTTCTCGCACGATGGCGGGATCTCTTCTTTTTTCAAAGTTTGTTTACATTCTCCCTCCTAGCAGGAGGGAGAGAGAGGGCGGTAGAAATATTTTGAAACAACCCTTCCCGAGTACTCGGGACTAGGAGAGGGAGTTCAAAGGAACAGGATTTGTTGTTTTTTCGCGGGATTTTTAATTATCTATGAAATTCTTTTGACAATATTGCAAATATTTGTTTTATTGTGTGCGATATATTTTTTAACAACTACAAAATGAGAAAAAATGAAGAAAGATTTGAGCTTAATGAAAACATGGCTGTCAAAAATTTAAGAAATGTTTTAAAAGAAATTATCAAAAAAGAAGGATCAGGAGAAGAGGTAGCAGAATTGATAGATCGTGCTAAATCAATTATTGCAGAAAACATAAAAGTTGCAGATTTTGGACATAAAAAAGCCCAAAAACGATTTGAGAAACAAGGAAATCCGCGAAAAGTTAAAAAATTAGGTAGATTAAATACTAAACTAAAACAACTTGAAGATAAAATCCCGCGCGATTATTGGAAAAATTTTGATGCAGAAGAAATACTAAATGCGGTTGAAGAGGTTTATTTTGAAAATAATAAAAAAGAAAAAGACGATATTGTTCCTGTTGGAGATGTTCAAAAAGTAGTTCATGGAAAAGTTTATAAACAAATATTGCCATCTGTAAATCCCGCGAAAAAATCTATTCAAGTTGATAAAGGTAGTATGGCGGAAGTTCAAGCAAAATCAAAAATTGAAGAGGCGGCGCATCAAGAAAGAAAAATTACAAATCCTAAATGGATGGGGAATGAGAAAATAGGGGTTAGAAAAGGAAGAAGAAAGTTTTTAGAAGGAGTTGAAAATATAAAAAGAGATTTAAATCGAACTTATGGGATAAATAGTTTAACAGGTTTATAAAATTTCGCGGGATTTTTATATTAAATCATGGAGTTAATAGAAAAAGAAATCAAAACGGATTTTGGATACGCTAAAATGTCTGTAGTAAAAGATGAAGGGGTGTTTCAAGGATATTTAGATAAAATTGTATCATACAAGAGGGGCTGTGGTCATGAGATTATGAAAATAGTTTTGGAATGGTTTTATCAACAAAAAGTCGATGAAATTTTATTACAGATTACGCCTTTAGGAGATGTTTCAGCGGATAAGTTAGTAAAATTTTATAAAAAAGAAGGATTTGAGGTAATTGCTCGTTCAGGGCGAATGACCAAGGAATATTTAGAATTTATAGTTAAAGAAAACTTTAAAAATTTCGCGGGATTTTACCGCGGATACATTCCGATTCCCCCTGCTAGATTGACGATTTTGTAATCGGGGAATTGGGGAGCAATTTGTTTTTGCAGATATCCTGATGATCCGCCCGAGTGGCAATAAAGCACAAAATAAGTTCCTTTGGGGTATTTTCCCGCGAAAATTTCGTTGGAAATCGGGACGGCGTCTTCAACCGGATGATTAATCATATCGACCAAAACTACTTTGTCGCCAAGTTCTTCTTTTTTCTTGAAATACTCGTCCCAAGTCCAGCTTTCCGCACCACCACCAAAGATAGAGCAGGCGTTTGAGTCATACATTTCGTTGATATCCATGTTTTTTGGCTAAAATTTCGCGGGAATTTTATTTTGTTCGGTGTTTGTGGCAAATGTTTTTGAGTTACATAAGATGATTGATTAAAGAAAAATCCCCCTCAATCCCCCTTTAAAGAAAGGGGGAAGTTCCTCAGAAAAATAAACAAAGAAATTCCTTTAGCTCCCTCTTTTTTCAAAGAGGGCGGGGGGTGATTTTATAATTTCGCGGGATTTTGCCCTCACCCCCACCCTCTCCCCAAGGGAAAGGGAGTTATTTGGAATTTATAATTGACAAAATACCCCCTGTGGGTATAATCCGGGCGATGAAAAAAATTCAAAATCGGTTAAAGCGATTAGAAGGGCAGATTCGCGGTTTGCAAAAACTGCTAGAAACTGCCGATGATTGCGAAAAAATCATCATTCAGTTTTCCGCAGCGAAGTCGGCGCTGGATAATTGTTATGCGCTTCTGCTTTCTGAAAATCTCGCGAAATGTTTTCGTAATAAAGATAATCAGGATTTGGAGAAGTTGTTGAAATTGATAATAAAAAAATAAGCACCTCACCCCCGCCCTCTCCTAGAAGGAGAGGGAGTATAAATAACTTTCAAATAAGGAAATGAAAAAAATTCTAATGTTATCGGCTCTCGTGCTACTCTTCGGATGTAGTCAAACAGAAAAACCGCAGGTGGAGCAACCAAAATCCCGCGAAATTTTTACACTCAAAGCAGAAACTGTTGCACCAGTTCTTAATCTAACTGGAAATGTGGAAGCGGAAAAGCAAATTCCAATTTCCGCGAAAATTATGGGGCGAATTGATTCGCTCAAAGTTGATGTCGGCGACAAAGTTTACAAAGGACAAATTCTCGCGAGATATTCCGCAGTGGATAATGATTCTTTGGCGCGGTATCAAAGCGCTTTAAGTCAATTCAAGTCAACCGAAGCGTCTGCCGAAAATGCCGTCAATACAGCGGAAGTTCAACTAGAATCGGCTGAGCGCGCTTTGGAACAAACCAAAAAAGAAGAAGAAGTTCAGCGCAAAAAACAATACGACAATTTATACACCAATGCGAAGTTGTCCGAGATTACGATTTCTAATGTTTTAAATTTTTTAGACAAAAACTTGGAAGCTTCCAATAAATTTGAAGGAATGAGTCCGTACGAAAATGTTTTGGGGCGGAATAATTCTATTTTGAAAAATAATTTAAAAAACCGCGTTGAGGAACTAGTCCGAAATTTCGCGGGATTTTCCAAGACCGAACCAAAATCAGAGCAAGCAATCCTAAGTTTCGCCAGTGAGCGACTGGATTTTTTACGCAAAGTGAAAAGTGCTTTACTAGATTTTGATTCCTTAGTTCGGGGGACAGTCTCTTCGCGAACTTTTCCCGAAGCTGTGAAAAACGGGTTTGTTGCCGAAACCGCGAATTATTTACAAGCGATTTCGCAAGCGATTACTAATTTAGAAAACTTTATCACTGGAACGAAAGTGATGGACGAACAACTTGGCTTGAAAGTTTTAGCCATGGAAAATCAGCTAGAATCCGCGAAATCTGGGGTGGAACTCGCCAAAGCCAATGCCGAAAATCAAGTAGTAGCGGCGCGTTCGCAGGTTAATATCGCTTCCACTTATCAGCGAGAAATGGTGGTCAAAGCACCGTTTGCTGGAGTAATAATTTCGCGGGATATTGATATGGGGCAACTGGTTTCCCCTGGTCAGAAATTATTTGAGTTAGCGGATATGTCCGGTTTCAAAATCAAAACTGATGTTTCTGATGCTTACGCGGCGATGATTAAAATTGATATGCCGGTAGAAATTTCTGTCGATGGTTTGAAGGAAAATTTCGCGGGAATTGTGACCAAGGTAAATCCAGCGCTTGATCCGCGGACACGAAAATTGGGAATTGAAATTACTTTCCAAGAAGATGAGGAAGCCGAGGAAAACATTTTAGATAAACTCAAAATCGGGTTATTTGCACGGATTAAAATTCAGTTACCGGAACGAGAAACTTTCAAAATCCCGCGAAATTTTGTCCGTTTTGACTACGACGGGGCAAAAATTGAATTAGAAAACGGGGAAGTGAAAAAAGTTGATATTTTGTCCGAAGAAAAAGGTAAAGTGGAGATTTATTTTGATGGGATTGAAGAAGGACTAAAAATTGTTAATTAACAAAAAACCCCTAAATCTCCCGCTTTGCGGGAGACTTTTTGCTAAAAATAATTTAAGAAAATGAACAAAATTAAAGAAACAAATTCAAGTAATCTTTCTCCCGCCTTGCGGGAGGCGAGGGGGTTAAAACTAAACTTTGCCGGTAAAATCGCGAAATTTTTCCTAGAAAATCGTCCGTTGACGATTCTGATTTTGGTCGGGCTAATTTTCGCGGGATTTTTGTCCTACAAAATGACTCCAAAGCAGTATAATCCGACAATTTCCATGCCGGCATTTACCGTTATTGTCGATTATCCCGGAGCTTCGGCGGAGGAAGTCGAAAGATTTGTCACCCGCGAACTTGAAGAAAAAATCGCGGATGTTCCCGGAGTTGATAAGATTTTTTCTCAATCGATGGACGGCGGGCGTGCAGTTTCTTTTGTCCAATTTTTAGTTGGGGAAGATTTTGAAGATTCTCGCGTGAAATTGACCAACAAAGTTTTGGGAAATCTAGATTTGCGACAAGGAATGATTCAAACACCGCTAATTAAATCAGTTTCCGCGGACGATGTGCCAGTTTTAACGATTGGTTTTTCTGCGAAAAATTTATCGCAAAACCAAGTGCGGGTGCTGGCTTACGACATTATGAACCAGCTCAAAAAAGTGCCAAATGTCGCGAATTTAGATATTCACGGTGGAGAACCGCGGGTCTTGAAAATTTCCCTAGATCTAGGGCGAATGAAAAATCGCGGGGTTTCCGTGCAGGATATAAAAAATGCGATTTTGGCGAATAATTTCCGTTTCCGAACCGGGAAAATCGAAAATCCCGCGAATTTTTTTGAAGTAGAGGTGAACGGAGAACTAACCGATCCCGAGTCCGCGAAAAAAATTACCGTTGTGCCGGGCGTGAAATTAGAAGATGTCGCCAAAGTTTCGGACGGATATCGAGAAAAAACTTCTTTTGTGCAGGTTTTCAAAAAAGATGGCGTGCAAGACACGGTTTTTGTTTCTCTCGCTAAACGAAAAGGATCAAATGCGCAAACCGTTGTCAAAGACGCGCGGGAAGCTTTGTCGCGAATTATGGCTAACGAAAAATTCGCGGGATTAGATTTTCACATTTATCGTGATGAAGGAGAAGTTTCGCGGAAAGCAATTGGTGGATTGATGCAAAATCTAATCTCCTCAATTCTGATTGTTTCCATCGTTCTGTGGCTGTTTCTCGGACTTCGTTCAGCTTCAATTGTGGCGATTGCTATTCCGCTGACGATGGCGGGAGTTTTCATTATCGGGTATTCCGCGGGGAAAAATATCAACCGCGTGACTTTGTTTGCTTTGATTTTATCGCTGGGACTTTTGGTCGATTCGGCGACGGTCGTGGTAGAAAACATTTATCGGCATTTGCAGGAAAAAGCAAAATCCGCGAAAAAATCACTTCAAGTTCGGCGGGAAGCAATTGTCGAAGCGGTAAATGAAGTGGGAATCGGATTATTTTTATCAACTTTGACTTCGGTGATTGTCTTTTTGCCGACTTCCAACCTGTCAGGAATGATGGGAGATTACATGGGACCATTATCTTTCTTTTTGCCGATGGCGTTGATTGTTTCCATGTTGGTCGCCTATGTTTTGACGCCTTTTTTGGCTGATGTGATTTTGCCAAGAGACCTCACCCCAAACCCTCTCCTAGAAGGAGAGGGAGCTAAAAGGAATTTATCATTTTTTGACCGCGTAACAGAAAAATATTCTAAACTACTGACTAAAATTTTGGATAAAGATAAATTCCGCCGATTCTTTTTGATAACGATTTTTGGGGCATTGTTTTTAGTTTTTACTTTTCCTGTTTTGAAATTAGTGCATTTCAAAATGCTCCCTTCGGCGAACAAAAACCAATTCTTTGTTTACATCGACGCGCCACAAGATACAAATTTCCCGCAAACGCAAAAAATCGCGGGATTTATCAGCAAAGAACTTCTGAAAAATCCGGAAATTGTTTCGGTGCAAAGTTTTGTCGGCACGGCTTCCGTCGTGGACTTTAACGGACTTTTCAAAGGAGCGAATTACCGCATTGCACCGTATATGGCAACTTTGCGGGTGAATTTAACCGACACAGATGATCGTTCGATTAAATCAACACCACTTCTGGACGCGGAACGAGATAAAATTCTCGCGAAAATTTCTAAACTTCAAAATAGTACCGTTTGTCAGGGGGAAGCTTGTGAAAATCCCGTGAAAAATAGCCCTCACCCCAACCCTCTCCCCGAGGGAGAGGGAGATATAAACTTTTACGAAACTTTGAAAAACACCACTTTCAAATTCTTGGAAGATCCACCGGGTCCGCCGGTGCGGGCGACTTTGATGGCTAAAATTAAAGGTCCAAACCGCGAGCTTTTGAAAAAAGTCGCGCGTGATGTAGAGGAAATGTTCCGCAAAACTGATCGCGTGGTGGACATTGATACTTCTATCAGTGACAATGTGCGAAAAGTTTCGTTTCGCGTAGATCACGAAAAAGCTTTGGAAGCGGGGATTACGACCATGCAAATTTATGAAGCGTTGTCGGCAATTACTGCGGAAAAAAATATTTCCCAGTTCCACCAAAAAGATTCACCGGAAATGATTGACATTACTTTGAGCGTGCCACCAGAAAAACGCGATAAATTGGAAGATTTGACCGAAGTTTACATCAAAAATTTCGCGGGAAATATGGTGCCGCTTTCCGCTGTCGTTCGTAAAGTGGAAACTCGTCCGGAGGAAGTTCTTTATCTCGACACACGCGATGAAACAATTTATGTGACGGGGGAATTGAAAAATCGGAGTGTGATTTACGCGACAATTGATTTGATGTTTGATATTTTTGATTACGATTTTCCGGAAGGTGGAAAAATCGTGGATTGGAGTTTGTACGGATTTGATTTTGAGACAAAATCCCGCGAAATTTACCATATCGAATGGGGTGGAGAACGCGAGCTGACTTTGGATAATTTTCGCGACTTGGGATTGGCGATGTTGATTGCGTTTATCGCGATTTATGGTGTGCTAGTGGCGCAGTTTGAGTCTTTCAAAGTTCCGCTTCTAATCATGAGTACGGTTTTCCTCGGATTTTTGGGAATTATGCCGGGATTTGCAATTTTAGACAAAACCCTCGGAACTTTCCTAACCGCCACCAGTTTGATTGGATTTATTGCCTTGATGGGGATTGTGGTGAATAACGCCATTATTTACTTGGAATATTTTGATATTCTACGCGACCGCGGAGTAAATTTTCGCGATGCTTTATTTCAAGCCGGAAAAACTCGTTTGCGACCGATTGTTTTGACTTCCATGACAACGGTTTTGGGAAGTCTGACCATTATTAACGATCCGGTTTGGTCGGGATTGGCGTGGACAATTATTTTTGGATTATCAATTTCCGCAGCTTTCACACTAGTGGTTTTCCCAGCGTTAATGGCAAGTTTTCCGCCAAAAGTTCGTGACGAAGACCATTTACTCAAACCGAATCCGAAAGCAAATTGTGCTTGTGAAATTAAAAATCCCGCGAAATAACCCCCTAACCCCCTTATCAGGGGGAAATAGATGAGCAATAATTTAAAAGTAAAAATTTTAACCCCTATATAAAATGAAAAAATTCTTATCAGAAAAAGTTTTGGGCAAAATCGCCTACAAAATTTCTACCGACAAACCGTTTGAGGAAGTTTTCCAAAAACTTGAAAAAGCTATTACAAATAACGATTTCAATATTATCACCACTCATGATATGCGGAAAACTTTTGAGAAAAATAATTTGGAAATTTCGCGGGATTTTCAGTGTCGCATTGTGGAATTATGTAATGCCAAAAAAGCGCACAAAGCGTTGGGAATGAGTATGGATTTGGGGATTATGATGCCGAAAAGTATCATTATTTCCCGCGAAAATAACCAAACAGTTCTGCGCTACATGCAGATGAAACCGTGGATGGTGGGAATGATGTTTCCGGATATAAACATTGCGCCGATGTCCAAAAAAGTGATGGCGACTTTGAAAAAAATCGTCCACGAAGCGGTGGCTTAAAATCCCGCGAAAAATTCTCTCCCGCCTTGCGGGAGGGCTTCAGTCTTCGCTAAAGCTTCGACTGACAAGAGGGTAGTGGTAAAAAAATAAGTCATTTAATTCTTAACTAAACATAAAATGTACAAACTAAAAACAGATTCATGGTATCTCGAACGAATTTTGTTCCTAATTGCTGGGTTTTTCGTCCTTGGCTCAATTTTCGCGGGATTTTATGTTCATCCGTATTTCTTTTATTTCGCGGGATTTGTCGGATTTTCTCAACTAATTTTTGGACTAACCGGTTGGTGTTTGATGGCGATTATTTTGCGAAGCTGCGGAGTGAAAGGGAAGTTGGAGAAATGATTTCGCGGGATTTTAGAAAAAAATGCGTTAATGTAGGGAACGAATATTTTCGTTCCTCGTTAAATTATCTTTATTTGAATTAATTTTTTGGAGCGAAGATATTCGCTCCCTACGAACAAGAATAAAATCCCGCGAGATTTTTCTCGTAACCCCGCCGCCTTGTAAACTCCCCCAAAACTTTTAGAATACTCCTGATGTTTTCCAATAAGAAAATCCTCGGGAACGCTTTCGCGCAGTTTGGCGGAAAGTTTATCACGATGTTCACGAGTTTTTTGATTGTGAAGTTGATAACTTCCCTTGGGGCGAGTTTTTATGGACAATATGTGACAGCTTCTGAATTTTTAGCGTTTTTTGGGATTATTGCGGATATGGGGCTTTTTGCCGTGGCGGTGCGGGAAATTAGCAAGGCGGATAGTGCGAAAAATCCCGCGAAAAAAGACCTCACCCCAAACCCTCCCGAACACTCGGGACTAGAAGGAGAGGGAATACACTCAAGTTCGGAATTCATTTTAGGAAATATTTTGTCATTTAGATTACTTTTAATTTTAGGAGTAATTATTTTCGCGGGAATTTTTGCGCAATTTGTTCCGCAGTATTCTCCTGATTTGAAACTGGGGATTTGGATTACTGCGATTTCTATGGGTTTAACAATTATCGCGGGAACTTTATCCAGTGTTTTGCAGGCACGAATGAAAATTCATAAGTATTCTTTGTCTTTGGTGATAGGGAAAATACTTTATGCTATTTGCGTATTTTTTATTATCAAAAATACGGAAATTTTCGCGGGATTTAACATCTTTTTTACTATTTTATGGGCAGGCGCGATTTCCAATTTTATTGTATCTTTATTAGTGTACTACTTTGTTTCCCGCGAAATTAAAATCCGCCTGCTTTGGGACACGAAATTCATCAAAAAAACACTGCGCGATACTTTGTCTTACGGGCTGGCACTGGTTTTGCAAACTCTATATTTACGCATCGATATGATCTTGATTTCCATTATTTTGGGGATAACTTTCGCGGGAATTTACGGTGTGGCGACACGCGTTTTGGAATCAATTTTGGTTTTGGGCGTGTTTTTTGGGCAAGCGATGTTACCGCAGATTTCCGCACAGGAACAAGATAGACAAAAATCTTCCGCGAGTTTGGTCTGGGGAATTGAGAAACTGCTCATTTTCTCTCTACCGATTATTATTGGCGTGAGCTTTTTTTCGCGGGATTTGGTAATACTTTTGAGTTCCAAAGAATTTCTGACCACCGCAACACAAATCGGATCTGACCGAATTTTACAAATCCTCATTCCGACCGTTTTTTTCGCCTTTTTCAACCAACTTTTCACTTTCACTTTGGTCGCGAAAAATTTACAGCGGAAACTGGTCTGGATAAACGGTTTGGCGCTCATCGCCAACGCGGTTTTGAACATTATTTTCCTGCGTCAATACGGACTTATCGCGGCGGCTATTTCAACCGTTGTTTGTGAAGTCTTGGTTTTTATTCTACTTTCCCGCGAAATTTCGCGACATTTTTCGTTTCCATTTTCCCGAAAGAATTTGAGCATAATTTTGCTGGCAAATTTAGCAATTTTCGCGGAAATTTTCTTTACTCCGCTTCGCGATAATTTACTTCTAGCGGTTTTGATTTGCGGGATTACTTATTTGGTGATTTTGGGGACGAATGTTCGCGGATTCTTAAATTCATCAGAATAAATTGACCATTTTGGGCAAAATTCATACAATTCACGCGGTTTGACCACGAAATCCCCAACCACAGGTTGGCAGGCGCGAAATTTTTACGGAGAGTTGCCGGAGCGGTCGAACGGGGCACCCTGCTAAGGTGTTGTACCCGCAAGGGTACCGAGGGTTCGAATCCCTCACTCTCCGCCAGATTTAAAAATAGAGGGATGAGAACCCGATATTTCAAGGGTTCGACGCGCCGAAGCAAGACAGAAAAGCGACCGAGCGGAGCGAGGTCATTTTTATGGTGAGCGAGAAGCGAACGGCAAAAGAAAGATAAAAAATAAGAAGTAATCCCTCACTCTCCGCCAGATTTAAA
Organism: Candidatus Altimarinota bacterium; assembly: GCA_027028725.1. Classification (GTDB taxonomy): domain Bacteria; phylum Patescibacteriota; class Gracilibacteria; order UBA4473; family UBA4473; genus JALVIB01. Next base: position 12,036 of record JALVIB010000017.1, read on the forward strand.
AATTTCGCGGGATTTTGTGTTTGCATTTTTTCAAAATTTGTTGTAAATCTTAACTGAATGAAAAAATATCTTCTAGCGACTGTTTTACTAGCGGTGATTTTCACAATCCCGCGAATTTTCGCCACTTACGAGTGGCGGGAAACCAAAATTTCGCGGGTTTTGAGTTCTAATGTTTTTGTAACTTTGGATGATAAAAAGTGGCGGATAATCGGGGTTTTGCCGAATGACGAATTTTCTTCTAACAAGCGAGAGGCCTGCCACGCCAAGGGAAATTCCCGCGAAATTAGCGAGCTGTTGCTGGATAACAAAATTTTTTCCGCGACTGATGAAAAAGTCAAAGATGCATTGCACTTGAAAATCGGCAAAGAATATGTGACGGAAATTATTTTGCGAAAAGGTTGGGCAAAAATGAATGATGATGAAGTGAGTTCGTATTTTTCCGCGAGATTTAAGCGAGCGCAGGAACTTGCGCAGAAAGAAAAACTTGGTTTGTGGGGACCATGTTTGGATGACTTGAATTGGCAAAAAATTCGCGGGAATTTCGGCGAACGCATGCGGAAATTGAAACGCGAAAATCCACAATTTCTCGGCTCGGTAGCGGTTGGTGAAGTGGTGGAAGTTTTGTCAGGCAATGAGTTTCGGTTGAAAAACGGACCAATTGTGCGCTTGGCAGATGTGGAAATTCCCCGCGAAAATAATTCGGCGAGTCGCTGTTTTCAGAAAAACTCGCGAAATTATTTGGAAAATCTGATTTTGGGCAAGAAAGTTCGTTTGGAAAAACCGGTAAATTCCCGCGAAATTATGGATTACAAGTTGGTGCGGGTGGTTTATTTGGAAGAGGGGAATCGTTTGAAAAAACTACCTCACCCTCCCGAGTACTCGGAACTAGGAGAGGGAGCCAACCTAAATTTTCGCCACCACCTTGCGGGGGGAAAGAATAAAAATTTTCGCCACCGCCTTGCGGGGCACAGCGGGATTTCGGTTAATGAAAAAATGATTCGGGATGGTTTTGGGAAATTCGCGGGATTTTCAAAACCTCACCCCAACCCTCTCCTAGAAGGAGAGGGAGTTTTAAAGGAATTGCAAAAAGAAGTTTATGCTAATCCGCGGGGGGCGTGGGCGATTTGTGCGCGGGAGATTTTGAATACTTCGGTGGAAAATCCCGCGAAAAATTCCGAAATTCGTGAAATTGACGAGAATTGTCCGATTAAAGGGAATATTTCTGGCACCAAAGCCAATCCGATAAAAACTTATCACACCGTTTTGAGCGGTTGGTACGATCGTGTCCAGCCGGAACAATGTTTCCAAACAGAGGAAGAGGCAAATCTCGCGGGATTTCGGAAGGTGAAGTGATGGAGTTGACTTATCCACTGTGTTTGTTTATAAGAAAAATATGAATGAAAAATTACCGGTTCCAGTTGAATTGAAAGATATGACAGAGTTTGATCCTAATTATGGGAGAACTAGAACATCAATAGAAAGAATTCAGGATATTTTAGAAATGTCTAAAGATGAAAAATCAGGAATAACAATGGTTTTCACCATAGATAATGCTCCAAGTTATGATTCTCGAAAAACGCATTACGGACAAGTCGGAGCTAGTGCAGCTAATACTATAAATGAATATAAAATAGGAGATAAACTTTGGGAACAGTGCCCTATAATTTATTATACTGATGGCGGAATTGAATTTATTGAGGGGTTTGGAGGTACGGCAACAGAATCTCCTAGTTCAATTGTGATAATTGTTCCACCACAAGGGAAGGCTATTAAGTATTGGCAAAAAATTACAAACGAGAAAATTAGAGAATATTTAATAAACAAATAATTTGTAAAAATTTCGCGGGATTTTTAACTATTTCGTAGACTCTGAATCAAGTTCAGAGAGTTTGTTTTATTTTTTCGCGGGATTTTTGTATACTTTTCGCGATGCAAAAAATTAAAAATCAACCTCACCCCAACCCTCTCCTAGAAGGAGAGGGAGTTAAAAGGATTTATTTAAAACAACCCCCTCAATCCCCCTTGTCAGGGGGAAGCTCTGGAAATCCCGCGAAAAAAAAGCCGTTTATTCCAAATTTGAAAAAATTGTCCCAAAATCCGCAACGATTAGCTAGCGGGCATCGGCTTTGTCCGGGGTGTGGGATTGGAGTGATTTTGAAGCAAGCACTGACGACGATTGATAATCCTGTGGTGGTTGCCAATGCGACAGGGTGTTCGGAAATTTGTTTTTCGCCGTATCCGCAAAACGCTTTCAAAGTGCCGTGGATTCACTCGGTTTTTGAAAACAGCGCGGCGGTGATTTCCGGTGTGGAGTCGGCGTGGCGAGTTTTCGTGAAAAAAGGAAAACTGACTGAGGAACAGAAAAAAATTAAATTTTTAGCCGTCGGCGGAGACGGAGCGACTTACGATATCGGGTTTCAGTGGCTGAGTGGGGCGATTGAACGCGGGCACGATTTCACTTACATTTGTTTCGATAACGAAGGATATATGAACACTGGTTATCAGCGATCGGGAGCGACAAATTTGGGGTTCGCGACACATACTTCCCCAGTTGGAAAGAAAATTGTCGGGAAAATTCAGCAACGGAAAGATCTAACGCGGATTATTGCGGCGCACCATATTCCGTATGTGGCGCAGGTAAATCCCGCGAATTCTTTTGATTTGATGAAAAAAGCCAAAAAAGCGTTTGATGCGGAAGGACCAGCTTTTTTAAACGCTTTCTCGATGTGTCCGACAAACTGGAAATATTCCAGCGAACAGGGGATTGAGATTGCGGCGTTGGCAACTGAAGCGGGATTATGGCCACTTTATGAAGTCGATCACGGGCGTTGGAAAATTAATTTCAAACCGAAAGCCAGCAAAACTTACCGCGAAAAAAACGAGCCGTTGGAGAAATTTTTATCACTGCAAGGACGGACTAAACACCTTCTCAAACCGGAAAATCGCGGGATTTTGGACCAACTCAAAAAGCAAATCGCTGACGATTGGGATTATTTGCTGGGTATGGAGGAAGCGTTTCCGTTGAAGTAAAATTTCGCGGGATTTTTCCAGAGGAAAGGAAGAATTTTAGAGGTCAGAAGAGAATCTCGTGAAAAAACCACATTGTTATCTCGACCGACAAGTTGGGGATAAAAAAGTTAAAAAACAAGTTCGAACTTAGCACAGGATAAAAAAGTGTTTAAGTTCGAACTTAAGTTTTTTAAAGTAGCAAGATCTCTCCGCTCGTCGTGCCTCCTCGGTCGAGATGACAATAGGAAAAATCCCGCGAAAATTTAACTATTCAAAATTTCATCAATAACTTTAAAGTCTTTTTCTGTTAAAAATGAAATATCTTTGAATACAAAGTCACCATAAATCTCTTCTGCTAAATTAGCTTTTTTCAATCTAAGCCAAACTTTTTTGGCTTGTCTGCTTGGAGAGTCTGATGACAAAGACTTGTATCCCAAACTTTTTATCGATAAAAATATGGCTAACTTTACATATGATAAAACACCAAGCCCCTTATTTATATATTCTTTCTTAATTTCTTCATTATTAAACACGCTTCTTGAGTCTGCTCCAAAAAATCTGTTATATTCAATAGATCCTATAACTTCCCCTGCTTTACTGGATATTTCTAATTTACTATCTTCAATAGGACTGAATTTTACCTTTAATTTTTTTTCTCGTTTTAAAAAAAACAAGAGAGCTTTAATTATTTTTTCTTGTTCTTCTGTAAATTCACGATTTAAAGCTTGCTTAACTTTATTAAAAATTGGTTTCTCAATTATTAATATTTCTTTCAAAGAAACTTCTGGTTCAAAACGATCATCTAAAATGTCTCTAAGTATTTGATCTAATATACTCATTATTTCATCGGGACAATAAACGGGACTTCCGCTGGGGCGCTGGCGGATTTCTTTGGTGAAAATTTTCGACCGTCGCCATGGCTTTGGTCGACACGCGCGGCTTCAGCTTTTTGCTTTTCATATTCCGCGTAAATATCAACTTTGGTGATGTCCGTCCCCGTTGGAAGTCCTAAGCGAGATTCCTGAAAATCCGCGAATTTTCGTAAGACAACGGCTTGTACTTCCGCCACGGATTTTTTCGGAATAATGAAATTCACACCAAACGGCACCGAAATTAAATCAAAATCCGCTTCCAAATCCGAGAAATCAAAATCCTCCATTTCCGCGCGCAATTGCACGAGCGTGTGGTCGGGATATTCGATAAATCCCGCGAAAAAATCCGCGCCATTGGTGTGTCGCAAAAGTTCTTCTGCCCACGAATCAATGTCGTCTGGAGTTGCCTCCGCTAATTCAAAATCAGATTGCGTCAAAGTTGTCCAAGCAAAACGATGTTGCGCATCAAGTTGCAAATTATTGAGCATTCGCCCCAAAACCTGCACATTTTCGCGGGATTTTCGTTTGAATAAATATTCAATGATTGTCGAATGATCTGCGCCCAAAACTTGCAATTCCGCGGCTAGCGAAAGCGATCGCGAAGAAGTTTTCGCTGATAAAAAGTTGTCGGTGCTGGCGGAAATTCCCGCGAAAAAAGCGTTAATGGCGTTTTTCTTCAAAGATTTTTGAAGTGTCTCGTCTTCCATCACCAAATTCGCGATAATTTCCGAAACGGAAGACGCCGAAGCATTGATTAAATTCACATTTCCAAACATTTCGTTGGCGGGATTGTTGGAAATATTCAAAACCGTCGTATTGGAAAAAAGCGCGGTATTTTTCGCGAAAATTTCCCCGCAATCCTCCAAGGCATCAACACCAATGGTCACAATCAAATCAAATTTCCCGACATAATCCTCCACGGAAACCAAATCCCGCGAAATTTTGCCGTCTTCGTCAGTGACAAAAATGTGCAGTTTTCCATCGACGATTTCGTAATTCAATCCGTTTTCATCGGCATTATAAATGGTAATCGCTACGCCTTTTCCGTCTTGCAAAGTCTTTTGGACGATCGCGTGGTTTTTGAGAAAACTTAATTTTTTGGAAACTTTCTCAGGCGATACAGCGGTCACTTCCTTCGATTCAGAAAGCAAACTTTCCAATCCCAGAAGCCCCGCCATATCGTCTAATTGCCAATTTTGGGAACCAACTAACAGAATTTTCGCGGAATTTCGGATTAATGAGATGGCTTTTTTGTTATTCATGGTTTTGTGATAGAAATCCGCCCTTGATTTGAGCGAGAAATTATTTTACAACATAAAAAAATAAAAGTCAAATAAATTTCGCGGGATTTTTTTGCCCCCCTTGTAAGGGGGGAGCGGGGGGTTAATTTTTCGCGGGATTTTTTATATGGGCGATTACTAATCGCCCCTACTATTAACTATTAACTCTTAATTATTAACTAAAAAACTGTCCCTACTTGTAAACTCGTGAACTTGTTAACTCGTTAACTTCCGATACTCCCTCAAACCAGCCTCAAAAATATCCATAGCTCGGCTTAATTTTTTTTCTTCCAAAACATAAGCTATCCGAATTTCGTTTTTCCCCAAACCTTTAGTCGCATAAAATCCTTCCGCTGGTGCAAACATCACCGTTTCTCCATCTAAATTAAAGTCAGTTAACATCCATTTCGCGAAATCTTCGGCATTCTCAATTGGCAATTCCGCCATGATATAAAAAGCTCCGCGGGGTTTTTGGCACTGCACACCCGGAATTTTCGCGAGTTTTTCAAAAACGATATCTCGCCGTTTTTTGTATTCGGCATTAACTTTTTCAAAATAAGAATGTGGTGTCTTATACAATTCCACCGCGCCCGCTTGTTCCAAAGTCGGCACACACAAACGGCTCTGGCAAAGTTTTAAAATATTCGCCATCAGTTCCTTATTTTTAGAAGCAATCGAGCCAATCCGCGCTCCGCAGGCACTATACCTTTTAGAAATACTATCAATGATAATCACGCGGTCGGAAATTCCCGCGAAATTTTCGCAACTCGTAAACTCAAATCCGTCGTAAACAAATTCCCGATAAACTTCGTCCGAAATTAAATACAAGTCGTGTTTTTTCGCCAAATCCGCCAAAACTTTCAATTCTTCATAACTATAAACTGCCCCGGTCGGATTTCCCGGATTAGAAAATAAAATTGCTTTGGTTTTAGGTGTAATTAATTTTTCAATCTCTTTTTTCGCGGGAATTTTAAAACCGGTTTCCGGTAGAGTGGTTATAGGTTTAATGCTTATTCCGGCGATTTTTGCAATAGTGTTGTAATTTGTATAAAAAGGTTCCGGCACCAAGATTTCGTCTCCCGGTTCAGTTGTTGCCAACAAACTAAACAATAGAGCTTCACTTCCTCCGTTAGTGATTAAAATCTCATTTTCCGCGAAATTTATATTTTGTTTTTTGTAGTAATCAACAATCGCTTGGCGCAGGTTGGGACAGCCGTTAGAAATAGAATATCCAACAACTTTTTCATCAAAATTTTTAATCGCTCGCAAAAAATTAGGCGGAGTTTCAATATCCGGTTGCCCGATATTTAAATGATAAACCTTAATTCCTTTTTTCTTGGCTTCATCAGCCAGAGGAATAAGTTTTCGCAAGGGAGATTCCTGCATTTCGATGACGCGAGCAGAAGTTTTCATTGCCCTAATTTTAAAGAAAAAAAGAAATAAGGAAAATTTACCGAGAATTTAAGGAAACTCTAATAAATAACGCAAAACAGAAAATTTCAAGATTTTTGAGATAATTTTTTCAAGAAATTAATTTTCGTAGCGGGCTACGGAAATCACTATTTCGAGGGAAAATTAGCCAAAAAGATGAATTTTATTTTTGCGCCTGCCTAATTCCTTTATTGTGTAGAATTTTTATTTATCAGAGTTTTCTTAATTTCATTCTTTTTAAATCGGTATTAGTTTTATTTAGCCACTCATTCTTCGTGGAATAAAACTTAAATCGCGGGATTTTGATGACAAAACTAATTTTTTCCCTAAAATAACATTGATGAAAGTATTAGAAGTAACAGATTTGTTCAAAAATAAGACAATTCAGATTGAGTTGCCGAAAGATGTGGAATTTAAGACCTATCAACTTGTTTTGCTAAATACCGGCAAAGAAAGGGTCGTCGGAAAGGTGATAACTTTTTCACTGGATAAGAAAAATCCGATTTTGGATAAAGATTATAAATTTGAACGAGCTTTGACCGATGAAGAAATTAAAACTTGGAAAGAAAAAGTGGATAACTCTTTCGAGCGCGTCAAAGTGGCTCGTGAATTGGCGGAGCAAAACAAGTTGGATATTCATTTTTTCCAATCCCGCGAAGATTTTGATAGTCAGCAGTATTCGTTTTTCTTTACTTCCAAGGATAAAGTAGATTTCCGCGAATTATTGAAAGATATGGCGCGAACTTTCAAAAAACGGATTTACCTACAACGCGTTTCGGCGAACGATCGGCTCAAAATGGTCGGCGTTTACGATATCAGCGGGCGGTATAATGTGAATGATTTCGCGAAATTTTTTCCGGATCGTCCGACTATGAATGTGGTGCGCGACCAAGGAATTATGATTCGCGGAAATAACCGCATTTTTGATTTTAGCGGGAAAATTAAAGGAAGTATGGTTTACGAAGTGGAACATTACCGCGAAATGCGCCGTTATTTGCCACACATTAAGCAAAAAGTGAAGGTTAACGGACGCGAAGGAGTCGTTAGTGGGCTGGATATTTTGAACCAACGAGTCAAAATTAAGTTTAATGACGGCGTTTTTTCTGAACCTTTCCATGTTGATGAGGTGGAATTTGAAGGAAAAATAAAACGACCACCGGAAAAAAAGGAGGAAAATCCCGCCCTTCAACGAAGTTCAGGGCAAGCGAAAAAATTGCCGGACTCCGAAGAACTTTTAGCAGACGCGGAACTTACTGAATCACAACCGGTCAAAAACCACTAAAAATGTTCTGGATTTACTTTTTGCTGACGATGTTTATGGATTTAGCGTCAATGTTTTTCGCGAAAAAATATGTTTTGACGCATAATTATCTTTGGTTAATCGCGACGATTATCGGATTTATGATAATGGGATTTCTGATGATCGCCATGATGAAATTCAAAGGCGCGGCGATTGTTAATATTCTTTGGTCAGGGGGAATTGCGATTGGGAGCGTCCTTTTGGGATACTATTATTTCCACGAAAAACTGACTTTTTTGCAGTTAGTCGGAATTTTTATCGTAATTGTGGGGATGATTTTTATTGAGCTTTTTAAATAACCCCCTCGCACCCTTGTCAGGGGGGAAATTTTCGCGGGATATTTCACGGAAGAATAGAAGAAATTTAGAGGTCAGAAGAAAGTAGGGGACGGTTTCAAACCGTTCCTACCAAAACATTTTATTTTTTGTGATGTTTGTAGGGGCGATCCCTTGTGGTCGCCCAATAATTTGAATTACATTTTTTGGACACCCATAAAGGGCGTCCCTACAATTTTTCGTAAAATCCCGCGAAATTTCCCTTCCACTTGTTGTCAAAATAAATAGAATGTGGATGATTTTTAATAAATTTTTGATGACTTACCCACTTTCCCCACTCGACGGACGATACGCTGAAAAAGTAAAAGCAGTCGCCCATATTTTTTCTGAATTCGGTCTAGCGCGCGCACGGACAAAAGTAGAAATTTCCTGGCTGATGTTTTTGTCCGCCGAAGGAATTGCACCAAAAATTTCGCGGGAAACTACGGCAGAACTAATGGATTTGTTCAAAAACTTTTCCGACGAAGACTTTTCCGAAATCAAGAAAATAGAGCAAAAAACAAACCACGATGTCAAAGCGGTGGAAATTTTTCTGCAAGGATTTGTGCCGAAAGAATTGTGGTCGTGGATTCACTTTGGTTGCACTTCTGAAGACATCAATTCCACTTCTTACGCGCTGATGTTGCAACAAGGAACAACCGAATTGAAAAAATTTATCTTGGAAATTACTGCGGATTTACGGAAAAAATCCGCCGACTGGAAAAATGTCGCGATGCTTTCGCGGACACACGGACAAACCGCCACACCAACAACTTTGGGGAAAGAGTTTTGCGTGTTTCTGATGCGGACTGAAAAAGTTTTGAAAAAATTGGAATCAGTGGAATTTCCCGCGAAATTTGCGGGAGCAACCGGAAATTTTGCCGCACACAAAGTCGCTTTTCCGGATAAAAACTGGCCAGAATTATCACGAAAATTCATTGAGGAGAGACTTGGACTGACTTGGAATGGGATGACGACACAAATTGAACCGCATGATAATCAAGCGGAATTATTGAACGAAATTTCGCGGCTTTCAACGATTTGGATTGATTTGTGTCGCGATATTTGGGGCTACATTTCACTCGGATATTTCGGGCAAAAAACAGTCGCGGGCGAAGTTGGATCATCAACAATGCCTCACAAAGTGAATCCGATTGATTTTGAGAACGCCGAAGGAAACTTGAAACTGGCACGAGGAATTGCGCGAACTTTGAGCGACGAATTGCCAATTTCTCGCTGGCAACGAGATTTAACAGACTCAACTTTGCAAAGAAATTTAGGGCTGGTTTTTGGTCATTTTTTACTCGCTGGGAAGTCTTTGAAAAAAGGGTTAGGGAAATTAGAACTGCGCGAAGACAAAATTTCGCGGGATTTACAAAATGCTCCCGAAGTGCTGACCGAAGCGGTACAAACCGTTATGCGTGCACACGGACACGCCGATGCTTACGATCAATTGAAGGCATTTTCTCGCGGAAAAGCCTTATCTTTGGAAGAAATCCGCGAATTTATCACGCAGACAGATTTACCGAATGAGGTTAAAGAAAATCTCGCGAAATTAACTCCCGAAACTTATACCGGATATTCCGCGGAATTGGTGGATTTGTTTTTGAAGTAAAATCCCGCGAAAATTTTCACCGCAAGGCATATAAGGCAATCCCCGTGGCGATGGAAACATTGAGCGAAGTTTTTTGTCCATACATCGGGATTTCTAAATGTAAATCACATTTGTCCAAAGTTTCTTCGGACACTCCCGTCACCTCGTTCCCTAGAATAAGCGCCATTTTTTCGATTCCTGAAACATTTTCCGTAAAAATTTCGCGGGATTTTGGTGTCTGTTCCAAGGCCACAATTTGGAAACCATCTGCTTTTAATTTATCTAAAAGTTCAGCAATGTTCTCAACTTTTTCCCATTCAATAAAGTCTTCCGCGCCCAAGGAAACCTTTTCAATTCTACGATCTGGGGGACAACCTGTGTAGCCACATAAAAAAACTTTGTTCCAGCCGGCTCCGTCCGCTGTCCGAAAAACAGATCCAACATTATGCAAAGAACGCAGGTTCTCCAAAATAACCACTCGTTTTTTCGCGGGATTTTTACTCCCTCTCCCCCGGGGAGAGGGTTGGGGTGAGGGCTTAATAAAATTCATTGCCAATTATTCTTCGGTTTCTTTTTTCTCTGTGTCGAAAGTTGCGGCTTTTTCTAGTTTTGCCGCTTCCTCAGCTGCCGCCAGTTCTTTCTTTTGTTTCGGAGTAAGTTTAATTTTATGAACTCGTCCTTTCTCTTTATTTGTAGTGTGTTGCGGATTGTGTCCGGCTAGTTTAGCTTTTTCCGCAGCTTTCTCGGCAGTTGTTTTAAACCCCGCTTTTTTCGCGAGTTTTTTCAAAGTCTTAATAGCTTTCGCTGATAATCGCATTCTTTCCACTCGTCCGGTTTCCGGATTCCACATTTTTTTCCAGAACAAATTTGGACGGAAAGTTCGTTTAGTTGCTTTCAATGAAAAGGGACGATTTTGTCCGCTAGTTGTCTTTTTTCCGGTATGTTGACAGACTCGAGCCATTTTAAAATATGTATTAAATCGGCGCGATGTTATGAAATTTTTTTGTTTGGTCAAGTTTTTCTACTTAGATTCTAAAAAGAACCGCAACAAAAGTGAAAAAATTTATAAACTTTTGTTGAAATGAAAAAATATATTAAATCGTCTGCAAAGAAAGTTATCAGGATATGATAAAAATAAATTCAATAATAATTTAGATATTTTATTTGATGATTTGAATTCAGAAGAATTATATATAGATGGAGTTCCTGAGAAAATTAAAAAAGCTAAAAGTTATGTAAAAAAGAATATAAAGTTTATTTTAGAAGACAATCGAACATTATCAGATTTAGATGCTAATTTATTGAAAAAGCTGTAAAAGTATTAGATTCTGGTATTGATTTCTTTTCGAATGCAGATAAATATACCATTTTAAAGAATAAAAAAAGGAGAACTTACAGGAAATGTTTTTGAAGAACAATTAGGTGCAATTGGTGAAGTAGGGAAGCTTGCTTTGGATGTGATAGATTCATTAAAAGGAATAAAAGATTTCCCCTTAGCAATCAGAAATAAATTAAAAAAATAAAGAAAATAATTTTGAAAATTTCGCGGGATTTTAAACAACCCCCTCTAGCTCCCCCTTGTCAGGGGGAGAATGGAAGGAATTATTTTTGATTTTCTGCTAAACTTTTCCCGTGATGGAAATTTTTTACAAAGAAAGTAAGCGGGCGCGGAATGTGCGGATTAAGATTAATTTTTACGGAAAAGTGGAAGTTGTATATCCCGCGAAATTTTTGCTAGGCGGAAAAAAATCCGCGAAAAAATACGCGGAAAAGTTTGTCGCGCAAAAAATGCCGTGGATTGAAAAACAAGTTGCCAAAATCTCGCGAAAAAACATTAATCCGGTTTTAAAAATAGATTCTCGTGAACATTTTTTAATCCACAAACAGCAGGCGCTTGATTTTGTCACGGAGCGCGTGGAGTTTTGGAATCAGAAATATGGTTTCCAATACAACGAAATTCGCGTGAAAAAACTGAAAAGTAACTGGGGAACTTGTTCGTCAAAAAAAGTTTTAACTTTTAATTACAAAATTTTATTTCTCGCGCCACATGTCGCCGATTATATTGTCGTGCACGAGATTTGTCATTTGCGGGAAATGAATCATTCCGCGAGATTTTGGGCGCTGGTAGAAAAAGAAATTCCCAACGCGCGGGAACTTCAAAAAAATATCGGAGCTTTGGATTAATTTCACGGGATTTTCCTTGCCCTCATTCCCGCGGAAGCGGGAATCTAGACTTTAAAATAATTCCTTAAACTTCCCCCTTGAGAAAGGGGGATTGAGGGGGATTTGTTAAAAATATTCTTCTTTTCTCTGACTTTTTTTATGAGAAAAAAAGTCAGCAAAAAACTCACCTCGCAGTATTCCAATTTCTGAAATAAAACTCTTCAGAATCTAAATTCGCAAACGTTCTCAAAAAATAAACAATAAGTTCACTGTGCGAATTTTACGATTTTTTCAGAGATTATTTCTAGAAATTTCCATAGGCGAGGAAAATTGGAATTGATTTAATTATTTTTTCTGAATAAATGCCCCACCGCGAAAATATTCTTGCAAAAAGTTCGTTTTTTTGTAAGAATCTCCCAGTTATAATTATTTCCCAATGTCTCAGAAAAAAAGCACCGAAAATCCCCACCGCCTTGCGGGGCACAGCGCGAAATTATTTAATTTAGTTTCCGAATTCAAGCCAACTGGTGATCAGCCAGTGGCGATTGAGAAACTAAATCAAGGTTTAAATGATGGCTTGCGTCACCAAACTTTACTCGGGGCGACGGGGACAGGGAAAACTTTTACTATGGCGAATATTATCGCTAAACAGAATAAACCAACGCTAATTCTCGCGCATAATAAAACGCTGGCGGCGCAACTTTGTGCGGAGTTTCAGCAGTTTTTTCCCGATAACGCGGTGAATTATTTTGTTTCTTATTACGATTATTACCAGCCAGAGGCGTATATGCCACGAACGGATACTTTCATCGAAAAAGAGGCAACCATTAACGAAGAAATCGCGAAATTTCGGCACGCGGCGACCCAAAATTTGCTGACTAGAAAAGACACAATTATTATTTCCTCAGTTTCTTGTATTTACGGAATTGGGAGTCGCGAAGATTACGAAAACGCCGCTTTTACAATTAAAAATGGGGAAGAATATCCGCGAAAAGAGTTTCTGAAAAAGTTAGTTGATATGCGTTACGAACGCGTTAAAGCAGATTTTTCGCGGGGAACTTTTGAAGTTTTGGGCGATGTTATCACAATTTTCCCGCCAGGTGGAGATATCGCTTACCAGCTGGAATTTTGGGGCGATTCTTTAGACAAAATTTCAGAAATTGACGCTTTTACGAGCGAAGTTTTTCGCGAGTTAGACGAAATAACTCTTTTCCCCGCGAAACATAATATTACTTCTCCCGCGAAAGTTGAGCAGGCGATTGCCAAAATTGAAGCCGAGCTAAAATCCCGCGAAAAACAGCTTCGCGATATGGGAAACCCGTTGGCGGCGCACCGCCTTCACCAGCGAACGATGTATGATATTGAAATGTTGCGTGAAACGGGCTACATTTCCGGTATTGAGAACTACACGCGATATTTAAACAATACGCCAGAAGGCGCTCCACCGACAACTTTAATCGACTTTTTTCCAGACGATTTTTTATGTTTTGTTGATGAATCGCACATTACGATTCCGCAAATTGGCGGAATGTATAACGGAAATTTGTCGCGAAAACAGACCTTGATTGAGCACGGGTTTCGGCTTCCTTCGGCGATGGATAATCGTCCGTTAAAATTCGCGGAATTTGAGCAAAAAATCAAACAAGCCATTTATGTTTCCGCGACTCCGGGGAAATATGAGTATGAGCATTGTCCAAAAGACCAAATTGTCGAGCAGATTATTCGGCCGACGGGATTGCTTGATCCAAAAATCGATGTTCGTCCGACCGAAAACCAGATTGACGATTTAATGAACGAAATTGACGCAACAATTAAGAAAGGATTTCGTGTGCTTTTGACGACCGTCACCAAGAAATCGGCCGAAGATCTCGCGGAATATTTAATCGAAAACGGAATTCGCGCGAAATATTTGCATTCGGAAATTCAGACTTTTGAGCGCGTGGAAATTTTGACAGAGTTGCGAAAAGGAACGATTGATGTGGTAGTCGGAATTAATCTTTTGCGGGAAGGATTAGATTTGCCGGAAGTGGCTTTAATCGGAATTTTGGACGCTGATAAACGCGGATTTTTGCGGTCGCGAGATGCGATGCTTCAAATTATCGGACGAGCGGCGCGAAACGAGGAAGGTCGCGTGATTATGTATGCGGACACAATGACCGAGGCGATGCAAGAAGCCATTTCCGAGACAAATCGACGGCGCGCGATTCAGGAAGCGTATAACAAAAAACACGGAATTACGCCGAAGACAATTATCAAAAAAATTGTAGATATTTCTAAAGACTTGTCCGGCGGAAAACCGCGAAATTTTGAAAAACTCACAAAGAGCGACCAAATCGGACAAATGATTGTTGAACTTGAATTAGAGATGGACATTGCAACCAAAAACCTTGATTTTGAGCGCGCGGCAGCACTGCGTGATCAAATTGAGGAGTTGGAGGAAAGATTAAGGAAGATGAAGCGGTAAAATTTTCGCGGGAAATTTTTAGAAATTAATAGTTAAAAGTTAAGAGTTAATAATTATTTTTCGTGGGAAGATAAAGAGGGAGGACTCCCATATAAGTGGGAAAATCCCGCGAAATTTTTCTCGTCATTGCGATCCCGTCTTGCGGGGGTGGCAATCTCCTTCCTTTTCTATTCCTTCTTATCGCGGAATACATAATTTTTATGGAAAAAATTTGAAGTAGATTGCCACGGTCGTTCCGCTCCGCTATACTCCCTCGCAATGACAATTTTTTAATTAAACCATTAACAATCCCCAATACCAATCAATAATTTCTTGCCCACTGTGTAGGAATAATAACAAGCTTGGCATCAAAAAAGCGCCCATCGGTAAAGCGAGTTTTCCAGAAATTCGCGGGATTTTTTTCGCGAGTTTTTTTTGAAATATCAAAATTGGCAAAGCGACGATAGTTCCAAGAATGTAGGCGACAAATAAAGATCCGAGTAAAAGTTTCCAGCCGAGTAAAATTCCCATCAGCGCGCCAAATTCAAAATCTCCTTGTCCAACTCCTTCGCGTTTTAATAAAATTTTTGTGCCCCAAAATTGTAAATAATAAAACAAAAATCCCGCGAAACCTCCGATTAAATAAAGCGAATAATCTGCTCCGTTGTAAACTTTCCAGCCCGCCCAGAGAATCGCGATAAAAATCGCGGGAAACGAGATACGGCGGTCAACTTCCATGAATTTTAAGTCGTAAAAGAAAAGAATTAAAATCAGAAAAACGGAAGTTATTAAAAAGATGAAATCTATGTCAAAAAATACCCCCGCGGAGCGGGGCGCGGCGTGAAAAAATTTTTCTGCGAAAATATAGAATGTTATAGCGAAAGTAAGCTCTACTAACGGATAAAAAAACGGGATTTTTTTTCCACAATTTTTGCACATTCCACGCTGACAGAGCCAAGAAAAAATTGGGATAAGGGAGAGTGCGGAAAGTTTTTTTTGGCATTTCGGACACTTGCTTCGTCCCGCGAAAATTCCCGATTCATCGAAATGTAATCGCCAAATCAGCATTGTCGAAAAACTTCCGAGCATAGCTCCGAGGATGGCAAAAAGGATTGGATAAAGATTATTCATTGGTTGGATTTTAGTAGTTTGTAAATAAAAATGCGAAAATTTCGCGGGATTTTCAAAAATCGTTGTCATCTCGACCGATGAATTTAAGCTTAAAAACAGAGTAGTGGAGAGATCTCAACAAAAGATTTCTCCATTCTGTCCTAACACAAGTTTTAACTTCCAGTCGAAATGACAAAGGAAAAAACTTCGCGGGAATTTTTGAGAAATCACCCCCCGCCCTCTTTGAAAAAAGAGGGAGCCAAAAGAATTTTTACGAACAAAACTTCACAATAAATTTTTCTACTGCGAGTTCTAATTCGCCAGTATCATTACTAGTTGATTGGATTCCACCGGTTTTGATTTTCATATCAATATCAAAAAGGGCGTCATACATCATCTCAATTTTTTCCCGCGAAAAATTACGCGATAAAGGAAGTGTTTTTTTGACTGTAAAAGGATGTAGTTTGGTTTCCTGCGCAATATCTCGTTCAGATAAATTTCTTTCCAATCCCTCAATAATTTGAGCGTGAATACGGATTTCCCGCTGAACCATCGAAAAAATTTGTTGTACTGGCGTGCCACTAATTAATAAATCGCGGAATTTTTGAATTGCTCCCTGCGCATTGCATCTACTCATATTTGTCAGAAAATCCCAAATTTCCAGCTGGGGATTGGGCAAAGTCAGAGTTTCGATAAAATCCCGCGAAATTTCTCCATTTCCTGCGGAAATAAGTTTTTTTATCTCACTTGATAAGCGCCATAAATCGTCTCCACATCGTTGCCAAAGTTGGCGGGCATTTTCCCGCGAAATTTTGCCACCTTCTTGTGCCGTAAACTTCTCAATCCAGCGAATAAGCTCGTTTTCGGCGAGTTTTTCAAATTTTTCGGTGCGCGCCTTAGCCAATAAAAATTTAGAAAATTTTGTCCGTTTATCTAACTTCGGCGCAACAATCATCAGCGAACATTCCGCCTCGTAGTCAGGGAGTTTTTCAAAAAACTTTTTTTTCGCGGATTTTTCATATTTCTCCGCGTCCCAAAAGTTTTCGCAAACAATTAAGCGTTTTCCACCAAACAAATTCGGCGTGAAAACAGAGTTTTCCAAATCAGCGTAAGTGTCCTCCTTGCCAAACAAAACAATTTCTCCGTCAGGATATTTCTCGCGAAATTTTTGTTTATAGAATTTTAACCGATTACTTAATCGGTAGGAATCTTCGCCAGTTAGTAGAACTAGGTTTTTTATCATTTTTCTAGTTTATTATAGGAAAAACGATTGATTTGGAAAATTTCCCGCGAAATTTTGGCATTGTCCTTTGATAGCGGGATTAATTCCTTCAACCGCTCGTTTCTTGCGGGAAGTCATTTAATCGCGGGATTTGCAACCTGTTTTTTTAATCCTCAAAATTCTTGTATTTTTTCGCGGGATTTCCTAAACTTAATATGAAAATAATAAACAAACAAAAATGAATTTTCGTAAATGGTCGCTTTCAGTTCTAATATTCTTTTGTGGAGCTACTTTTTTTAATCTAGCCAATGCTTTGACCTTGAAAAGTTATTCGGTCTCTCGGGCGAATATTGCTGTTATGAAAAATGATGATCCGAATGTTTTTCAAGTGAGAGTTTGGGCGGACAATATGGCTCAAGCGCAAAAAGTTTTGCTCCAAATAATTGATAAAAATGGAGCGGCAGTTTTTGAGCAAGAAAATCCCGCGAAATTTTCTGAGCGCAAACCAACACAGCTTGATGTTGATTTTGCAGTAGATTTAACCAAAAACAAATTAGCGGGTGATTATAAATTGAAAGCAGGCATTTTTAACGAAGACGGACAAAAGATTGCTTGGGCAGAGCTTCCGCGAAATTTCGCGGGGAATTCGGTTAGTTCGGAGATTTCTGATTTAAAAATTAAAGCTGATAAAGATTTAGTGAAAGGGAGTGTGCAATTTAAAAATAACGGGGAAGCGGGCGATTTTGTCGCGAAAATTGATGTTTATAAAGACAACAATCAAAAAGAGTATGTCGGGACATATTCATCAGAAATCATTTCTGTCGGAGCGGGCGAAGAGTTGGGAATTCCTTTTACTTTTGCGAAACCAGCAGCCCCGCAACTTTATAATGTAAAAGTGGGGATAGTTCAAAATAATCAAGCGGTTACAGGAAAATTGGCGGGAAGTTTTTTGGTAGAAGGAGATTTTGGAGAATTTTATTCACTAGCAATTTCTCCACAAAAGTATTTCAAAAAAGGAGACACGGCGACAATTGAGTTTACCGGATCAACGACCACAGATAAAGAAACTCCACTTAGCGTGGAAATTAATGTTAAAAATGAGGCGGGAATGGCTTTGCAAAAAATAATTAATGTTATGCCAGAGGATGCTTTGGGAAATTTCGCGGGAAAAGAGATGTTTTTAGTTACCGAAGGATCAAAAAAATTGTTTGTAGAAGCAATTTTGTGGCAAGGAAATAATGAGTTAGGGAGAATTTCTAAGGCTACCAAAGAATTTGCGAAACCAAAAGAAATTGGATTTATCAATAAAATCAAAGAACTAAAATCCCGCGAAAATTTATCAACAGCGGATAAATACAAAATTATTGCCGTTTTGATTGTAATTGTTTTGGCAATCATCATCTTTATTCGCGGGCTAGTGCGCGCTAATAAAGGGAAAAACTTCTTTATTTTCTTCTGTTTGATTTTGGCTAGTGGGACAGCTTTTGCTAATGTTAAAATATATTATCCTCAGCCTGATGAAATTTATAGCAATCATTCAAATTCTGATCCAAAATTGCAATTCAATGAAATTGGATTCATGGGAAGAATTACATCGAATCAAGGAGGATTATTGCCTAATGACGGAAAAGTCGTCAATTACGAGGTTACAATTGGTGGAGATGAAAATGGGGTAGGTGGTGATACTGCCGGGACTGGTAGCTTTACCATGACAGATGGTGGGAATGAAATCTATAAATTTTCGTTTAAAATTCCTGATGGGTTTACACAAGGGAAGTGGAATGTTCATGTTAGATTTTATGGGACAGATGTTAATGCTCGTCTAGATGATTTAGGAATAGGAACTTCTGGAGTAGATGATGATATTGAGTTTAACGGAGTTGGTAGTGGTAATAAGATTATTATTGATGGGGCTGCTCCGAATGTAGATTTTGGGTTTTCTGGAGATAATTATAATAGTTTAACAAAATTTGCTAATAATACATTTAGAATGAAGCCGAAATGTGATGATAATCTTGCAAAGTGTTATAGAAATTTCGCGAGCTTTCCGGTAACAGGAAATTT
This sequence comes from Candidatus Altimarinota bacterium, assembly GCA_027028725.1. Taxonomy (GTDB): domain Bacteria; phylum Patescibacteriota; class Gracilibacteria; order UBA4473; family UBA4473; genus JALVIB01. The sequence goes on from JALVIB010000017.1 coordinate 30,838, forward strand.
CTGTGATCCTGCTGAAAATTCTGATCATAAGGCTATCTGTAAGGATTCTAGTGGTACTGCTGTCCGCGTTCATAAGTTTAAAATCTGTGACAGAGCGGGAAATTGCAATACGAGATCCGCGGGAATTAATTTTTTTGATCCAGTGAAGCCGACAATGGGGAATTTAGTTTTTAAACTACCTGATGGAAGAAAAATAGTTTTAGGAAACAACAATGTGTCAGCTGAATATACCAATAATCTTATTCTAAAAAATGTAGAAGATCCCGCGACCGGGACTTTGTCTGATCCAAACATTGTCCTTGATGACTATGTTTGTAATAATAGTAATGAATTCTCACTAGATGATTCCAATAAAGTTTGTGTTGAAAATTTTATAAATTGTGCAACAGGGCCATGGAGTCATGGATATTGTACTTGGGATGACATAAATAATGTTTATGTTGGGCCAGTTGTTAATTGTCCAAATGGAACAACTTATAACAGTACAACTAATGAGTGTGATCCAAGTTGTTATCACGATAGGTTCCCATATTGTTTTGCAGTAGAACCTGAATAAGATAAAAATCCCGCGAAATTTTTACCTCAGACAATAAAAAAGCGCTCTTGCGGAGCGCTTTTTTGAGTTCTTTCATTTTTTAAACTACCTCACCCCAGCCCTCTCCTAGAAGGAGAGGGAGGCGAAAGGAATATTTTTACTTATCTTCATCCGCATTTACTTCTTCAAATTCGGCTTCTTTGATTTCTTCTTCACCAGAATCTTCGGCTTTTTTCTCTCCTTCGGCAGCTTTTGGATCAGCACCTAGTTCGTGCATTTTTTGCCCAAGTGCCATGAGTTCTTTTTCCAAAGCTTCTTTTTCTGCTTTCAAATCTTCTTTGGAAGCATCTTCTTTTTTCAAAATTTCGCGGGATTTTTCTAAGCGATCTTCTACCGCTTTAATCAAATCTTTTAGCCCATCTTTTTTCAAATCAGTGGCTTCTTTGGCAGTTTTTTCTGCTTGATAAATTAACGAATCAAGATGGTTTTGCGCTTCCACTTTTTCTTTGCGTTCTTTGTCTTTTTCCGCGTTTTCTTCGGCTTCTTTTTGCATTCGTTCAATTTCTTCTTCACTCAATCCACTTGATCCTTCAATGCGAATATCTTGAACTTTTCCGGTCGCTTTATCTTTGGCGGTCACTTTCAGAATTCCGTTGGCATCAATATCAAAAGTCACTTCAATTTGCGGAACTCCACGCGGAGCTGGAGCAATTCCGTCCAAAATAAATTGCCCGAGAGATTTATTATCAGCCGCCATTTCGCGTTCTCCTTGAAGAACATGGATTTGCACGCTTGGCTGATTATCCGCATAAGTTGAGAAAACTTGTGATTTAGTAGTCGGGATTGTTGTGTTTCGCTCAATCATTGGTGTCCGAATTCCTCCAGCAGTTTCAATTCCTAAAGTTAGCGGAGTCACATCTAGAAGTAGCACATCTTGGACATCTCCTTGCAAAACTCCTCCTTGAATTGCCGCTCCGAGCGCCACAACTTCGTCAGGGTTTTGGGAAGTATTCACTTTTTTCCCGAAAAATTCTTCAACCATTTTTTGCACCAACGGCATTCGAGTCATTCCTCCCACCATAATAATCTCATTTACATCAGATTTTTTAAGCCCAGCATCTTTCAAAACTTTTTCACAAGGTTTCAAAGACTTCTTCACCAAATCAGTTGCCAGAGTTTCAAATTTTGCCCGCGAAATTTTTTCGTGTAAATGGATTGGCGCTCCATCTTTAACGGTCAAATACATCAAGTTCACTTCATACTCCATAGTTGAAGACAATTCTTTTTTAGCTTTTTCAGCTTCTTCTTTAATTCGCTGCATCGCCATCGGATCTTTGCGCACATCAACACCATTTTCCTTATTAAATTTCTCAACTAGGTAATCGATAATGACATTATCAAAGTCATCTCCACCCAAGTGAGTGTCTCCATTTGTCGCCAAAACTTCAAAAGTTCCGTCGTGGATTTCGAGCGCGGAAACATCAAATGTTCCTCCACCAAGATCATAAACAATAACTTTTTCTTCTTTACCTTTTTTATCAATTCCGTAAGCCAGAGCCGCCGCAGTTGGCTCGTTGATAATTCTTTCAACTTCTAATCCCGCGATTTTTCCCGCATCACGAGTAGCTTTTCGTTGATCATCATTAAAATAAGCCGGCACAGTGATTACAGCTTTGGTCACTTTTTCACCAAGGTATTTTTCAGCATCAGCTTTGAGTTTCCCCAAAACTTTCGCGGAAATTTCCGCTGGTTTAACCGGTTTTCCGTCGAAAACAATTTCAACGGAATCATTTTTTCCTTTTTTGAACTCAAACGGAACATTGTCCATTTCTTTTTTTACTTCGTTCCATTTTCGTCCGATAAATCTTTTCGCGGAAAAAATAGTGTTTTTCGGATTAGTCAGAGCTTGGCGTTTAGCCGGAGTCCCGACAAGTATTTGGTCGCCTTTTTTGGCAACAATTGAAGGAGTGGTTCGTCCGCCTTCCGCATTTGGGATAACGACGGCTTTTCCTCCTTCCATAACGGCCACACAAGAATTTGTGGTACCGAGATCAATTCCAATTATTTTTGTCATATTATAAAGGGTTAGTAATTAAGTAGTTGAAGAGCTAAAAAGATAAAGAGATTAAAAGCTTTTTTTTTCGCGGGGTTTATTATAGTATCACAGTTCTACGAGCTTCATTAATTCCCTTTTGCCAAATCTTTAATTTCTTAATGTTCATTAGCTTTTAGACTTTTTAGCTTTTTATCTTTTAGGCTGGTTTTTTCAAAACCTAGCACTCAGATTATACAACTGCTAAAAGTGGATGTCAAAAGTTTTTTAGCAGACTTTTTGGTGGAGTGCTAAAATCCCGCGAAATTTTTCTTATCCCGCCAAAATCCCTAAACTAAACCTGAATGAAAAAGTTTAACAAGGTTTTTGTGGCGGGGACTTTTGACTTCCTGCATATTGGGCATCAGTATTTGTTGTGGACTGCGGCAAATTCCGCGGAAAAATTAGTGGTGATTGTGGCACGGGATGAAAATGTTCTGAAAATTAAAGGAAAACGACCGCATTTTTCGGGAAAAGAGCGAATGGACAGAATTTCGCGGGAATTTCTGCCAAATGCGGAAATCAAACTTGGTGGAAAAAGTTTAGACGAGTTTTTCCAAACTCTCAAAAACGAAAAACCGGACGCGATTTTTCTTGGTTATGATCAGCGATTGCAATTCCCCGCGAAATTATTAGAAGATTTAGGAATCGAGATTGTGCGCGTGGAGGCATTTCATCCGAAGTTTTTTAAGAGTTCCTATTTTAAATAACAGACAAATCCCCCTCGCCCCCTTTATCAAGAGGGAATAGATGGGAATTAGTGGGATTTGCGAGATTTTGAAATTTATCGTAAGGAAGTCCCTCTTGATAAAGAGGGATTTAGGGAGATTTGTTTTTTAAATAATTTCCCTATAATGAAACGGAAAACAAAAATGGAAAAAACAAAAAAACTAATTTCGCGAAGTTTTAGCGAGGGATTGACCCAGCTTTGGCGAAACAAATTCCTATCAGTGATGACGATTGGACTGGGAGCTTTGATTTTGATTTTGTTAAATTTAGTTTTTTCGGTGCAATATTTCGCGGAAAAATCTCTGCAAGATATTGAGTCGCGGGCAGATTTTTCCATAGCTCTGCGTGAGAATTTCGATGGATTTGAATTAGAAGCACTGCAAAACGATTTAAGTAAATTTGATGTAGAAACGAAAGTTCTGGAAGCGCACCAATTCAATGATTTCCCGCTTCCGCCTCGGTTGTACTTAAAATTTCGCGACATTTCACAGGTGTCTGACATTTTGGAAACTATCAAAAATCCGCGATATGTAGACATTATCGCGGCGTGGGATACGGACGGCGAGCGGGATTTTGTGAATGTGATTTCCAAACTGCTTTCCCTGCGAAAAAATGTTGAGCGTGCCGCGCAAATTCTCATTATTCTCTTTATCATCGGGGGAGTTTTGCTGGTTATTAATACTTTTCGTTTGGTGATTTTTTCGCGGAAAAATGAGATTTTTATTGCGCGTTTGGTCGGAGCTGATCCGGAATTTATTATGGGACCATTTGTTTTTGAGGGCGCTTTTCTCGGTTTTCTCGCGAGTATTTTGTCGATTGTAATTTTTGTGTTTTTGCTCCGCGAAGTGACAATTTTTCCAGGAGCGGCGATTTTTCTCCATCTCTGGAATAATATTTTTATGTGGGAAGTTTTAGCAGCAATTATTGTTGGAATGTTTGGAGCGTGGCTAGCTGTACGGAAATATCTTTTTGGGAAATTGCAGTAGAAAAGAAAAATCCCCCTTTATTTTTTATCTCAACTTTTGTCCCCCTTTCTCAAGGGGGAAAACTAAGGAATTATTTTATTTTTCCGCGAAATTTTCAGGACAGGTCGCGACCTGTCCCTACGGTTGTTATCTTTTGGTAAATTTTTAAACTACACTTGATGGGCGAAAAAAAAACTCTGGCACTTCTGTTGAAAAAAACTTTACTACCAAATGATGATGCGGTTTTGGAGTTTTTGACAATGGAAATGGGGAAAATCACGGTCTTTGCCAAAAAATTCGCGAAATCTAAAAAACGCAACGAAATCGATTTTTTCCGAGTAATTGAGCTGGGAATTTTTCAGGGACGAAACTCAAAATCCCTGAAACAAGCGCAAACTTTTTCCCTATTCCATAATTTTTCGCGGGATTTTTGGTCAACGCAAATTGGTTTTGAGTGGCTGGAATTTATTCGGCAAATCGTCCCCGAAGAAGAAATTGACCATAAGCTATTTAAGAAAATTATTGACCTGTTTACACATTATTCCGCGGATTATAAAGACCAGTGGAACGCTTATTTTCAGGTGCAGTTGCTAGATTTCGCGGGATTTTGGCCGAAGTTTGACCGTGTCCGAAGTGATATTTATTTTGATCCATTGACCAAGAAAATTTCGCCACCGCCTTGCGGGGCACAGCGAGATTTTGTTTCTGAAGCTATCGCCATTACTAATTTAGAAAGACAAACTTTGGAATTTTTGCGGCGAGCTGATTTAGCTGAATTTTCCGTAAAAATAGAGAAAATCCCGCGAAATTTTGCGAAAATTTTTGAAGTCCTCTCTGCAGTGCAAAGTTTTAAATAAAATAAATAAAGAGTCCGCGCAATAGAAAATCGTTGACCTTTTTCTATTAAAAATGAAAAATTAGTATACAAAACTTATTCATGATGAAAAAAATTGTTCTCGTTCTCGGATTAATGGTTTCCTCAATTTTCGCGGGAAATTATTTTGTAAATGCTCAATCGGCAAATTACAATGTCAGATGGAATGCTGTAAATATTTCCAAAGATAATGTAGATGCGGTTGCGAATGGAGTTCGTCCCGGTGATGTCGTGCGTTACGAAGTTATTTTGAGTGGCGGAGATGGTCCAGGGACTTATAATCCACGAGTTGATTTAGCGGATGTTTTAAACAAAGCCGAAATGGTTAATATGGGTGGGGGAAGTTTGGAAGGAACAGATTTAGTTTTCCCGCAAAAATTATGTGCTGGTTGTGAAGAACAAGTTTTTTCTTTCTTCGTTCGTGCCAAAGATGTTTGTGGACAAGCTACAAATATGACGGCTTCAATTAACAATGTTAAAGTAGTTGTGCCTTTTGATTGTGATTTAACACAAAGTGGTCCAAGTCTTTTATTATCTTTGTCAGTTGGTCTAATTCTAGTAATTATGGTCTACTTCATCATTTCTCTGAGAAGAGAGGAAATTAAATAAGTAAAACAAAAACAAATACAAAATATAAAGAAAAAACCGCCTCGGCGGTTTTTTCTTTTGGCTCCCTCTTTTTTCAAAGAGGGCGGGGGGTGATTTTCTTTTAAAAAAATCCTCCTAAATCCTCCTTTCAAAAAAAGGAGGACTTATTTGAAAAATCCCGCGAAATTTTCTCGTAAACTTGTAAACTCGTTAACTCGCGAACTATTCGCATGGTGTTCCCACTCAGGATCGAACTGAGGTCTACTCCTTAGGAGGGAGTCGTTTTTCCACTAAACTATGGGAACTTTGGAACCCCTTTATCCCCTTATCAGGGGAAAATTTTAGATCCTCGCCTACGTGGGGATAAATTCCACTAACAGCTCGTTCCTCGCTGGGTGTCATTTAATTTCGCGGGATTTTGATTTCCCGCCGACAAGAAGGGATTAGTTTTTTGAGATTTGTAAAAAATCGCTAGAATTTTACACGATAAATCGTCAAAGGCGAGTAATTTTTCAGCAAAATGTTAGCGAAACCACTTGAAGTTAGTGCCAAAAACTTACATTCACCAGCCGAAATGCTGGAAAAAACCCGCGAATTTTTGCAAAAAAATCCGCAGGGGATTATTGAAATTCTGGGCCCAACCGCTTCCGGAAAAACCGGCTATTCCATTTATTTAGCCAAATGGATTGAGGAAAATTTCGCGGAAAAATGCGAAATAATCTCTGTCGATTCGCGACAAGTTTTTCGCGAGATGGATATTTCGTCTGCCAAGATTACAGAGGAAGAAATGCAGGGAATTCCGCACCATGGACTTGATTTAATCAATCCGGATGAAGATTTCAGTGTGGCGGATTTTCAGAAATACGCTTTTGAAAAAATCGCGGAAATTCAAGCTCGCGGAAATCGCGTGATTTTATGCGGGGGAACGATGTTGTGGCTGGATGCGATTAGTGAGAATTATATTTTTACCGATAAAAAAGGAGTGAAATCGAATAAAAAAGGAAAACCGAAGTGGCCGGTTTTCAAAATCGGGATGTATTGGAAGCGTTCAAAGTTATACAAACGGACAGATTTGCGATCGGAATTGCTTTTTGAGCAGGGATTGATTGCAGAAACCCGCGAAATTTTACAAAAATATCCCAAGATTACCAAAAGTGCGCTAACGAGTTTCGGATATTTAGAAATTAAACAATATTTAGACGGAGAAATAACTTTAGAGCGGGCGCTAGAGCTAAACAAGCAAAAAAATCGCAAATATGCCAAACGCCAGCTGACTTGGTGGCGTGGGCGAGATGATGTGCATTGGTTAAGGGCGAAGGATTTATAAAATTTCGCGGGATTTTTAATTAAAATTAGGGTCAAGCGGTAGAGTTCTAAATCTTATATAATGTCCAGCTTCTGGGTATCCTGTTTCGTCTAAATCTAGAGCTAATCCATTCCAAGTAGAATTAACTCTTTGGCAATTATTGTTTTTATATAACCGTACATAATTATGCAGTCTTCCAAAGTTTTCATATTTATAATCCCCCGGAATATTAGAAATATGATTTTTTATGGAACTGTTCCCATAAAAAACAAGAACCTCATCTAAATATTGTTCAGCAGAGACAAGTAAAAATTTACTATTGTCATAGGCTTCACGGATAAACACATAACAATCTTTTTCGGCAGGCGGAAGAGTGATGCCTTTTTCTTTTAATTTATCTACGATGCATTTTGTAGTATTGTTTATTTCATCAGTGGTGCCAGTACAACCTTCCTGAAATTTAATATTTCCAGTTTCGAGTGATTCTAGAAGAATTATTTTTTCAACCTGTTTTAATTCGGATATTCTTTTAGTGTCGCGAGATTTCTTCTGATAACCACTAAAAGTAGTTACGGAAACCGTCGCAAGAATACCAATGATTACAATCACCACCAAGAGTTCAATTAGAGTAAATCCCGCGAAATTTCGTTTGTTTGGCATTTTGAAAGAGTTTTTTCCAGGGAAAGTATATCAGAACTAAAATCAAGACCAAAACCAAAATTATTTTTTCGCCTTTCGATAAAAACTCAAGATAAACGGGAATTTCCCTGTTCTGTTATTGCAAGCGATATTAAAAGTTGAATTTTAAAATAAAGCGCGGCAATCTTTTTCTAAAATAGGAAGTAGATTGCTTCGTCATTCTTCCTCGCAATGACGATGCTATTTTTTCGCGGGATTTTGAATAAAAAAAAGAGCGACGATGTCGCTCTTTTTTCTTATTTTTTATAAAAATCTAATCGTTAAGCCATTTCAAGCTAGTGAAAGGTGAAAGCATGTTTTGTAGGAAATCACCAGTTCGGTAATTAGCTACTCTTTTTTTTGTTCCTTCGTATTTAGGAGCA
>JALVIB010000018.1 GCA_027028725.1 Candidatus Altimarinota bacterium
AAAAGGGGATGAGAACCCGCGAAATTTCGGGGTTCGAGCTGAGGAAGTGAGGCGAGAAAGCGATTGAGCGAAGCGAAATCATTTTCTTGGCGAGCGACGAAGCAACGTCAAGGGTATTTCAAAAAGTCAGAAGTAATCCCTCCACCCCAGCCACATTTTTAAAATTAATAGTTAATAGTTAAGAGTTAATAATTTAGAACAGCTCAAAAGCTGAAAAGTCAAAGAGATAAAAAGCGACACTTTAATTAATAGTTAAGAGTTGAGAAGAGAAATTTTGACGATTGCTCCTAAGAAGAAAATCCCGCGAAAAAATAAATATTTTCTATTTTCGAGCTGGTGGTATACACTTAGCGGGCGAGAAAACTTCATTATTATTCTGGCGGACAATTTGAAGAGAAACTTTCTAACTAATAATTTCGAAGATTTCTCCTCTCTACAATAAATAAACAGCAAACTCCGGTCGAAAATAGTTTTTACAAATATGAAAGCGCGGTCACGCGACCGCGCCTACAAAAAAGGAATATCCCCTAAAAAATAAAGCAGATGAAAAAATATAAAAAGATTTTTTCGCGGGATTTTCCTTTTGTCATTCTGGCTTGTCCAGAATCTAAAAGCCCTTTATGGGTGTCCAAAAAAATAGAATTAAATTTATTGGGCGACCACAAGGGATCGCCCCTACCGAACATAAAACATTTTAATTAGGGACGGTTTCAAACCGTCCCCTACATTCTTCTGCCAAAATTTCGCGGGATTTTTGAATTTTAGTTAAACAATTTTATGATTTCAAAATTATTATTGTCCATATCTTTATCTAAAAGTTTTAAGTATTGCTGCAGGGCTTTCTTGAATTCAGAATTTTTAATGCTTATATTTTTTCCGATTGAATCATCTTTTTTTCTGAAAAAAAGAAAATATCCAACATCAATTTCCTCATCAAGAATTAAGACCAATCTTCTAGCTCCATTTAAAGTAGTTACATAAATTTTTATTAGACTTGAGTTGTTTGGCATGTTTTGCCCTTTAATTTTTGTAAAAATGCTTTTCTGACAAACCTTAATAATCACCGCTTTTTCTTGAGAAGTGATATTCTCTTTTTTAATTAAACTTTTTGCAAAAACAATTAATCGCATTTAGTTATTGGAAATTTTATTTCGCCATTTTTTAACAGAGGTGTTTATTTTGTTTTGGGTTACTGAATCAAGAGCAATTTCTTGTATATCAGTTATATCAATATTTCCAATAGTAAGCCCAATGTTTAATTTTCCATCAGCATATCCTTTTAAAAGAAAGCGAGTTACTGTACTTAGACTAAGCCCTTCTCTTCTTGCTCTTTGTGCAGCAAGATCTTTTATGTCTTTTTGAACCATTATTGTAGAATTCATTTTTTATTATGTTAAATCTGTGTAAATTCTATAGATTTTCTATAAGATTGTCAATTTTCTGCAGCACAAAATCCCGCGAAATTTTTAGAAATAAAAAAACAAGTCCGGACTTAAACAAGAATTTTATCCTGTAAAAAGTCCGGACTTAAGTTTTTTTTAAATTTTCGCGGGATTTTAGTTAAACACTAACCCATTTTTCCCTGCATCGACAGTGATTTCTTCTTTGGCACTGCCGTCTAAAACTTTCAAAGACAACGGATTGAGCAACTCTCTTTCCACGGCTCGTTTCAATGGACGAGCTCCAAAATCCGGATCAAAGCCGACATTTGCCAAGAATTCTTTGGCTTTTTCGGTGATATTAAGTTTGATGCCCTGATTTTTCTGTAAGCGAGAAATGACTTTATTCAATTCTAGATCCAAAATTTCGCGGATATTTTCCTTCGTCAAAGCGTGGAACGGAATAATGTCATCAAGTCGGTTTAAGAATTCAGGGCGGAAGAATTTCGTTAATTTTTCGCGGAGAATTTTTTCCTCAATATCTTTGCCCGCCTTGAACTCGTCAGACAACAAGTTGGAAGTGAAGATAATCAAAGTGTTTTTAAAATCCACCGTTCTTCCCTTAGCATCAGTCAAACGCCCGTCGTCGAGAATTTGCAAGAATAAATTGAAAACATCGCGGTGCGCTTTCTCAATTTCATCAAACAAAATCACAGAATAAGGATTTCGGCGAACTTTTCCAGTCAGCTGACCTTCTTCTTCGTAGCCAACATATCCCGGAGGCGATCCAATTAGTTTCGCGACCGAGTGGCTTTCCATGAATTCGGACATATCAAACCGAATCAAAGAATTTTCTGAATCAAAGAGCAGTTCCGCCAAACTTTTCGCCAATTCAGTTTTTCCCACTCCGGTTGGACCCAGGAATAAGAACGATCCAATTGGTCGGTTGCCGTCAGAAAGTCCGGCGCGGTTTCGGCGAATGGCGTTGGAAACAGATTTAATCGCTTTTTTTTGCCCAATCAAGCGTTTCGCCAACTCGTCCTCTAATTTCGCGAGTTTTTCGCTCTCTTTTTCGGTCAATTTTGTCGCGGGAATTCCCGTCCATTTGGCGATAATTTCGGCAATATCGTTTTCTGAAATTTCGTCTCGCGCCAAGCGTTTATCGCTCGCTTTGGCTTTGGCTTCTTGCAATTCTTTTTCCAATTGTGGAATTTTTCCGTGCCGAATTTCCGCGACTTTGGCAAAATCTCCTTCGCGTTCAGCGACTTCTGCTTCGTATTTCAAATTGTCTAAATCCTCTTTAATCCGCGAAATTTTGTCCATTGCTTCTTTTTCAGCCAGCCATTCCGCAGTCAGATTTTTTAGTTTTTCGTTCAAGTCGGATAACTTTTTCTTAACTTTTTGAAGTTGTTCCGGCTTGAGATTTTCTTTTTCCAGCGCGGCTTTTTCTATTTCCAGAGTTAGAATTTGTCGTTTCAAATCGGAAATTGCTTCCGGTTCAGACTCAATTTCTAACTTTAGTTTGGACATCGCTTCATCAATCAAATCAATCGCTTTATCTGGCAGTTTCCGGTCAGGCAAAAACCTTTGTGAAAGTTTAACCGCCGCGATTAAAGCGTCGTCAGTGATGCGAACTTTGTGGTGAAGCTCGTATTTTTCGCGGATTCCGCGCAAAATCGCCACCGCTTCCTCAAAATTCGGCTCATCAACCATCACCGGCTGAAAACGGCGTTCCAGAGCGGCGTCTTTCTCGATATATTTACGATACTCGGTCAAAGTTGTTGCCCCGATAGCGTGCAATTTTCCACGCGCCAAAGCCGGCTTCAAGATATTTCCAGCATCCATCGATCCTTCACTCGCACCTGCTCCAACGATTGTGTGCAACTCGTCGATGAACAAAATAATCTGCCCGTTGGCTTTTTCAATCGCGTTCAAAACATTTTTCAAACGATCTTCAAATTCCCCGCGATATTTTGCTCCGGCCACAAGTGCCGCCAAATCCAAGCCCAAAACTCGTTTATTTCGTAACGATTCCGGCACTTCCCCTGCGAAAATTTTGTGCGCCAATCCTTCCACAATGGCGGTTTTTCCCACTCCGGGATCACCAACTAGCACGGGATTATTTTTCGTTCGGCGGGAAAGAATTTGAATTGTCCGACGAATTTCCTCGTCGCGCCCGATAATCGGATCAATTTTTCCTTCTTCCGCCAACTTGGTGAAATCCACACAATACTTTTCCAAAGCTTCCAATTTCTCGTGTCCTTCAGCAGAATCAACTTTTTCGCCTCCGCGCAAGAAATTAACCGCTTCACTCAAATTTTCGCGGGAAATTCCTAAATCGTTCAATAAATTTTTCGCCGTTGAAGGTGTGTCAAAAACCGCTAGCCACAAATGTTCCACGGACAAAAAATCGTCGCCCATTTTTTTCTGCACTTTTTCGGCATTTTTGATCAAATTCCCAAAATCTCGGCTCGGTGTGCGTTGACCACCTTCCATCTTGGCAAATCCCGCGATTTTTTGGCGAAGTTTGTCTTTAACTTCTTCGGGATTTAGCCCAATTTTTTTCAGAACTTTTTCCATAAAGTTATTTTCTTCGGTCAAAGTCCCAAGTAGCAAATGCTCAATATCCAAATTGGCATTCTTGAATTCATCCGCAATTTTTTGCGCATGCATCAAGGATTGAGCCGCTATAGTTGTCCATTTATCAAAATTCATTATTTATTTGTGTTAAAAAATACTCGCTAATCAAAATTAGCACTCCTTATTATAGACTGCTAATTTTTGAAGTCAAATTTTTCGCGAAATTTTAGTTTTGCGTTATTTGCCAGAGTTTCTTAGAATTCAAGTGATGAAAAAAATATTAATCGGAATTGGAGTAGTGCTTATCATTATAATTCTCGCGGGGATTTATAAATTCAATTATTTAGCAAATCAGCCTGGTTATGATGTTGATGGAAATAAAATAGAAAATCCCGCGAAAAAAAACGACTTAGTTCAGATAAATCCAAATCATCTCAAAAAAGTTGGAAAAGATGGAAAATATGAATTGGAAACAACGATTCCGCAATCCGCTTTGAAATTAACTAGTCCGGATTTCCAAAATGGCGAGGAAATTCCCGCGAAATTTACTTGTGATGGGGAGAAAGCGTTTCCGACTTTGCAAATTTCGGGAATTCCCGCGAAAACAAAATCTTTACTTTTAATCGTCAGCGAACCGCAGCAAAACGAGATGCCGAAAAAAGTTCACGGGACATTTTGGGGAATTCCGGCGGACACGACCGAGATTAACAACGAAAATTTCGCGGGATTTTCGCAGGGTGCAAACGATTTTCCCAAAACTTACAGCGCGCCTTGTCCGTCCGAAGGAACGAGCGAGAATTATCTTTTCGAGCTTTGGGCTTTGGATAAAGAAATTAAGGGAACTCCCGATTGGACGGCGGGGCATTTGTTGGTTAATAGTTTGGGACACATTTTGGGCAAATCCGTTTTGAAAACGCATTATGAGCGGTAAGAAAAATAACCCCCTAGCCCCCGCCTTGCGGGGGGAAGTTTAAGGAATTATTTAAAGTCTAGATTCCCGCCTTTGCGGGAATGAGGTGCAGAAAAATTTCGCGGGATTTTGTAGGGACTTCCTTTATGAGTGTCCAAAAAAAGAATTTGGCAGGTGTAACTTTTTGGGTGCGTTTTTTACAAAAAAATTAACTCAGAAATGAGATTAATTTGAGTGTTTTTGGAGGCACCATGATGAACTGCTAATTTTTCTTTGAGATGTGTAAAATATC
>JALVIB010000019.1 GCA_027028725.1 Candidatus Altimarinota bacterium
CTTTTATAGATGAACTAATGAGTAAGGAAGCCTATGAAGCGTTGGAAATAGCTTCATTCTATAGAAAAAATCGATATTTAAATGAAAAATTAGTAGAAAAGGCTAAAAAAATTTCAGAAACAGATAGAGAAACATATAATTTGCTGATTCAACAAATAGGAAGGGGACCTCTCACAACAGTTCCCGAATTAAGAACCAATAAGAAAGGAGAAGTTATAAAGGTCTATACAATTAAAAATAAGGACATCGATAAATAATAGATTTTTAAATTATTCTCTATCCCTACTTTAAAATAAAAACAGATAATTACTTATATAATTTCGCGGATTTTTTTGTTAATCAGTTTTTTAAAGCATCCACTGCATCCTTCCCTGAATCAATTGCTAAACCTAAAACATATGCCAAAAGTGCAATTTCTAAAATTTGTGGAACTCCAAGTACAAAATTAACTTCATCTACAGTATGACGAATATCATTACCTATAAGAACTGCGGCTCCAAAACCTAACAAAGATAAAACCGCGTTTTTAGTAAACTCTTTCAAGTTATCCAAACCGTTTTTTTCGGAACTTTTAAACTTCTCCATTACTTAAAATTAAAACACATTCAAAAAATACACAACAAATTGTTTTTGTCAAATTTTTCTTACCTATTCAATCTCCCCTCCCCCCAAACAGACATCTCCATCGTATAAAACAACTGATTGCCCCGGCGTAATCCCGCGAATTTTTTGCTTAAATTTAACTTCTATTCTATTGTCATCCAAGACTTTCACTTCACATTTTTCACCTTTATCACGATAACGCACTTTTGCTAAACAGCTAAACTTACTATCTTTTCCCCCTGACAAGGGGGCTAGGGGGTTTAATTGCCCCGCAATCCAGTTCATATTTTTCGCGGTCAAAAAGTCGGACATCAAAAATTCCTCATTCTGACTAACAATCAGCAAATTTCCCGCGAAATTTTTCTGAATCACATACCATTTCCCCTCGGGAAATCCTTTCACTCCGCCAATTCCCAAGGTTTTGCTTTGTCCAATTGTGTAAAAACTCAATCCAATGTGCTTCCCGATGACTTTACCTGTTTCTAAATCAACGATATTGCCGGGATTTTTCGCGATATATTTAGACAAAAATTTTGTGTAATTTCGCTCTCCAATGAAACAAATTCCCGTAGAATCTTTTTTACGCGCATTTGGAAAATCGTTTTCCAAAGCAATTTGACGCACTTCCGGCTTGGTCAAATCCGCCAATGGAAACAAAGTTCGCGAAAGTTGCTCCTGATTAAGTGCGTGGAGAAAATAAGTTTGGTCTTTGTTTAAATCTCGCGGGATTTTCAATTCGTAAAGTTGTGTTTGATCGTTAAAATCAACTTTTGCATAATGTCCCATCGCGATTTTATCGGCGTTCAGAGATTCCGCGAATTTTAAAAAGGAATCAAATTTGATGAACTTATTGCACAAAATATCGGGATTTGGTGTTCGTCCAGCTTTATTTTCCGCGATAAAATACTCAAAAACATTTTCCCAATACTCTTTGACAAAATTTACCGAATGAAACTCTATCCCTAATTTTTTCGCGACTTTTTCCGCTGCCAGTAAATCATCGGTTGCGGTACAATCCTCTGTACCGTCTTCCCAGTTTCGCATAAAAACCGCGACAACTTCGTGTCCCGCGTCCTGCAAAAGCTTGGCACAGACGGCCGAATCCACTCCGCCTGACATTCCCAAAACTACTCTCATTTTATTTTTATTAATTCCTTTTAATTCCCTCTCCTCCTAGGAGAGGGCTAGGGTGAGGTTAATTTTTCCCTTCCCTATAGAAAAAGAAAGGGGATTTCTAAAATCCCGCGAAATTAGCGGATAAAAAACATTGCCGCCGAAGTCAAAATCATTCCGACTAGAGCCAGTAAGGCAACTATTTTCACCATCATTTTCTGTTTTTTCTTCGCCATTTTGTAATTTTATTAAAAAACCGCCTATACTTTAATAAGTTTTGGAAAATTTACAAACTCATCGTCAAATTTCGTTCCAACTTATTTTTTAATTGTTTCCCGTTTTTGGTAACTTTTCCCCAGCCTAGTCCTTGATTTTTGTATTTCACAATAACCGCTTCGCCATCTTTTAAATTCATATTTTCGGGCAGTTGCAGGTTTTTTCCCGCGAAAAAATCTTTCATTTCTTTTTCCGAAACTTCCAAAACATTCTGCTGACAAAGTTCGCCAAAAGTTCGCGCAAATTCCGTTGTCGGATTGCCGTATTCATCCATAATTTTTAAGCCCACTCGGCGATGTGCATTTTTTGTCGCATAACCAGCGGTGTATTTATTCGTCAGATAAAAAGCACGATCTTTTTCAACAACAGCGAGATTTTTGAAAAAATTTCTCGGGATTTGGAATTTTTTACAGATACGCACAATTACTTCGGCGGTTTTATTCTTATTCAAAACTTTCAGATAATTATTGCTCGGCGATTTGGTTATTTTACCTCGCGAAATCCCGCGAATTTTTCGAATTTTCACCAAAAAGAAAATTTCACTATCCCATTTTTCATTGCGGAGATGGGGCCAAATCCGTTTGGCGTTTTGTGCTACTTCTGATGAAATTTTAACACCATTAAATTTCTGAATTCCCGAAGTATGCGGAACTTCGCCCAGATCAATCGGTAAGATTTCTACGGCTTCGGGAAATTTTTCGCGGAGAAAATCCACCACCATTTCATTCTCTTCAGGCGCGGAAGTACAAGTAGAATAAACCATTTCTCCACCGGGAGCGAGCATTTCAAAGGCCGAAACAATTAACCTTTTCTGGAGTTTACTACTTTCAGCAATCTTGTTTTCGTCCCAAGAATTCGCGAAAAAATTCGCTTTTTTCCGTCCGTATCCTTCCGAACTACACGGCGCATCCAATAAAATTTTATCAAATTCTTGTTCAAAAAAATTGTTCATATAAGTCCCGTCATTTTGACTAATAACCACATTTATCAAGCCCAGTCGATCAATATTGCTCGCGAGTTTTTTACTCCTCGTTGCCGATAACTCATTGGCGACCAAAATTCCGTCTTTTTGACCAACTTTTTCCGCGATAAATGTCGCCTTACTGCCGGGCGCGGCACACATATCCAAAACCTTGTCGCCAACTTGTGGATCGAGAACTTCCGCGGAAAGTAGGGAGCTCGCCGAAACAGCGTAAATCCTTCCGCCAAAGTGTTCCAAAGTTTTTCCCAGCGCCAATTCTTGCTGATTTTCCCGCGAAATAAAGAAAGTATTGGGAATTTTAGCCACCGGTTTTAGTTCCCAGTTATTTGGTTTCACAAATTTTTCACGAAAAGGAGACTGCGTGACGCGGATTATCTTGGGTAACGGCTCGGTGCAAGTCTCAAAAAACTTTTCTTGCTCTTTTGCCGGCAAAATTTTCTGAATCCGTTCTACAAATTTTCGCGGGAATTTTTTAGCAATTTCTGTCATCGGGGGGATTTTAGGAAATTCCGTGGGATTTACAAAAATTAATAGTTAATAGTTAATAATTTATGGCAGGTTTTTATCTTATGCCAGTACAAAATTTCCCATTTTATTATTCACCTGTTATAATTCCCGCGAAATTTTAATTTTAAACAATGACAAAAGAAAAAGTTATCATCATCGGATCTGGCCCAGCTGGGCTTACCGCGGGAATTTATACGGCTCGGGCAGATTTTGAACCACTAATTTTTGAAGGAATGACGCCAGGAGGACAACTTACGGGGACAACCGAATTGGAAAATTTTCCGGGATTTCCAGACGGAGTTCAAGGTCCAGAATTTATGAATAGAATTCGTCAGCAAGCTCAAAAATTTGGAGCGAAAACGGTGATTAAAACAATTGATAAAGTAGATTTTAGCAATCCGAAAAATTTGAAACTTTGGGCAGGTGATGAAGAATTTTCCGCGGAAATAGTGATTATTGCCACAGGGGCGAGTGCGCGTTGGTTAAATCTTGGTAAAGGTGAAGAAAGGTTTCGCGGAAAAGGATATTCGTCTTGTGCGACTTGTGATGGAGCATTTTTTCGCGGGAAAATCGTTGGAGTTATTGGTGGAGGAGATACCGCCTGTGAAGAAGCCGATTTTCTGACAAAATTCGCGGAAAAAGTTTACCTAATTTACCGCGGTCCAAAGGAAAAAATGCGCGCTTCCAAACCAATGCTAAAAAGAGTTTTTAATAATCCGAAAATTGAAGTGATTTTGAACGAAAATGTGACTGATTTGAAAGGAGAAACATTTTTGGAAGCCGTGGAATTAACTAATTCAGAAACCCGCGAAATTTCTGAATTGAAATTACAAGGACTTTTTGTAGCGATTGGGACAATTCCAAATACTAAATTTTTGGAAGGGCAAATTGAGCTTGATCGCGGTTTTGTAAAGGTTTACGGCAAAACCGGAACAAGTGTGCCATCCGTTTTTGTGGCTGGTGATGTTTCTGATCCGCATTACAAACAAGCCATCATCGCAGCTGGACATGGAGCAATGGCGGCGCTTGATGCGCAGGAGTATTTGGCGAGTTTGAACGACTAAAATTTCGCGGGAAATTTTTATCAATTAATAGTTAACAGTTAAAAGTTAATAATTATTTTCACTCTTTTTCTGGTAGAGGCGATTATCAATCAACCTTCCGTAGGGGTTGGTCTTGTACCAGCCCACAAAAATCTTTCAAATTTTTCCCCCTTGAGAAAGGGGGACAAAATGTAAGATGAAAAATTAAGGGGGATTTATTTAACTAAATATTTCGAAGATCCCGCCATCGTGAGAAAAACGCTTGGGCGGGAAGTTTGATAATTCGGTAAAATCCCGCGAATTTTTCATCATTGTCATTCCGAACTTGTTTCGGAATCTCAATCAAAAGAGAGATCCTGAAATAAATTCAGGATGACAAAAAAAGAACAGGAAGTTTTTGAAAACCCCGCAAACTTGCGGGTTCTCGTCCCTCCATACACAAAAATGGCGAGAACGACGGTAATACTTCTGTTTTTTTTCTTAAAGTTTGACGTTCGCTTCTCACTCGCAAAGAAAATGCCCTCGCGTTGCTCGGTCGCTTTCTTTTCTCGTTTCGGCGCGTCGAACCCCGCAAACTTGCGGGTTCTCGTCCCTCCATACACAAAAATGGCGAGAACGACGGTAATAC
>JALVIB010000020.1 GCA_027028725.1 Candidatus Altimarinota bacterium
GCTTCTCACTCGCAAAGAAAATGCCCTCGCGTTGCTCGGTCGCTTTCTTTTCTCGTTTCGGCGCGTCGAACCCCGCAAACTTGCGGGTTCTCGTCCCTCCATACACAAAAATGGCGAGAACGACGGGACTCGAACCCGCAACCTCCGCCGTGACAGGGCGGCGCTCTAACCAGTTGAGCTACGCTCTCGCAAATGCGAATTTGGAAAACCAAAGAACGAGCAGATTTTATGGAAAAACTTTGTTTGGTCAAATTATTTTTTTAAATTTTGAAAATCCCGCGAAATTTTGCAAAAAATTGACAAGTGTTGTGTTTTTGTTAAATTGTTGCAGATATTTAAATCCCCCAAATTATGGAAAATCTGCAAGGTCGTGAGTTGGTAATGATGCCACAATTTTTTTCTGAACAAGAAAAAAAGGAGTATCTCAATAAAATGTTTACAGTGAAAGGGTATTATCCTGCATTGGGAACCGGGGGAATGGGAATTGATTTTGTAAATAATCCCCAATATATTTCTGAATTAACCAAGAGAGGAGTTTTACCGACAATGAGTGCTGTTCTTTTGGCACTTGGAGAACCAGAAAATCGCGAGATTTTGTTTGGACCGAAGGAAACAAGGTTGGAAAAAAATCGTGTTAAATTTTCGCGGGAAAAAAATAAAGAAATTCTAATTGATCGAGTGGCAAAGATGCGTGAGAAAAATCCTTATGGGATTGTGGCGATAAATTTAATGCATGCTGTAGGGGATTATAAAGAAATGATTAAAACAATTGGGAATTTAGGCACAAAAAATGAAAAAGGGGAAGTTGTGGGGAATGGAGTTGATATTTTGGTGGTCGGAGCAGGAATGCCGCGAGATTTAGGAGTTGATATATTGGAATACCCACATCTTAGATATATGCCAATTGTTTCATCAGCAAAAGCCGCGAAATTTATGATGATTTTTGCTAAAAAAAATAATGGTCGTCTTCCCGATGGATTTTATATAGAACATCCAGATGTTGCCGGAGGACATTTGGGAAAAAAGGAAATAGCGGAAAGTGGATTTGATGCTCAAAAAACAATTGATGAAATTCGTAAATATATTGCAGAATATTACGATGAAGATGTTCATGTTCCGGTAGTTTTAGGTGGAGGAATTTCTTATCGTGAGGATATTGATAAGGCATTAAAAATAGGATATGACTCAGTTAATATGGGGACAAGACCTCTTTTGACAAAAGAATCAGGATTACCTAATAAATTAATTTCCGCGAAATATTTAGTTGCAGATGATGTTGATACAACTTTGAAAAGTCCGGCTGGTTTACCGTCAAACTCTGTAAATAATCCCGAAATGGTGGTAGAGAAAAATGCCAAAGAAATTGTTAAAAACTGTATAAAATGTATAAAGAGTTGCAAATATTTAGATGCTGCAAAAGATGCTTTAAAACAAGGCAAAACTAATGCGGAAACAAAATCTTATTGTATTGCTGATAAATTATCACTTACAAGACATGGATTAGATGGCGGTTTATTATTTTCTGGGAAGGAGTTAAGAGTAATTAAAAATGATTCCTTATATTTAGATCAAGAAACGGGAAAAGCTTTAATTCCTACTGTTAAACAAATGGTTGAATTTGTTTTGAATCCTAAACACAAAAGACCAAATAACTAAAATCCCGCGAAATTTTTCCATTAAACAAAAAAATCAGTTAGAATTTAACTGATTTTTTCTTAAATAAGATGATTACACAAGACGAACTTCGGCATTTGGCAAAACTCGCGAAATTAGAACTTTCCGATGACGAGCTCGTGAAATTAACACCACAATTAGACGATATTTTGGAATTTGTTTCTCAACTTGAAGAAGTGAATACCAAAGGCGTGGCAGAGACGCATCAGACAACAGGTTTACAAAATGTTTACCGCGAGGACGCGATTAATCCTTGCGAAATTGAAAAGGAACTAATTGAATGTTCTCCGCACAAAATTCGCGAGAATTCTATTGTGGTGCCGAGGATTATGTAAAAATAAAACCCCCTAACCCCCTTATCAGGGGGAATTTAATTTGAATTTATTATGACAGATCTAACAACAAAAACGCTTGCCGAATTATCTCAACTTTTCCAGAGTGGGAAAGTAAAATCCCGCGAAATTACGGAAGCTTTTATCAAAAATATTGAAGCTCGTGATGGCGAAATAAACGCTTTTATCACAACTACTTTCGATGAAGCGCGGGAAATGGCGGACGCGGCGGATGCACGATTTCAAAATGGCGAACTGCTTTCCCCGCTCGACGGAATGCCGTTTGCCTTGAAAGATTGTATTTGTACCAAAGGAATTCGGACGACTTCGGCTTCCAAAATTTTGGACAACTTTATCCCACCTTATGACGCAACGGTTTGGAAAAAACTAAAAGATGCTGGTGTGGTTTTGCTTGGAAAACTGAATACCGACGAGTTTACGATGGGAGCGAGTACCGAAAATTCCGCTTACGGTGTGACGAGAAATCCGCACGACACTTCGCGCGTAGCCGGTGGAAGTTCCGGTGGACCGGCGGCGGCGATTGCCGCGAATTTTTGTGCGGGAACAATTGGAACAGAAACGGGAGGTTCGATTCGGCATCCCGCGAATTTTTGCGGAATATCGGGCTTAAAAGTTTCCTACGGACGCGTTTCTCGATACGGAACAATCCCGATGGCATCAAGTTTAGACACGGTTGGACCGATGGCAAAAACAGCTGAAGATTGCGCGATGATTATGGATGTTATCGCGGGGAACGATCTACTGGATTCCACCACTTTACCAGATGGGGATTTAAATTTTTCGCGGGATTTAGAAAAATCTATTTCCGGAATGAAAATCGGGACTCCGAAAGAATATTTATCTGACGCAATTTCCGCAGATGTCATGACAGTATTTGAATCCGCAAAAAAAATTCTAGAAGAACTGGGCGCAGAGTTTGTCGAAATTTCTTTACCGCATACGAAATACG
The DNA here is from genome assembly GCA_027028725.1 of Candidatus Altimarinota bacterium. Taxonomy (GTDB): domain Bacteria; phylum Patescibacteriota; class Gracilibacteria; order UBA4473; family UBA4473; genus JALVIB01. Next base: position 2,977 of record JALVIB010000020.1, read on the forward strand.
CTATTCCGGTTTACTACATTATCGCACCGGCGGAAATTTCCGCGAATATGGCGCGTTATGACGGAGTGCGTTTTGGAAAAGTGGCTAAAGATGCAAGCAATATTGAAGAAATTTTCTCAAAATCCCGCGAAAAATTTCTGGGAGACGAAGTTAAACGCCGAATTTTGATTGGGACTTATGTTTTATCAGCGGGATATGCCGATAAATTCTACAAAAAAGCGCAACAAGTTCGGACTTTAATCCGGGAAGATTTTTCGCGGGAATTTCAGCGAATTGATGCTATTTTAGCACCGATTTCCCCTAAACCGGCTTTCAAAGTCGGCGAAAAAACCAGTGATCCTCTGGAAATGTATTTAGAAGACGCTTTGTTGTCTCCGTCTTGCTTGACCGAGAACTGCGGGATTGCTGTTCCGGTCGGAAAATCCCGCGAAAATTTGCCGATTGGCGTCCAGCTAATTTGTCCTGCCACAAAAGAAGCGCACGCTTTGCGGATTGCTCATCAGATGGAGAAGGTTGTGAAAAGTTAATAGTTAATAATTTAGGACAGCTCAAAAGCTAAAAAGTCAAAAAGATAAAGAGTCGGTTTACGAGTTCACAAGTTTACAAGACAATAAGTTTATAAGATAAGAAAGTGTGTTTTGCTGAACCAATGTACTAGTACACTGATGCGGAGTAAAAATTTCGCGGGAATTTAGGGAAATTAATAGTTAATAGTTAATAGTTAACAGTTAATAGTTAATAATTTTTGTAGGGGACGGTTTCAAAATATTTCTAATAATTTTCCTTTTTTTGTAGGCGCGACGACGCCGTCGCGCCTGTGGAGATATGAAAATTTCGCGGGATTTTGAATAGCTAGACCCATTCGACTCCTGATTTAAAAAAAGAATTTGTCACTCAGGGTAAAATTCCACTAACTACTCGCAAGCTCGTAGAGTGTCATTTTGTTTTTCGCGGGATTTTTTTATAAAATTATTTCTTTTAACTCCCTCTCCTAGTCCCGAGTACTCGGGAAGGGTAGGGGTAAGGTAGAAAAAATCACAGAATTTTAGTTTACAAGTTTATAAGTAGGGACAGGTTTTAAACCTGTCCTTTTTAAAAATCCCGCGAAATTTCCAAAACCGTCAGCAAAACTTGTCTTTACAATAGAAAAAAATAAAATGCCCGCGAAATATTTCTTAAAACCTTATTTAAAATGGAGAAATTCGCAATCTACATTCCAGTAGTACTGAGTATTATTGGACTTTTGTACATGTTTTATCTGGCTACTTGGGTCAATAAACAAGACGCCGGAACAGATAAAATGAAATCTTTGGCTGACCACATTCACGAGGGAGCTTTGGCTTTTTTAAACGCTGAATACAAAATTCTCGCGGGATTTGTGGTGCTAGCAGCGTTGGCTCTTTACGGAGTTTCACAAATCGTTGAATCAACCCCGAGTTTTATTGTTATTGCCTTTGTTATTGGAGCAGTTTTTTCGGCCATCGCCGGAAATGTGGGGATGAGAATCGCGACGAACGCTAATGTGCGGACAACGCAAGCGGCTCGTTCCTCTTTATCCAAAGCTCTGCATGTTGCTTTTCGCGGAGGAACTGTGATGGGATTAGGAGTTGCCGGACTAGCAGTTTTGGGACTAGGCGGACTTTTCATCGTGCTGACAAAAATGTTTTTGAGCGGAAATCCCGCGAATTTTTACCACGACATGACTCGTGTTTTGGAAGCATTAGCCGGATTTTCACTCGGTGCGGAATCTATCGCGCTTTTTGCGCGTGTTGGAGGAGGAATTTACACCAAAGCTGCCGATGTTGGAGCGGATTTAGTTGGAAAAGTTGAAGCAGGAATTCCGGAAGACGATCCTCGAAATCCCGCGACAATTGCGGATAATGTGGGAGATAATGTTGGAGATGTTGCCGGGATGGGAGCAGATCTTTTCGGATCTTATGTGGCGACAATTTTGGCAACAATGGTTTTAGGAAATTATATTATTCACGATACAGCAGTTCATACCGGACAAGCTTTCGCTGATAAATTCGCGGGATTTGGTCCGATTCTTTTACCAATTATTATTGCGGGAGTAGGAATTATTTTCTCAATCATTGGAACATTCTTTGTTAACGCCAAAGACGGCGACAAAGAAGCACAAGTTCAAAAAGCTTTAAATATCGGAAACTGGGGAGCGATTTTCCTAACTTTGATTGCGTCTTACTTCCTAATTAAATGGATGATGCCCGCGACGATTAAAATGAATTTCTTCGGCGAAGGAATCAAAACTATTACTCAAATGGATATTTTCATCGCGACTTGTATTGGATTAGTTGTGGGAGCAGTTATTTCAATAATGACAGAATACTATACAGGTTTAGGGAAACCACCGGTTTTAGAAATTGTGCGGAAATCAGCAACTGGTGCAGCAACGAATATTATCGCGGGAATTTCCACAGGAATGCTTTCAACTGCTGGACCAATTATTCTTTTTGCGGCAGCGATTTGGGGAGCTTATAATTTCGCGGGATTTTACGGAATTGCGATTGCGGCTTCGGCAATGATGGCGACAACTGCCATGCAATTAGCAATCGATGCCTTTGGACCAATTGCCGATAATGCGGGTGGAATTGCGGAAATGAGTGAGTTACCAAAAGAAGTCCGCGAAAAAACAGATATTCTGGATTCAGTTGGAAACACAACCGCGGCGACAGGTAAAGGATTTGCGATTGCCTCAGCAGCACTTACTTCACTAGCGCTTTTCGCGGCGTATGTAACTTTCACCGGAATTGACGGAATTAATATTTTCAAGGCACCGGTTTTGGCAGCTTTGTTTGTCGGAGGAATGATTCCGGTTGTTTTTTCCGCTTTTGCGATGAACTCTGTTGGAAAAGCAGCGATGGAAATGGTGAAAGAGGTTCGCCGACAATTCCGCGAAATTAAGGGAATTATGGAAGGAAAAGGAAAACCAGAATACGCGAAATGTGTGGATATTTCGACAAAAGCAGCTTTACGAGAAATGAAGTTCCCAGGATTAATGACAATTTTGACACCAATTATTATCGTGGCGATTGCGATTGTTGCGACAGGACATAATTACGAATTAGCTGCGGAAGTTTTAGGTGGTTATATGGCAGGAGTAACTGTTTCCGGTGTGCTTTGGGCAATTTTCCAAAACAACGCCGGTGGTGCTTGGGATAATGCCAAAAAATCATTTGAAGCTGGGGTAGAAATTGATGGAAAAATGACTTATAAAGGATCTGATGCACACAAAGCAGCGGTAACGGGGGACACAGTTGGTGATCCGTTCAAAGACACTTCAGGACCATCAATGAATATTTTGATTAAATTAACTTGTCTAATTGGATTGGTTTTAGCACCAATGTTGGGACAAAAAATCGCGGAAGCAAAACCTGTTTCTCATCAGAACAGCCAAGTTATGGAAAAACGAATTGAGTTGAATATGCACAACGGAAGTGTGATTATTAAATAATTTCTAATTTAATTAGAAAATATAGGGGCTGGTCTTGTGCCAGCCTTTTTGAAAATCCCGCGAAATTTTAAATCAAATACCCCCTTTGCCCCCTTCATCTGAAGAGGGGGGAATAAAAAAGAAATAGATTGCTTTCCCCGCAAGGCAGGGTCGCAATGATAATGATGAAAATCCCGCGAAATATTTGAAAAAAGCTTTATTTTCGGGTATAATGTCAGGATTTTGCAATAAATCTGACATGAAAATTTTCTCTAAAATAAATATCAAAAAAATCGCCACCGCCTTGCGGGGCGTAGCGGGATTTTTGTTCGGTTTAGTCGTGCTTTCCAGCTCATCAGCTTGGGCGATGAAGTTTACCGTGACTGGTTATTATTCACCGCTTCCCAAGCAAGAGTTTTACCTAACCGGTGATTATGATTCAGAAATTCGTCTGAACGGAAAAGGGCTTTACGGAGCGGATGGAACAGAAGTTTATCACGGAATGATTGCCGCCCCGCGAAATTATAAATTTGGGACCAATATTTGTTTAGAAAAACTTGGTTGTGGAACTGTTCACGATCGTGGAGGAGCAATTGTTAATAAAGGAGAACGCAATACGGCTCGACACGACCGAATTGATTACTGGATGGGACATGGAACTGATGGCTTAATTCGTTCGTTGAATTGGGGAGTGCAACATGTCAACGGAAGTTTTGCACACGGAACAGCACGCAAACGAAGTCTGGTGGAGCGTAGAAGGGAATTGTCCCCAATTGTTTTGGAAATAATTCGGCAAAAAATCCCCACCGCAGAGCGGGGCACAGCGCGAAATTTGTTTACCAAAAACTTATATCCCGGAGCAAATCGCCCCGAAGTTCGTAAATTAAAAGAAGCATTGAGTTTTCTGAAATTTTTTCGCGGGAATTTAGAAAGTAGCAAATATGATGACCAAGTGCGAAAAGCTGTTTTGAATTTTCAATTAAAATACGGTGTGGTTGATTCTGAAAATGCGCGTGGAGCAGGGAACTTTGGACCAAAATCCCGCGAAAAAATGGAAAAAGTCTTGCGCCAAGAAGTTAATAAATATTTCCGTCAGCGTTGGACGACTAATGTTTTTCGCGAAAATTTAGGTTTTGATGATCACGATATGGATGTTTTTCGATTGCAACAATTGTTGATTGATAAAGGGTATTTAGACGCTACTCCGACCGGATATTTTGGACCAAAAACTGAAAAAGCTTTGGAAAAATTCCAGCTAGACTACGGAATTATCAAATCCAAAAATGCGCGCGGAGCGGGGAATTTTGGACCAAAATCCCGCGAAAAAATGAAAGAACTTTGGTTGGCGCGTCGTGATGATTTTTTTCCACCGGAAAAGCAGGAAGCTCCTTTAATTATGGTTAAAGATGAGGGAAGAATGGAAGCGACAGCAGGAGTTCTGCTGGACTTTACACCCGAAATAAAAAAAGAGCCGGTGCAGTTTACGAGTGAAGAAAAATTATTTCGCGGGAAACGCAATGCGGAAGTGCGAAAATTGCAAAAAGTTTTGAAAAAATTAGGATTTTTCGCGGGAAATCCGACCGGATTTTTTGGTGACAAAACCGCCGAGGCACTTCTAGCATTCCAAATTAAACACGGAATTGTTCAAAACCGTCGAAGTATCGGAGCTTCAATTTTTGGACCAAGCACTCGTGCTAAAATGAATGAAGTTTTAAGGAATTTGTAAAAATGGAATTAAAAGAGGTTTTTAAAAAAGGTGACGAACAATTTACTATTGAAATAAAAGAATATCCTCATAAAAAATTTAATTTTGATGGTATTTATGTTTATAGGGTTAGAAACCAAAAAGGAGAGGAAGTTGCTTACCTTTCACCAGGAAAGGTAGTATTTGATGGGAGAGAATTGCCACATAGGGTTGCTTATGTAAAAAAAGAATACAGAAATAAAGGAATTTTTACTTTTATTTTAAAGAAAGCGAAGGAAATGAATGATGAAATGGTGTATCAATTGGTTAAAAATCCTGAAACTAAAAAGATATACGAAAAACTTGGTTATGAACTAATAGAAACTATTAGACAAAAAGTATCAGGGATTGATTATCATCTCTTAAAACTTAAAAAATAAAATCCCGCGAAATTTCTTGACTTTGTCATTACAAAGTAATAGTAAAGGAATGTATTTTAATTTTTGAAAAATGGCACATATTCAAATTCGGATTGATGTTGAAGAAAAACGAGCGGCGCAAAAAGTTTTAGATAGCATGGGGTTGAGTTTGTCGGGAGCGATTAAGTTATTTTTGCGCAAAGTTGTTCAGGAACAACGAATCCCGTTTGAAATTTCCAGTTCCAAGTCAGTGCAAGTAACACCAGCTGAATTTAATGGATTTGCAAAAAGGCGGATTGGGTAAAACCCTCTCGCCCCCTTATCAGGGGGAAAATTTCGCGGGATTTTTATTGAAAGTCCCCCTTGATAAAGGGGGATTTAGGGGGATTTGCTTGCAGTTGTTTTAGTGAGCCAAAGGGAGACTCGTTCGACTGCTGATTTTCAGAAAGAATTTGTCGCTCAGGGATAGTTTGTTATTTTTTTCGCGGGATTTTTAGTGTTTATCCATTGCCTGATTCGCTAGCATATCAGCCACTTTATTTTTTTCGCGGGGAATATGTTGAAAAGAAATTTCCGCGAAATTTTCACTCAAATTTTTCGCTTTTTCAAAAAGTGGTTTCAAGCCAACATTTTTTACTTTGTAATTTCCGGACATTTGCTCCACAATTAATTTAGAATCCATTAAAACATTCAAATCCGTAATCCCATTTTCTTGCGCCAGCTCTAAGCCCAGAATTAATCCTTCATATTCCGCGAAATTATTTGTTTGCAGACCACAAGATTTTTTTGCTCGCGCAATTTCTTTTTTTTTCTCATCATACAAAACCGCTCCACAACCGGCAATCCCCGGATTTCCGCGACTACCGCCATCGGTCAAAAGGAATCCTTTTTTTCGCGCTGCGCCCCGCTTTGCGGTGGGAATTTTTTTCGAACTCTCTAGATTTGAAAATAAATTATCCATTAAAAATAAAAATGGTGAAATAGTTTGTGAATTCTTTCGCGAATATCAGGTGAGCTGTATTTTTTGTGATGTTGCATCGAAAAAATAAGTCCTGTCAAAATTAACACTCCACCAACAAGGTGAAATCCCGCGATTTTTTCCTGCAAAATAAAGTGTGCAAGAATTACTCCCAACAATGGTTTCAGAAAAGTTAAAATTGAGGAACTAGAAACTTTAATTTTTTCCAACGCCTTATACCACAAGAAATTCGCGACCATTAAAGTGAAAATTGCGTAAGAAATAAAAATCAAAATCGTTTTTTGATCAAAATTAATGTCTTGCAAATTGCAATCAATATCGATTAGAAAAGGGAAAACGCCTAATAATATAACTATTCCCCAAAAATTTCGCGAGAGAACAATGATGTCAGTAGAAAGATGAGTTAGAAATTTTTTAAATAAAATTGTTGAAATAGCTCCGCTCAAGATACTTCCAAAAAGAAAGTAGTAACCAAGTCCGATATTTAAACCGTTTTGAAAATTTCGCGTAGCAATAATCGTTACTCCCAGAAACATAAACAGTGCACCTAGAATTTTTTCTCGGCTAATTTTGTCGTTTTTGATAAAAATTGCCGACAAAATTCCCGCGAGAATTCCTCCCATACTAGAAATCAAAGCGGTGTCGCTGGCAGGAGTCAAAGATAGCCCTTTCAAAAACAAAAAAGGCATAATTCCACCACTTAAAATCGAGGAAATAATCAAAAATAAATGTGTTTTTTTCTTAAATTTCGCGAATTTTTTGAACTCTACGAATAATCCAAAAATCATGAAAACAACCAGAACAGATAAAATTTCGCGTACCAAAACGAGTGTTTCGGCGGGAATTGTTTTTAATAAAATTTTGGCGGCGATAGCCGAAAGAGAAATTAAAAAAACTGAAAGAAAACCTTGCCATAGTCCGAGTCGTTCGCGTGGATTCATTTTTATTTGTTTAATTACTGAAATTTTAAAGAAATTTTGGGAAAATCCAAGCTGAGCTTTTGGGAAATGATTTGTTCTTGTGTTTTTCTAAAACAACCCCCTCCAACTCCCCCTTGTCAGGGGGAGAGTTTGAAAAATTTCGCGGGATTTTTTTTAGATATTCGTTATAATCGAAGTGAAATGAATCTGAAAAACAAAAAAGTTGCGATAATTGCCGATTGGTTGACTAGTCGTGGGGGAGCGGAACGCGTGATTTTCTCTTTGGCAAAACTTTTTCCGCAGGCGGTTATTTACACATCAGTAATTTCCCGCGAAAAATTTCCGGAACTAAAAAATCGGGAAGTGCGGACAACTTGGCTACAAAAATTACCGCGATTTATTCGGCGAAAACATCAGTTTTTATTACCATTTTTTCCGTCAGCATTTCGTCGTTTGGATTTGTCCGAGTTTGATATAATTATTTCATCAAGTAGTTCGGGGTTTAGTAAATGTGTGCGAAAATCTCCACCGCAGAGCGGGGCGCGGCGCGAAAATTCGGTCCATATTTGTTATTGCCATACACCGAATCGCTATTTATATCACGCTCGCGAAGAGTACTTGCAAAACTTTCCAATTCCGTGGTGGGGGAGATGGATTCGCTTTTTTCTGCCAAAAATTCTGGATTATTTGGAAAAGATTGACCAAAAAGCCGCGAAAAAAGTTGATTACTGGATTGCAAACTCCAATTTTGTTGGCGAGAGAATTAAGAAGTTTTACAATGCCGAAGCGATCACTATTTATCCCGGAGTGGAGACGGGGGAGTTTGTGAAGGCCTTTGAGAAGTGGAAAATTTCCGCCTCCGCTAAAGCTTCAGTGGACAAGTCGCGGGATTTTAAATCCCCCCAGCCCCCTTTAAAAAAAGGGGGAGAGATAGGGGATTATTTTCTCGCGATAGGGCGATTTATTCCTTATAAAAAATTTGATTTATTGGTGCGGACTTTTGCGAAAAATAAGTTGCCTTTAAAGTTGGCGGGGATTGGTCCAGAATTGGAAAAGTGTCAAAATCTCGCGAAAAAATTAGGGGCGGAAAATATTGAATTTTTGGGATTTGTGAAAGATGAAGATCTCGCCGAATTGTATGCCAAAGCACAAGCGTTTATTTTTCCTGCGGAAGAAGATTTTGGTTTAACCCCGATTGAGGCAATGTCGGCAGGGACACCAGTCATTTTTTATAACCGCGGTGGTGCTAGTGAATCGGTTGGGGAGTGGGGGATTCCTTTTGAGGAACAGACGCCGGAAAGTTTACAAAAAGCGATTGAGAAATTTCAAAAAACCGATTTTGATTTAGAAAAAATAAAATCTCGCGGGATTTCCTTTGATGAAGCAAAATTTCGCGGGAAATTTGAGGAGTTTTTGCGGGGGATATAAAATCCCGCGAAATTTTTAGAACCTTTTATCCAACTCCTCAAAACTAATAATTTCAGTTTTACCAGTTTTTCGTTCCACAACTTCTACTTTGCCATCTGCTAGCAAGCGATCAGAAATCACTACGCGATAGGGTATCCCGAGTAGTTCGTGATCAGCAAATTTTTGTCCCGGACCAACTTTTTTCTCTCGGCGGTTGTCATATAAAACTTCTACATTTTTTTCGCGGAATTTTTCATAAAGTTCGTCCGCCTTGGCGTAAACTTCGTCATTTTTCCCAATTGGCGCGAGATAAATTTTTGCCGGCGCGACATTTTCCGGCCAAACAATTCCTTTTTCATCCGCAAAAATTTCCACCAAAGCCCCCATAATTCGCGAAATTCCAATCCCATAACACCCCATAATTACTTCCTTGCCGTCAATTTTGAAATTAAAAGCCCGCGAAAATTTTGTTGAGAGTGGAAAAATATTTCCTACCTCAATCGCGCGCATTGTTTCGTATTTTTCGCCGGTTTCCGGAGAAAAATCACCGCTTTGGGCAACCTTAATGTCGTAAAATTTCGCGGGTTTTTCTAAATCCCGCCCAAAATTTACATTAATCGTGTGATAGTGTTCGCGATTTGCGCCCATCTCAAAGTTGACGCGATTTTCGCAAGATTCGTCCCAAAAAACACGAATATCTTCCCGCAAATTCAAAACTCCGGCATAACCAATCGGACAACCGGTAACGCGCAAAACCGTTTCTTCGCTGGCTAATTCAAGTTTTTTTACTCCGGCAACTTTGGCGAGTTTTCTAGTGTCAATTTCGCGATTCCCGCGAACCACACCGGCAATTACTTCGCCGGTTTCTATTTCAAACAAAATTGTTTTAGTCGTTTTTTCAACCGGAATTTGCAAAAATTTCGCGAGATTTTCTACGCCAATCATGTTTTTGCCACGGACATCTTCCATTGGCAAAGGTTCTTCATCCGAATTATCCCACTTTGGCGCGACACAAGGCGTAATTTCGCGGTTTAAATATTTATCTTGGCTTGGTAAATAGAAAATTTCGTCTTCGCCAATCTCGGAAATAGTCTGAAATTCGTGCGAAAATTCCGAAAATTCTCCACCATCAGCAGCCACTAATTTTGTAATATCGCCAATCCCTAATTCTCTATAAATAGAGTGATACGCTTTTGTCATTACATCATAATATCGTTCAAAATCTTCTTCGGAAGTGTGAAAGGAGTAAGCATCTTTCATCAAAAATTCGCGACCACGCAACAAACCAGATTTAGCACGCGGTTCGTTACGGAATTTGTTTTGAATTTGAAAAACCGCTTTTGGGAAATCCTTGGGAGAATTCGCGAATTTTTGGACGAGGGGAGTGACGACTTCTTCATGAGTCGGATTTAGCGCGATTTCTTTCCCGCCAGACAATTCCACTTTAAACAAAACATCAATTGCGTCCCAGCGTTTAGTCTGTTCCCAATACTTTTTCGGCGACATTGCTGGCATCAAAATTTCCGAAGCACCGGCCTTTTCCATTTCGCGACGCACGATATTTTCGATATTTCGCAGAACCTTTAATCCCAACGGCAAATAGGAATAAACTCCTGCCATTTCTTTATTTATATAGCCCCCGCGGATTAGCAGTTCGGCATTTTTGGACGGCTCGTCAGCTGGTTTTTCTTTGGAAGTTTTGAGCAAAATGTCGGTGTATTTCATTTGAATAAGTTAAATCGAAGTTATTTTATATATTTTCGCGGGAATTGGAAAAAATAATTTCATAACTTGATTTAGTATTTATGAAGTATATTTATTAAACTCTAGATTCCCGCCCGCGCGGGAATGAGGAAAGATTAAAATCCCGCGAAATTTTGACATCAGATGTTTTTTGTGGTAATTTCAGAAAGAAATGAATGACAAATTAAAAGAAGCATACGAAAAATTAGCCCAAGAATATCCGGATTTAGCACCAGAAAATGCTGAAATTTCCGGATTAAGAGAAAATGGGAATGATATAGGATTAAATGCTTATAGTCCTAGAACCTGTGAAACATGTATTAAATTCAAATTAAATATTCATGACTGTTGTAAAGCAAATCCCCAAACAGGCGAACAAACAGCCGAAGGATATTGTCCAAATTTAGATTTAGATTCCGGACTTTGTTCAGTTTATAATACTCCCGAATATCCGGATGAGTGTCGTGATTTCAGCTGTGTTTATCGGATTTTTGACTAATTAATTTCAAACGCCGCTCGTCCGATCCGCACAATATCAATTCCCATTTCTAAAGCGATTTCGTAATCAACGGAAGTTCCCGCGGAGATTTTCCATTGAGGATTAAATTTTTCGCGGATTTTTAGAAGTGTTTTAAATTCCGCGATTTTTTCCGTTCGGGAAAAGTTTTGTCCTTTGCCCATTCCCGAAATGCCAATTATTTCTAAATTTTTTGGCAAAGATTCATAAAATCCCGCGAAATTTTCGGGGAGAACGCCCTGTTTTTGATTCTCACCAGAAACATTGATTTGAATGAAGAAGCGACATTGTCGCTCTTGTTTAGCAAAAATTTGAGCATGTTTCAAACTACAAAGTGAATGAACAACGGAACAATTTTCCGCTATTTCGGGGATTCGGCGAGATTGGATATTACCGATGAAATGCATGAAATCTCGCGAGATTTTTTTTGTGATAATAT
>JALVIB010000021.1 GCA_027028725.1 Candidatus Altimarinota bacterium
AAATATTTTTTTACCGATATATTTATTAGTATTATTTGTCAAAATGTTGATCTCATTTAAAACATTCTCAAATTTTTTTGGAATATTAATACCTTTTTCGTTTAAAAAATCGTAATACTTCTTATTATATTCCTTAATATCTATATCTTCTTGGAAAAAATCAGGAATAACTTCTTTTATTTTAGCTAATAAATGATATTTTTCTGCTTTATGTAAATAATCAAGTATTTCGGAAGTATATCTAAGTTCTTTCATGTTTTACTTTTATTTCTCCTAAATTGTAATTTACAAAGTCAATAAATCAAGTTAGAGCTCATATTTTTCGCGAAATTTCGCGAAATCTTACACTTCTTTTTCGTGAATTACATTTTCAATTGCTGCCCAAGTACTTAATCCGTCTTCGGGAACAATAATTGTTATATTATCTCCAACTTTGCAGTGGAAAAAAGTGACAGAGGCGTATAAAACATTATAAGAACGGTTTTCTGTTAATACCTGATACTGATTTCCGTCCAAAATAAGCCGTCCAACAAGTAATTTTCGCGGGATTAGTTCGATTTGTTTGTAAATAAAAGCACCGTTTTCTTGAATCATTAATTTTAGGCGATCTCCCTCAACCAGCTTAGATTTAGAGGCATAATTAGCCGGAACAGGATAAACTTCGTTGTTTTTATCAACCATATTTTGTCCATCAAAAATTCCTTCCACAATTCGCTCACTGGTTTCGTTTAAAACTTTCTTTTTAGCGCGAACTTTGACTTTGTCTAGCTCGACATTTTTATCCTCAGCCAGAACAGCCAGCCATTTTTCGGCGGCGGCTAATGAACTTCTGGTAGAGACGATTGCTTCGTGGATTTTGTTGATAATTTCTTGTTCGCTCATTTGTGTTTGTGTTTTTAAATCATTCTGAGAATTATATCACAAAAAAAAGAGATTTTCAACTAAAATCCCGCGAATTTTTAACTTATTTTGAAAAACAAGTCCGGACTTGATACAGGATAAAATTCTTGTTTAAGTCCGGACTTAAGTTTTTCTCAAAACTTCGCGGGATTTTTTAACAAATCCCCCCTAAACACCTTTATCAAGGTGAGATTGCAATGTTTTAGCTAGAAATTCTTGCGAATTTTCGTTTCCCGACTTTTAAAACCAATTTTTTCGCGGGATTTTTAACAATAAAGTTTGGATCACCAATCTTTTCGCCATCTAAACTAACTGCACCTTGCATTACCAAGCGGCGAGCTTCTCCATTAGATTTAGCGAAACCGCAGGTTTTGGAAATTAAATCCAAAATCCCAATTTCCCGCGAAATTTTGAATTCCGGCATTTCGTCGGGGATTTCTTTTTTGACAAACTTCGTTTGAAAATCTTGGTACGCCTTTTCCGCATCTTCTGCCGAGTGCAGCCAAGTCACAATCGTTTTCGCCAGATACACTTTGGCGTCGCGCGGATTTGTTTTGATTAATTCTTCTGCTTCTGCCAAATCAACATCAGTTAAACATTCGTAGTAATCAAGCATAGTGTTGTCGGGTATACTGAGAATTTTTCCAAACATTTCGTTTGGAGTATCTTTCAAAGCAATGTAGTTTCCTAAACTCTTACTCATTTTTTCTGTTCCGTCAGTCCCCACCAACAATTTACAAGTCAAACAATCTTGTCCAATCTCAGAAACACCATATTTTTTTTGTAAATCGCGACCGACCATAATGTTAAATAATTGGTCGCTTCCTCCAATTTCTACATCATTTTTTAAAACAACCGAATCGTAGCCTTGCAGAAGAGGATAAGTAAATTCTTGTAAATGAATATCAATTCCTTGCTTGGTTCGTTTTTTAAAATCTTGACGAGCCATAATTTGTTGAACTGACTTTTGTGCCATTAATTTTAAAGTTTCCGCGAGATTCATATTTTCTAGCCATTCACGATTGTTTCGTATTTCGCATTTTTCAATATCAAGAATTAGACTGGCTTGTTCTAAATAAGTTTCAGCGTTTTTTTCAACTTCCTCCACACTCAAAACAGGACGAGTTTCGTTTTTTCCGGTAGGATCACCAATTGTTGCGGTATATCCACCAAATAAAAATATTACAGTGTGTCCGGCATCTTGGAATTGTCGCAATTTCCTCAAAACAACCGCGTGTCCTAGAGTTAAGTCAGAACCTGTTGGGTCTATCCCAAGCTTAATTCGCAGTTTTTCGCCAGATTCTAATTTTTTCGCGAGATTTTCACGGACTATCACTTCCGCCACACCGCGAGTCAAAATGTCAGTGATTTTTTTATCAGTCATTTTTTTGTAATTTACAGAAAATAGTTTAGCGAATTTTTGAAAATCCCGCGAAATTTTTTCAAATAAATGAAAAAGTTGACAATTGTTTGTTTTTTGCTAAAAATGCAAATGATGAAGAAAATAATTTACGGTTACAATGAACTTAATGTTATCCCCCCTATTATGGAGGAAGTGGAATATAAACTTTCCAATATACCAGGAATTGAGGTAAATCAAGTTGTAGGCGGTTTATTTAATGATATTATCGAAGAAGTAGCAAAAGATATCGATAATACAATAAAATTAATTGTGACACACTTTGATAATGGATTTGATAGTGAAAATGTCAGTGAAAATAATTTGTCAGAATTTCTAAGAAAACTTAAAGAAACAAAAGACGATCCATCAAATATTCCCGCTGTTTATTTTGTAGATTCAACTTCTAGCTATTCTAATGAATATTACGAGTATGTGGTTGATACTATGAAAGAGTTTAAAATACCAGGAGAGTTGTTTTTTGTAGTAGCTAATTCTCCTAAAGTTAGACAAAAAAATGAACAAAAACTAATTAGGAAAATTTGTTCATATACTTTGAATTCATAAATCCCGCGAAATTTTTTTCTAAAAAGTCGTAGACCTTTATTTAGTGCGCATAAAAATATTGTTCAATATTTCTTTGAAATATTTCGCGGGATTTGCCTAGTACATTTTTGGACATTTTTCTTGACGCCACTCTATAATGGGTTCAAAATTTGCATCCAACACAAGATATAGTGTTTTTCTTAAATTTTCTTTAAATAATGATATTCAAGGTACAGAAGCGCACGGGAGAAATCGTAGACTTCGATTCTCAAAAAATTCAAAAAGCAATTTGGGCGGCAGCGAAAGCAATTGGTGGAAAAGATGAAGAAATGTCGCGGGAACTTGCTAAGAAAGTTGTGGATTATTTAGACAAAAAATTCGCGAAAAAAATCCCAACCGTTGAGGAAATTCAAGATGTTGTGGAAAAAGTTTTGACCGAGGAAGGACACTATCAAACAGCAAAATCCTACATTTTATACCGCGAAAAAAGATCGCAATCTCGCTCTGATAAAAATGTCGTGGTAAATGTTGAGAACACTATTTCCGAATACCTAAACAAGCTGGATTGGCGGGTGAACGCTAATTCTAATCAGGGTTATTCGCTCGGAGGAATGATTTTGAATACTTCTGGAAAAGTGACCGCGAACTACTGGTTATCGCATATTTATCCGCAAGAAGTTGGTGATGCGCACCGCAATGGAGATTATCATATCCACGATTTAGATATGTTCGCGGGATATTGTGCGGGTTGGTCTTTGCGCGCTTTGCTGGAAGAAGGTTTCAACGGAGTTCCGGACAAAATTGAGTCAGATCCACCAAAACATCTTTCGACAGCCGTTTCGCAAATGGTGAATTTTTTGGGAACTTTGCAAAACGAATGGGCGGGAGCGCAAGCATTTTCCAGTTTTGATACTTATATGGCGCCGTTTGTGAAAAAATATGAAATGGAAGTTGAAGCAGAAATTAAAGAAATTAATCCAAAAATTCCCGCGAAAAAATTGCAAGAATTAGTTGATAAGAAAACTTACGCTTATGTTTTACAAAATATGCAGTCTTTCGTTTTCAATCTCAATGTGCCGAGTCGCTGGGGAACACAAACGCCTTTTACCAACATTACTTTGGACTGGACTTGTCCGAAAGATTTGGAAAACAAGCGTCTTTTGCTCGGTGGGAAACCTTTTGAATACACTTTTGGGGAACTGCAAAAAGAGCGCGACATCGTTAATCGCGCGTTTATTGAAGTGATGACACATGGAGATGCCAAAGGGCGTGTTTTCACTTTCCCAATCCCAACTTACAACATCACACCGGATTTTGATTGGGAAAATCCTAACACCGAGCCACTTTTTGAAATGACCGCGAAATATGGAATGCCGTATTTCCAAAATTTCTTGAATTCCGATCTTGATCCGGGGCAAGTTCGCTCAATGTGTTGTCGTTTGCAACTTGATTTGAAAGAACTTTTGGCGCGAGGTGGAGGACTTTTTGGATCAGCGGAAATGACCGGTTCAATCGGAGTAGTAACAATTTCTTTGCCACGGATTGGGTATCAATATAAAGGTGACGAAGCAGGATTTTTCGCGAGAATTGAGCATTTGATGTATTTAGCCAAAACTTCACTGGAAATTAAACGCAAAGAAATTCAAAAATGGATGGATCGCGGACTTTTTCCTTACACCAAACGATATTTGGGGACTTTAAATAATCATTTTTCAACAATCGGTTTGAACGGAATGAATGAAGCAATCCGCAATTTTACCAACGATCAACACGATATTACTGACGAATGGGGGCAAAATTTCGCGGAAAAAGTTTTGGATTTTATGCGTGATAAACTTGTGGAATTTCAGGAAGAAACTGGAAATCTTTACAATTTAGAAGCGACACCGGCCGAAGGAACAACTTACCGATTTGCAAAAGAGGACAAAAAGAGATTCCCGCGAATTATTCAGGCAGGAACACCGGAAGCGCCGTATTATTCAAATTCATCGCAATTACCGGTGGAATTTTCAGACGACGCTTTTGAAGCGCTTAAATTGCAAGAAAAATTACAGGGGAAATATACCGGAGGAACGGTTTTCCACGCCTATATGGGGGAAAGAATTTCTAATGCGGAATCTTGTAAACAATTAGTGAAAAAAATTCTAACGCAGTTTCATATTCCGTATATTACGATTACTCCGACCTTTTCGATTTGTCCAAAACACGGATATCTCGCGGGAGAACACGACTATTGCCCGAAATGTGATGCAGAATTAGGATTAGAGAATATTGAGGACGAAAAAACCCGCGAAAAATACGACGCTCGAAGACGGCAAAAGACAATTTCTAAAAAAAGTAAGACTTGTTCGCATGCGTCTTGATGGACGGGGCGTGATCCCTACAAATAATGACAAATTTTTAACCAATTATATAAAATGACAAACACAAAATCGGCAACGGCAGACTGTAAAAGACAAAAATGCGAGATTTGGACACGCGTGATGGGCTACCATCGTCCAGTTTCTCAGTTCAACACAGGGAAAAAATCAGAGCATTATTCTCGCCAACATTTCGCGGAAAATTGCACCATGAATTCCAAATTTTGTGAAAAGTATTAAGATGAAGAAATATGTAATTTTTATTGATGAGAGTGGAGATCCCAATGTAGTAAAAATTGATTCGCAATATCCAGTATTTGGCGTAGGAGCATTAATTTTTGAAAAGACATATTTTGAAAACACAATTATTCCAAATTTTGAGTCTTTAAAAGTTGTTAATGGTTTTGAAAAAGATACAATTTTTCATTCAAGTGAAATCAGAAAAAGAAGGGGAGTATTTAAAAAACTTAATCATTATGAGAAACGGAAACATCTTTTAGATGATATTTCAAGATTTTTTAAAGAAAATGAAGTAACGATTATTTCAAGTGTTATACATAAAGAAAAGCTAAAAAGTCTTTATCAAGAACCTGGTTGTCCTTATGATTTAGCTTTTCAGTTTATCTTAGAAAGATGTGAACATTTTTTAAGGAATAAAAAAGCTATAGCAGAGTTATTTTTGGAGAGAAGAGATGAAAATGTGAAACCTTTACAGAAAGTTTTTGATAGATTAAAAGAGAAAGGAAATGGATTTTCTAGTAAACAAATGTTTATAAAAGTATTTCCCCAAAAAAAATTAAATTTCGTAGGAAAAGAAAATATTGGAACGCAAATTACCGATTTAGCAATTTATCCCATAACAACAAAAGTAATTAGACCAGAAAAAGAAAATAGGGCATTTCAAATTTTAACAACAAAATTTTATAGTGGTAATTTTGGTGATACAGCTAAATATGGACTTAAAATTTTTCCATAAACAAAAAAATAGGTCCCCGGGAACGCCCAGTGGCCTATTTCAGTTACATTATAATCCAAATAAAAAAATAGACAAAAAATAATTAGTTGAAATATTACATGAATTATTATAAAATAAAAAAATGAACTACTTACTATTTACTACTACCAGCTGTCCGAAATGTCCTAAAATGAAGGAATTTGTTCGTGAAAATCTTCAACCTGCGCTAAAGCTCCGGTCGACAGGCGCGGTTTCGGGGGAAATTTTGGATGAAACAAAACCTAATTTTATGGAACAGGTTCAGAAATACGGCGTGACAGTCGCACCGGTTTTGCTTATTTTTAAAGACGGCGAAGAAATTTTTCGCGGGTCGGAAATCTATGAAGTAGAGGATTTTTTAAAGAAATAGAACCCCCTAACCCCCTTATCAGGGGGAAATTTTTTGAATGATTTTAAAATTTTTATAATGTTAATCGGCGGAATCCAAACCCTGACTTTACTTGATTTTCCGGGAAAAGTGGCGACGACAATTTTTACTGCCGGTTGTAATTTTCGGTGCGGATATTGTCATAATCCCGAACTGGTTTTACCGGAACTGATTAAGAAAAATCGACATGATTTTATCCCCGAAGAAAAGTTTTTTAATTTCCTAAAATCCCGCGAAAATTTCCTTGACGGAGTGGCGATTACGGGTGGAGAACCAACAATGCAACCTGATTTAGTCGAGTTTATCGCGAAAATTAAGGAGATGGGATTTCTTGTGAAACTGGATACGAATGGAACGAATCCCCAAATGTTAAAAGAAATAATCTCGCGGGATTTAGTCGATTATTTTGCGATGGATATTAAGTTTCCGCTGGAAATTTATGACAAAATAACCAATGTTCAAATTCCCGCGAAAATTTTTCAGGAATCAATTGATTTAATTCGTAATTCTGGGGCGGATTATGAATTTCGGACAACCGTCATTGCGGAATATCACACGCCAGAAATTATCGAGAAAATCGCTAAATCTGTGCAAGGTTGCCGTCGCTACACTCTGCAAAATTTCCGTCCCGACTACACTCTAGATAAAAAATTCGCGGGATTTCACGGTTTGACCGAGTCCAAGATGCAGGAACTGCAAAAAATCGCGGAGAAGTATGTGGAGGAGGTGAAAGTTATTGGGTAAAAATTTGACAATGTTTTTATATTTATTATTTTGTAGATGATATATTTTAACCAAATTTATAATGAAAAAGAAAAGAATAAGTGTTTGTCCGTTTTTTGAGATATCAAAGAATAAGTCTGCATTTGATGATGGCAATTATTATAAATATATAGCAGAATGCAAATTATCGGGATATAAATTATTTTCTAGTACGCTTGTGAGTGATGCTTATGAAGCATATAAATCTGCGATAAAAGAAGAGCTTAAAGATAAGGAGTTTCCTTGTGGAACAGAAGAGCACAAGGAATGTCCTTTGTATACAAAAGAAGTAAACAAACAATTATTAGAAGTTAGGAAAAATACATTAAAGGGAATTTTAATTGAAAGAGCTAAGGGCTTAAGTGATAAAGATTTGGGGATTTCAAATTAAAATCCCGCGATTTTTTTTCTAACTCTCCAGCCAGTACTCCAAAATTCGCGCCGCGGCTAAATCATCAATTCGTTGTTTTGGCTGATTGGATTTCCCGCGAAAAAATGTTTCTTGTGAAGAATTTCGTTCGTTTACAAACTCAATATTTTCAATATCCAAAAATCCCGCTGTGCCCCGCAAGGCGGTGGCGAAATTTCGGATTTTCTGACAAACATTATTTTCCGTGCCATCGCCAGAAATCGGCAAACCAATCACTAATTGTTGACATTTTTTCGCCTTATACAATTCCAAAATTTTTTCGCGGGCTTTTGCCGTTTCCACAATTTCCAGCGGAAAAACTACCACGCCATCAGGCGACCACGCCAGTCCGCAAAACTTTTCGCCATAATCAAAAGCCAGAATAGGGGATTTTTTCGTCCCGCGGCTTCGCTCGGGATAAACTTCATTTTGGGCAGTATTAATCTGCTCCATGCTTTGTAAAATTGTTTTACTTAGTTTCTTTTTCATCAGTTTTTTCAAGTAATTCTGGTGGAATTATCTCGCGGTAATCAGGCTTTAATTCGTCTTCCGCTCCAAATAACCAAGAAAAATATCCCGCGAATTTTGATTTATGTTTCGGCCAGTCCCAGTCTCGTTTTTGGCTGAAATGCCATTTCTCAATTCCAAAAAATCTTTCAGAATGTTTACGGATTTTGCCGAAAGTTTTAGAAAATCCCAACAAATCGTGGTTAACCAACAAATAATATTTCGGCGTAGCCAGCGGAATAACCGGAATAATGTCGTCCAGTTTTTGGTTTAGCGTAAACAAATCAGAAACCGCTCCGCTGAACCGCACTTCCTCAATCAAATAATCAACATCAGGATTAGTTAAATTCGCGAGATTTAGTTTGCCGCTTTGGGAAGAATGCCAACTCGACAAACTGTCCGGATTTTGCGAGAAATTTTGCCCAAAAAATACCAAATCATAATCCCGTTCACGCAGAGCTTGCTGAAATTTCGCGGGATTTAAGACTTCCAAATCAATATCAATGTCCAGTTCTTTTTCCCAAACTCGCGCCATATTTTGCGCTAATCGAGAATAAATTGCCGGTGCGGTAGAAGTTATCATTTTCAATTTCACGGGCTGGTCTTTATAAAACCGAAGTTCTTCTTTTTTATGATATTTAAATCCTTTGTCGCGCAAAATTCGGCGAGCTCCGCTATAATCGGGTTCTTGCCAGTCTTCCACTCCTTCAAAAAAGAAAACGGAATCAATTCTCGTCCAGCCTTTTTCTTTACTCAAAACTTTGTTTTTATCAACACTCATGCTCAAAGCCTCGCGCAAATGTGGATTTGCCGGCAGAGGACGATCTAAATTAAAGAAAACGCCAATAAATCGCGGTAAAACATATTCTCGTCGGGCGTATTCGCCGTACAAATTTTCTTCAAGTTCGTCCACTTGATTCGTCTTCAAATGCGAATAAAAAGTTGTCCAGCGGTTATCGTCCTTTAAGTAATCAAATTTTTGGTAAACATAAAAAACAAATTGTTTGATATAAGGATTTCCCGCGAAAAAATGTTCGTTTCGTTCCAAAAAAATCCGCGTCAAACCCCGATCATCGTGGACAATATTTTGCAAAACATAAGGTCCCGCGGCAATTGGTCGTTTATTCGCGGGCAGTTCTGGATCATTAATTTCTTCAATTAAAGCGTTTTCATAACTTTTTTTCCGCAAAATTGGCGTTGTCAATAAGTTTGAAAAATAAGCGTTTGGCTCTAATAAGTTGAACGCCACGGTGTTTTTATCAATCACATCGATCGTAATGTATTCAAAAGCTCGTTTCAGCGCATCGTTTTGGAAACCATCGTTTTGGATGACATCTTCAAAAGTAAATAAAACATCATCAATAGTAACTGGTTCACCATTAGAAAATTTCGCGGAATTTTTTAATGTCAAAAAATATTTTTTACCGTCTTCCGAGACGCGCAAAGTCGCCAAACCATCTTCAATATCGCCGCTAACTGGATTGTGTTGCAATAATCCCGCGAAAATAAGTTGTTTCAAATCCAAATCAAGTAAAGAACTATCACTAGCCAGAGGACTGATGTTTTTGATTTCCCCAATAGTTGATTCGGTGAAAATTCCACCTTCTTTCGGTACCCACTTGGAATGAGCGAGAAAAAATTTATGCCAAGAAATTCCCGCGAAAATAATTAATCCCACGAGTAAAATCCCGCCGAAAAAGATTCTTTTCCGAAAAAAGAAGTTCTTAACTGCTGATCGTGAATAGCGTGGTCGCATAATTTCGCGGGATTTTAATTAAATCCAAAACATCGCGTAAAAACCGCCCGCGAAGAATAAAATAGATAAAACCACAGTCGCTTGGTGCAAGAATTTATCAGCTCCACGGCGAGTTTGCGCGATTTCTTCACCAGTTCCGCCCATCATAGTTCCTAGTCCCGCGTTTTTTTGTTGTAATAAAATTACAATAATTAAGAGCACGGAAACGATTGTGTAAGCAATTTTAAACATATTGAAACTTTTAAATCACGAGAATTTTAGTAACTGACTTTAATTAGTCAATTTTTCGCGGGATTTCTTTGTTTGTTGCCGGCATATAGACTTGTCCAGAATCTAAAAAAGAGATCCTGAAATAAATTCAGGATGACAAAAGGAACAGGAAGTAGATTGCTTTCTCCGTAGGGCGGGGGGCGCAATGACGATTGAAAATCCCGCGAAATTTTTAATCCTCAAACCAGTGAATAATTCCGTTGGCGACAGATAGAACAAAGCCCACAATAAAGTAAGTTCCCCAGCCGATAATGGTAAATTTGGCGTCTAAATCTAGGAAAATTGCTAGTTTTTCCAATAATAAAAGCACAAAAGCGTTTATCACAAACCCGAATAAACCAACCGTTAAAAATCGGATTGGTAAAGTAACTAATTTCAAAATTGGTTTTATAAATCCGTTTAAAAAACCGAACAAGGCAGCCAGTAAGGCAAAAGTCAGCCAGTTTGCATCGATATGGAATTTTCCGTGAAAATATGTGTCAACCAAAGTGTTGAAATTCTCACTCAAATACCAAAAGAGTAGGGAATTTAGTATAACCGAAAGAATGATTTTTTTATGAAATTTCATCATTTCAATTGTGCCAATTCTGTTTGGAGTTGTCAAAACAGAAATTTCGCGGGGCTTTGGCTTTCCTAAAAAAATTTTCCAAAAAAGACAGATTGTGGAATCTGCCTTAAATTAGATTAATTTCGTTGGTTGCGGAGGCAGGATTTGAACCTGCGACCTTCGGGTTATGAGCCCGACGAGCTACCACTGCTCTACTCCGCGGTGTGTTAAATGAATGGCGTGCCATTCGAAGCTTTTTGTCCATCCTTCGCTAAAAGCTACGGAGGACATTCTTCGCAGAAATCTAGTTTACTACTAAAAGCGAAGAATGGTGGGCACACCAGGACTTGAACCTGGGACCTCGTCCTTATCAGAGACGCGCTCTAACCAGCTGAGCTATGTGCCCGAAGTTGTAAAGAACTGCCGAGATTTTAGAAAAAACTAGGTGTCTGTCAATTTCATTTTGGATAATTTTTGGAAAATCCCGCGAAATTTTTAACCTCACCCTCGCCCTCTCCTAAAAGGAGAGGGAATATAAAAGAATTTGGAGAAATAGGAATACTTGCTAACTATTCCTTCTCTTTCTTAAAGCAGTTCCACAATTTTTTTCCACCAGCGCCGATTCCGTCGCTTAATTTATCGCGGCATTCTTTGCCTTTTTTGGAACTTAACAATAAGGACATTACCGAACCGATTGCTCCGCCGATGATTAGTCCTTTGATGAGTCCGCCTGTTTTCTTTTTTTCACTCATACGATAATTTTAAAAAATTCGCGGGGAAAGGCAATTTTTTCTACCTCACCCCAACCCTCCCGAGAACTCGGGACTGCTAGGAGAGGGAATTATTGGCATCAAATTCAAGTCGAAGTTGAGCGTTGAATTTTGCTTTCCATGCTTCCAAAATTTTATTGAAGTTTTCGTCAATTTCGTTTTCTTCCAAAGTTTTTTCGCGGGATTTGAAAGTTAAATGGAAAGCAAGGTTTTTCAAATCTTTTCCGAATTTTTCTTCATTTACAAAGTCATCAAAAAGCCCAATTTCAGTCAAAAATTCAGAATTTTCGCGGGCAACTTTGATTAAATCTCCAACTAATGTTTTGCGTCCGACCAAAATAGAAATATCGCGATGGACAGCCGGAAAATTAGACATTTTCTGATATTTTTTCTCGGAAATTCCCGCGAATTTTTGGATTTTTTCGGTTTCCAGTTCGGCAAAAACAATGGCGGAATTTTTAACCGAATTTTTTGCCGGATGAATAACTGATAAGTATCCGACTTTTTCTTCATCGATGAAAATATCAGCCGAACGGTGCGGATGACAAAATTTCGCAGGATTTTCAGCCTGGCGAAAATCAATTTTTTCTTTCGTTAGCCCCAGAAATTCCAGCATTTCTACCAAATCAGCTTTTATCTCGTAAAACATTTCTGCGGTGTCGCCCTTTAATTTCGCGGAAAATAAAGCAAGTTTTGCCACTTCATCTGTTGGTGCGTGATAGCTTTTTCCTAGTTCAAAAAATTTAACTTTTTCGTGGGCGCGCAGTTCCGGTTTCAAATGCCGAACAAAGTTAGAAATCAAAGTCTGACGCAGAAATTTGCATTCGTCATTACTCGGATTGGCGATTTGGACATAATCGTCTTCTTGTTCCGTAAATTTGTAATCATCCGGTCCGACAAAAGACGAATGATAAACTTCCATCAAGCCTTTACTGACCAAAAACCCGCGAATTTTCCAGTCTTGTTTGCGTAATTCATTTTTCCGTGGTGGTGTGATCGGTAAAGTCGGCAATTTCGATTCAATGTTGGCAAATCCGTATAACCGAACAATTTCTTCAATTAAATCTTCGGCAATTTCAATATCTTTGGTCGCACGCCAAGAGGGGATTTCGACATTCCAATTTTCTCCCACTATAAATCCCAGTGATTCCAAATTTTCGCGGATTTTTTCATCGCTCAAATTTAAACCGGATAAGCTGCGAACATAATTTGGATCTAGCTTGATAAATTTCCCTCCTTCGCCAAGGCTACGGAGGGCAGGCGCGGATCGCTCATCAGTAATTCCGGTTTCCAGTTTGGCACCGGGGGAAACTTCCTGTACCAACTCAATCGCTCGCAACAGAGCTGGTAAACATTGTTCTGGATCAAGAGATTTTTCATAACGAGTAGAACTTTCTGACCGCAAACCGAGTCGTTGACTGGTTTTGCGTACGCTGGTTGGGCAAAAATTCGCGGATTCAAAAATAATTTCAGTTGTTTCGTCTGTCACAGATGATTCCAGTCCGCCCATAATTCCGGCGATGGATAGCACTTTTTCTTCATCAGCAATAACGATGTCATCGCTGGTTAGTTCGTATTCTTCGCCGTCCAGGGCGACTAATTTTTCACCATCACGAGCTTGGCGGACGATAATTTTCCCGCGAATTTTTTTCGCATCAAAAACATGCATCGGTTGACCTAATCCCAATAAATTCAAGTTCGTAATATCCACAATATTGGAAATGGCGCGAGTATCGAGGTTTTCCAGCCGAATTTGTGTTTCATATTCTGACGGCTGAACCTTGACACCGCTCATTTTTGCCGAACAAAATCGCCGACAATTTTCTGTCTGAATGTCTACTTCTACGGACAGGTCGCGACCTGTCCCTACGGTTTTCGCGGGATTTGTAGTCTCCCCCCTGACAAGGGGGGCTGGGGGGGTTGATTTATTTACAAGGAGAGGGAGTTTGAAAATTGCCGAAAGTTCGCGAGCAATTCCTTTGTGTCCCATCAAATCAGGGCGATGAGTTAATGATTTATTATCCACATCAATGATTTGATCGGAAAATCCCGCGAAAATTTCAGTCGCCGGTTTGCCCACCAATTTTTCATCAGTCAGACGAATAAATCCGTCATTTTTCATACCTAATTCTTGATTTGTACAAACCATTCCTTCGGATTTTTCGCCACGAATTTCTGAATTTTTAATTTCAATTCCGCTCGCTAATTTCGCTCCATCGAGTGCTACTAAATAAATTTCGCCTTCGTGCAAAGGAAAAACTTGTCCAAAAATAATTTGTTTTGTGCCTTGTGCGCCAACATCAAAAGTCCCAATTGATAATTTATCACTATCGGGATGTTTTTTCGCGAAAATTAGTTTTCCCGCAAAAACTTTTTCAAAATTCGCGGATTTTTTGATTACTTCTTCAACTTCACAGGTATGCAAAGTGAGTTTTTCAGCGATTTCATCTGCGGAAATTCCGTCTAAATCAACAAATTCTCGAAGCCAGTTCACAGATAATTTCATCAGCGTTTATTTACTGACGAATTATAAAAAAATCCCGCGAAAAATCAAAAGACTATTTTATTTAGATTTCTTTTCTTCTGTTGTGCGTAGTAAATTTTCAGCAAAATCAGCCGCTTCTTTTTCGGTTAATTTTAATCCGAATGGGTTATTACCATTGGTTAGTCCTTCTGGAGATTTATTAGTTTCTTCTCTTGCTCCTTCAGGGATACCATGCTTGTTGTATTTTATTTCACTCATTTTTTAAGGTTTAGTAATAAATTTAAAAGTTATTTTTTTACTTTTGTCCAAAGCTCTTCTAAATAATCCAAGCTTTTTTCCAAAATAGAACTTTTGTTGTCCTCTGAAAGAAGTCTCATTTTTGTTCTAAGTTCTACAAGTTTTCTCTTGTCTTTACC
>JALVIB010000022.1 GCA_027028725.1 Candidatus Altimarinota bacterium
CAACGCAATTCCCGCTACAATTTTATCAAAAATGTTTTTCCAAATCAGCCCCCAACCTTTCAGTTTGGTCGCCTGCAAATGTAAAATCGGATAATTTCCCATTGTGGACATTTCCACTGAGGCTAAATCCAAGGCGGATTCATCCGGCACAAAACTAAATTGGATGTGATTAACATGCGCCAACCGCGCCAACTCTCCGGTTTTGATTTTTGATGGTTTATCGGTTGCCAAAAAAACTTTATCCGGACGATGGTTTTCCAAAAATTCCTCGTATTTTTTAAAAGTCCCGTAAATTTTAATTCCCTGTAAAGTTTTTTTCTCGCCGCGCCCCGCTTCGCGTGGGGGATTTTTTTCGGCTAAAATTCCAATCACTTTATAACGCGAATTTTGGTTTAGGAATTTTATCAAATCTCGCGCCAACTCTCCTGTTCCGAGAATTAGAACGCGTGTTTTGCCAAAGCCCATCGCCCAGACGAGTTTTTGGATTTCTCGTAAAATCAAGCGTCCCAAAAGCACTAACAACAACGAGCTCACCCACGCCACCCCAAAAATAAGTCGCGAAAAAAAGTAGAGTTTAATGAAAAAGAAAAAAACGATAATCAGCGAAAATCCCGCGGAAAATGACCAAAAAATTTTCCAAAATTCTTTTTTTATTTTCTCATCTTTTAGCGAATAAGCGCCGTTTAGCGCCATTATCAAAAGCAAGAACAGAGTAATTTTTAGCGAAAAATCAAGGTGGTAATCAAACGGAATTAATGTAGCCGGTGCTTCAATCCCGAAATATGAAAACCAGTTCATCCGCACAAAATACGCCAAAACTAATCCCGCGAAAATCATCACCGCGTCCATCACAATCCGCAAAAACCCGAACAAAACATCTGTTTTTTTCATCAAGGGAAGTTTAGCAGAGTTTTAATATTATGAACAGAAAATAGTAGGGAGCGAACATCTTCGCTCCACAAAGATAATTCAACTATTTAAAAGATGATTTAATGAAGAACGAAAATATTCGTTCCCTACAAATATACAATTAAATTATAAATTTTCGCGGGATTTCCCAATTCCGTCATTGCGAGCGTAGCGTGGCAATCTACTTCTTATTTAAAAATCCCCCTAACCCCCTTTATCAAGGGGGAAAAATTAGGAATTACTTATTTTTTCGCGGGATTTTATTACTATCACCCCCCCCTTGACAAAACAACAAAAACAACTACAAATAAACCATGATTAACAAAAAACACGGACTCGGACCACAAGGAATAAATGCTATCAAGCAAGCCAAAGAAGCTTGGGATAATCCGAAAGAAATTCCACAAATAAAGAAAAATCCCGCGAAAAAATTGCAATCTGCAATTTCAGATTCTGTTTTTGCCACTTTGGAAAGGGATAATAACAGTGTAACTGATTTTGTAAATAGAATGAGAAAGAAATTAGAAAATTCTCCTAGCTCAAGCGTGAAAATTGAATTAGGAACACATTATGAAATTGGTGATGATCCAATTTTACAAGAAATATTTACTTATCTAATCTCAACTGATGATTCAAATTACAATAAAAAGGTTTGGCAACATTTTTTAAGAATCATAAAAACAGCTTTCCCTAATTATAAAGTTGAATC
>JALVIB010000023.1 GCA_027028725.1 Candidatus Altimarinota bacterium
CGCCAAGGCAACTGCTTCTGCTAAATCTTCGTTCAAACGCAGTTGGCGCGCCAAATCCCGCGAAATTTGCGCCACTTCCAAAGTGTGAGTCAGCCGATTGCGAAAATGGTCGCCATGCCCCGGCGACACCACTTGCATTTTCCCTGCCAGTCGCCGAAAAGCAGTGGAATGAATAATTCGGTCGCGATCCCGCTGAAAAGGTCCGCGTTGCGGATCAGGAATTTCGCGGATTTTTCGACCTCGCGAAGTGGCATTTTTTTGCGCATATTCCGCTAAATTACTATCCAACATGTCAAAAATCTCGTAACCATCTACTTTTTGTTCCATCGGTAAAAGTATGACAGAAAAAAGAAATTTGGGAAAATTTCGCGGGATTTAATACCCCTGCCTGTTTCTGTTATTCTTATCATGATTACCTGCTAAATACATTCTTAATCTTAGTCTTCTTAATTCATCAGAGTTCTGAGTATTTTTACCCTTTTTCTGATCATTTTCTTTTAAAAATTCCGGAATTTCTATTAAAAATTTATCATCTTTTAGAGATATCAAAACACCTGCACCAAAAGAATCAGGCGGAAATTTCTCAGAAAGATTTTTACTTTTTTCCAACAAATTCCCTCGCAAAACTTTATAAACCTGCGAAAAAACACTATAACTTTGTTGATCATCTTTTCCGTTAAATTCTCTGGCAGTAAACCGACTATAATTCTTCACCGACAACAATATTTTTGCCACTTCCTTATTTTTAGAAGAAATTATATTAAAAATTTTTTCCGAATCCCCCTTTTGAGCATTGTCTGCAACAAGCTCCGTTAAATTCGGAATATCTAAAGCGTATGAAATCATATTTAAAGTAGCCACAGCATTTCGCGGGTATCCTGAAAACTTATGCTTATTCAGCTGACTACCTGTCATTACAAATGGCGAAAAAGTATGATACGCCAAATTTTCTGTTATCTGTTCTGGATTAAGAGATGCCCAATAATTAACTAATTTTGCTCTATATCTAGAATAATTATTCTCAAAAATACGATCCTCTCTTATATTCAAATTATCATTTTTCTTTTTTTGAGCTTCTAGAAAATACTTATACTCCATCAAATACGGATAAGCCTCTTTCAACAAAGGTGATTTATCATAATTTTCATTATGATGACCAATTGACTCATGAACTGCCACCAGCTCATGCCAAAGAGGAACTGATTCGTCGTTAATGTTAACAAATCCTAATTTCATTTGTCTATTATAAAATCCACCAACTTTTGATTTATCAACCCCGATTATATTTTTAATCTTGTTATAATCATCTTTTCCATACATAAAAAATTTCGCGAGATTTTGACCATTAAATTTTTTTAAAATTTTATCAAAACGATCTTTATTAAAAAGCCCCCTTTCACAAACTTTTTCAAAATTCCTCTTCAGAAAATCAAATTTTTTTATATATTCCGAAGAATCATTAACAACAGAATCAACCATTGATAATACAGTATTAGGGATTTCTATTCTCTTCTTTGGAATTATAATTTCCGAAACTTTCACATTAGTTAGTTTTACATCAACTTTTGTTATTTTTGTCGTAATAGGTTGTTTTCGTATATTTATATTCTTACTCATATTTTCAAAATACACACAATAAGAAAATAGTCAATACCTATTTCAAATAATCCGTAAACATCACTCCCTCCAAATGATCAAATTCGTGTAAAAAAATTCGTGCGTCCCATTTATCAAATTTCCGCTCACACCAATTTCCCGCGAGATTTTGCCATTTTACTTTCACTTTGGCGGGACGAACAACTTTTCCGTATACATTCGGCAAACTTAAACACCCTTCCTCCATTTTTACTTTTTCATCTGATAGCCAGAGAATTTCCGGATTGACCATCGGCAAAACTTTCCCCGCTTTTTTCGTTCCCACACCCAAAGTCATCAGAATTACGCGCTTATTTACTCCCACCTGATTGGCGGCTAAACCAACTCCAATCAACCCCGTTTCCGGATCTTCATAAAGCATTGTTTCCTGCATTTCATCCACTAATTTCGCGAGATTTTCGTCAAACTCGGTCACTTCTTGACACTTTTCGCGCAAAACTTTGGCGTCTTCTCCGGTTATTACTTTCATCATCATTCTGAGTGTAAGAAAAAGTTGTAAAAAGTAAAATCCCGCGAAATTTTTGAAAAAAAACTTAAGTCCGGACTTAAACAATTTTTTATCCTGTACCAAGTCCGGACTTGTTTTTTAAAATAAGAAAATTTCGCGGGATTTTATGAGGACAGGTCGCGACCTGTCCCTACTATTTTATTTAGATTTTTTATTCAAAACCAAATAACCCACATCCTGCACCAGTTCGTCATACCAGTTCAGAGAAAGGGTTTCGAACTTTAGTTTGATGGCGTTATTGGTAATAACCCATTTTTTATCAGAATTTTGCAGAAGACCAAAAATCTGTTCAGGACTGAATTTTTTGCCCATTCGTAAAACTAATTCGTAATTTTTGTGCGAAGATTTGTTGATTTTGACACCTTCCAGATTAGCTTCACGCAAAATCATCTTGATGCGGATAATTTTCGCGAGATTTTCCACTTCTTTGGGGATTTCTCCAAAATCTTCGCGTAGTTCCAACATAAATTCGCGGAGTTCCTTTTCGTCTGCACTTCCCGCGAGTTCTTGATAAGTTCGAATTCGCTCGTTTTCGTCAGGAATAAATTCTGTCGGAATATAAGCTGACAAAGGCAGTTCTACTGAAATGTTTACTTCTTCCTCGATTTCCGTAGAAATTTCTCCGCGTTTCATTTCTTCCACGGTTTTGTTCAACATCCTGATGAAATGCGAAGCCCCCACGGTTTTAATCGTTCCTGACTGGCTTGCGCCCAAAATTTCTCCCGCTCCGCGAATTTCCAAATCTCGCATGGCAATTTGAAATCCAGATCCGAGTTCGTTCGCTTCTACAATGGCGCGGAGGCGTTTTTTCGCGGATAATTCCAACTTTTGTCCGTGGTAAAGAAAAAAAGCATAAGACTGCGTTCGCGATCGTCCGACTCGTCCGCGTAATTGATAAAGTTGCGATAACCCGAATTTTTCCGCGCGGTTGACAATCAGCGTATTGGCATTCGGCAGATCGATTCCGTTTTCAATAATCGTGGAGGCAATCAAAACATCGGCTTCTCCTTTTTTGAAGGCTCTAATCCGTTTTTCTAATTCCTCTGGTTTCAACTGCCCGTGAGCGACAATAAATTTACAATCCGGAACAAGCGCCCGTAACTGATTTGCCGTTCCTTCAATTGTCTGCACCTGATTATGCAAGAAATAAACCTGTCCACCGCGCTCTTTTTCAAACAAAATTCGCTCGCGAATTAAATTTAAATTATACTTCCTGACCTCCGTAATCACTGGCAAACGCCCCGGCGGGGGAGTCGTAATTGTCGAAATATCTTTCAATTTATTCAAACTCATATTCAAAGTTCGCGGGATTGGTGTGGCTGTCATCGTCAATAAATCAGCTCCTTTCGCGAGTTTTTTCAGTTTCTCTTTTTGCTTCACGCCAAAGCGTTGCTCCTCATCAATAACCACCAAACCGAGTTTTTTGAACTTAATATCGTCAGACAAAACACGGTGCGTTCCAATCAAAATATCAATTAACCCGAATTCCAAATCTTTCAAAATCTGGTTCTGCTCCTTCTTACTTTGAAACCGCGATAAAAGCGCGATTTTGACGCCATAATTTTTCCCGCGAATTCTTTTCATAAAACTTTCGTAATGCTGTTCCGCCAAAATCGTAATCGGTGCGAGAATAACCGCTTGCAGACCACTTCGAAACGCTTTGAAAGATGCGCGCATTGCCATTTCCGTTTTTCCAAATCCCACATCTCCACAAACCAAACGATCCATTGGTCGCGGATTTTCCATATCAAGCCGAATTTCCTGCCAAGTCTGTGCTTGCCCTGGAGTTAATTCATACGGAAACGAATCGTAAAATTCGCGCATCATATCGTCATCTTCCGCGAAGTTATTCCCTTTGGCGAGTTCGCGGGAAGCGTATAATTTCAACAAATCTTTCGCGATTTTTTCGGCTTCTTTTTTTAACTTCGACTGAGTTTTGACCCAATCAGAAGCGCCCAACCGAGTTAAGCGCGGGTTTTCTTCGCCAATATATTTCGTCAATTTTTCCGCGGACTCGACTGGCACAAAAAGTTTATCATTTTCCGCATATCCCAACTTTAAATACTCGCGTTCGCCCATTTCCTCACTAATGTGTCGGCGTTGTGTTCCTTCAAAAATAGCAATTCCGTGATCATTATGCACGACATAATTTCCTGGTTTCAAGCTCGTGATTAAATCAGAATTCATTCCTGAAATAGCCTTTTTTTGTCGCGAAGTTCGGCGGAACTGAAAAATTTCGCGGTCTGTCAAAAGCAGAATTTTTTGATCATTATTCTGAAAAGAGTGCGGCATAAAATCCCGCGAATTTAGCTGAACAATCTTGACCGTAGACGGCATTTTTTCCGCTAAATTTTCCGTCCACATGATTTCGTTATCACGGAAAATGTTTTCAATTTGCTCGAATTTTTTGGTCAAAATGACGATTTCAAATCCGCGACGGAGGCGTTCTTTGATATCCACGACAAAATCAGGAATAGTATAAAACGGCAAAACCGAAAAGAAATTTAAATGAAAAAATCGTTCTTCTTCCTTCGGAAAAGTCGTAAACTTCAAAACAGGAAAATTTCGCGGGATTTTTACTTCTTCGTCCAAATCATCGGAAATAAAAAGCGTGTTATCTGTTTGTGGAAACAAATCAAAGAAACTAGAATTCTCAAATCCCGCGAATTTTTGGGGATAAATTGAAAATTCAGTAAAAGTTTCCAGATTTGAACTATATTGTTGTTCGACTGTTTCAATTTTCTCGATTAAATCGTCGTAAAGCTCCACTCGTAAACATTCATCAGAATTCGCGGGAAAAATAAATAAATTCTCGCCCCGTCGCACAAATTCTCCTTCCTGCAAAATGTTGTCCAAAGCCGGCGAGTAGCCGAGTTCTTCTAATTTTTCAAAAATCTGGAAAATCTGAATTTTATCACCGACTTTCAGCTGAATTTTTTCCTTTTCCAACGACTCAAAAGAAGGGAATTTCTGCTCCAAAATATGATTGATATCTTCAAAAAGCAAAATTGTCGGATGTTCGTGTTTAAGCAGTTTTCGCAATTTATACAAATCTCGTGGAGTGATATTCGGCGGAACAATTAAGCTGTTCCCTTCAATCATCAAGTTTGCTACCGCGTGAATAGCGTCAGCCCGCTCATCAGTCGATGCCCAAATGATGTTATTGAAGTGTTCTTTTTTCAGAATTTCTCCAATCAAAAAACTTTTCGCGGTAGAATTCGCGAGATTTACAAAAGTCACTTGTCCTTCTTTTTCAAGAACTTCTAATGGCTCTTTTAAGTCAATTTGGAAAGGGAGATTGGTGAGTTTCATGGTGTTTAATTTTAGGCTTCCCCCTTTTTTGAAAGGGGGATTGAGGGGGATTTTTGAAGGAAATCACCCCGCCCCTCTTAAAGAAAGAGGGAGATAAAAGGTTTTTTTTGATTTAAAAAATCCCGCGAAATTTCGCGAACTTAATAAATTAAGAGCTAAAAAGTAATTTTTTGTGATGCATTTAAATAATTGCGCACTCAAAAAGTGCTTCGTGTTTGCCGTTATTTTAGTAGAGATTTTTTTTAAGGCAAATTTTTCGCGGGATTTTCTTTTTTCTTTTTTTCAGGTATAATTAACAGAAAAATGATTAAAGAAGGTAACGATATCGGGAGAAATGATTTCTGGGAATCTTTTGAAAAAGTAAAAAAGCTGGTGACAGAGGATAAGCCATTACTTAAAAGTGATTTTGAAAATTTATATAATGCAGCTGTTTATGACAATGTTGACTGGTTTTATTCGCTTTTTTACAAATTCATAAAAGAGCACGGAGTAAAATCCCGCGAAAAAATCTGGGAATTATTACAAATAGTTACTCGCGATTTCTTTTATAAAACGAAAAAAGACGGAGAATTAACGAAGGAGAAATGGCACGACTTAATCATGCGCGAAGAAAAAATCCCGCGACTTTTACCAATAAATTACCGACACGGGAAATTTGGTCATCAAGAAGTAATAAAAATGAAAAAGAAAATTGATAAATTAATTGGATGCCGCGAAGAATAAAATTTCGCGGGATTTTAGGCAGCGAGTTTATCTTTTTCTTGAGGTGTTTCGCTTATGAGTTCTCCTTTAAAATTCTCAATTCCCCATTGTCGTGTTTTTTCTTTTGTCCAAATAAGTTCAACGGCTTCTTTTATTTTTTTAATAATTTCGCGGGAATTTTTTTCCTCAGCAACATCTTTGAAAGACACCTTGTTATCAGATAATTTTTCCAACGCGCTCCATAAATCAGGATTATTAAAATCTAATTCGTTTCGGCTATGCAAAACATTGATACATGCTTCACTAACCGCTTTGTTCTTATCATGTCCGCTTCGAGCAAGTCGATCATAAACTTGTTCTGTTGTGTCGTTTTTTTGAATTTCTTCCCATTCTTTTACTTTATCATTTTCCAATTTTTCCTTGATAAGTTTTAACTCTTTTTCTGCTTTGGCTTTTTCTTCTTGCCAAGCTGGTTCATTGTCCCATTTTTCATCCCCGTTTTTTATATAATCCAGCATGGTTTTTTCATATTCTTCTGCTGATACTCCACTCTCTTTTAAATCTTGAACTGTTTTTTCGGTATTGATGTTGATGGTTTTTTCAGAACCGGAAAAAATCTTTTTCGCTCCGTTTATAACTCTATTAACTTCGTATTTGACGCCTGCTTTAATTTCCTGCCAGTCTTTTTTGAGATTAAAAAACCGCGAAACTTTATCTATAACATTAGAAACTTTTCTTTTGATTTTGCCGGCGAGACTTTCGGCAGGATTGTTTTTATAAAGTTCTGCCGTCTGGTTCAAGGGCTTTACTTCAACTTCTACTTGATTCGGATAATTTTTATTGTCAGGATTTCCCATCTCTGTATTTTACCAGAAAATTCGCTTAAAATCTAGAAATTTCGCGGGATTATTTACTCCGTATCAGTGTACTAGTACATTGATTTTAAAAAACACACTTTTTATCTTATAAACCTGTTGTCTTGTAAACTTGTAAACTCGTGAACTTATGAACTTGTGAACCAACTCTTCTCTTTATCTTTTCGACTTTTTAGCTTTTTAGCCATCCAAAAATCCCGCGAAATTTTTTGTGGACAGGTCACGACCTGTCTCGACAAAAACAATGCACTTTCCCCCTGACAAGGGGGCGAGGGAGTTGTTTAGATTTTCCGTAAAACCTCTAGCACCGCCTTACTATCAATCTTGGCGTGGTGATAAAGTTCTGTCGGTTTTCCTGATAATTCGTAAGCCGTCACTCCCAATTCGGCAATTTTTTTCGCGGGAATTTGCTCATCCAAAACCAGTTTGGAAACCGCTGCCGCCAATCCAGAATAAGGATTATGATCCTCAATCGTCATAAATTGCCCTGTTTTGCGTAACGAATTGCGCAAAGTTTGGTCGAACTTCTTGATGGAACTGACAATCACGATTTCCACTTTTTCAGGATGCGCAAAATTTTCGCGGGCTTTGAGCGCCTCGTGAACACACGGTCCGCTCGCCACAATCGTGATTTCCGTCCCACTGCGCAACAAATCACAGCGCCCGTAAGTATATTCGTAATTTCCCGCGAAAAATTCGTTTCCGTTTTCGTCGGTTAAAACTGGTAATTTCGCTCGTCCCATTCGTACATAAAAATTTCCCCAGTGACTCGCGATGTAGCGAATAATGCGATCGCAGTGATTTGGATCAGCTGGCTCAATCACGCCTGTATTAAACATTCCCAAAAACGAACCGGCATCGTCAATCGCTTGGTGCGTTGGTCCGTCTTCACCCACGGACAGCCCGCAGTGCGTCGCGACCAGCTTTGTATTACATTCGTTAATGTCGTTCACGCGCGCTTGATCCTTGGCGCGGGAAGAAATGAACGCTCCGAAAGTTGAAGCAAACGGCACTTTACCCATCAGCGACATTCCGCCCGCCGCGGAAACCATGTTTTGCTCGGCAATTCCAAACTCCACGAATTGCTCAGGCAATTCTTTCGCCACAAACTTGGTCATCACACTTCCTCCCAAATCGGCAGTAGAAGCAAAAACCCGCGAATTTTTCTGCGCTAAATCAAGAAGCGCTTTTCCGTAAGCTCCGCGACAATCAGTCAATTCGTCTTTCTTGTATAAAATATTTGTTCCCGCGTCAATTTCTGACATTTTTTCCCCAAATTCGCGGAATTCCGTCATCTGTGGTGCAAATTTGCGGTCCTCCCGAAATTTCGCGAGATTTTCTTTTTCCTCAGCGGTCAAAATTAGTTTAGCCAACATTTCATCAGCCATTTCCGGTGTTGGCGCTTTTCCGTGCCACTTGGAGTTCAGATTTTTTCCATCTTCCTCCATGCCCGGCACACCTTTTCCCATAATGGTTTTCGCGATAACCGCCACCGGACGATCACTTTGGTGATTTATGGCTCGCCAAATTTCTTCATAATTATGTCCGTCAATTTCCAGCACATCCCAATTTTTCCCGCGAAAAAATTCCGCCACATCAATCGCGCAAACTTCATCTAGCGTCCCCGAAATCTGCAAATTATTATAATCCACGAACACCGTAAAATTATCTAATTTTTGTTGCGCCGCAAACAGAGCTGCCTCGTGCACTTGCCCTTCCTGCATTTCCCCATCTCCCACTAAACAAAATACTCTTCTTCTCTTTCCCCCTGACAAGGGGGCTAGGGGGTTTGTTCTTTTCTCCACCAACGCCATTCCCGCTGCCGCGGAAATTCCCACTCCCAGCGGACCTGTCCCGTAATGAATCCCGGGAATATGCCGCGAAACATGTCCTTCAAATTTTGAACCAAATTTTCGGAAATTCTTAATCACATCTTCTTTGTCGATTGCGCCACATTCGGCTAAAACAGAATAAACCGCTGGCGAAATATGCCCGTTGGAAATTACGATTTTTTCATCAGTTTTAGTTAATCGGAAAGCGTATAAAGTTGCCAAAATATCCAGTGCCGAAAGCGAACCACCCGGATGACCGGATTGCGAGTTTTTCAACATTTCAACGATACTTCGCCGACACGATGTGGAAAAAATGTGTAAAAATTTTTCGCGGGATTTTCCCAAATTTTCGGTAGCAGACGGAATTGTGAAGTCCATAAATATTAAAATTAAAATTTCGCGGGAATTATAGTGATTTTTTGAAAAAACAAAAACCCTATTCCTTATAACTCCCTCTCCTTCGGGGAGAGGGCAGGGGTGAGGGCAAAATCCCGCGAAATTTTTCACTCCACATCAGTGTACTAGTACATTGATTTTGGAAAACACACTTTTTGTCTTATAAACTTGTTATCTTGTAAACTCGTGAACTTGTGAACTTGCAAACCAACTCTTTATCTTTCCGACTTTTGAGCTTTTTAGCTATCCAAAAAATCCCGCGAAATTCTTAACTTTTAACTTTTAATTTTTAACTATTAATCCCTCCCTACAAAACCGCCCGCAAACTCTCCACCAAATAATCCCGATTGGCATTGGAAATTCCCGCGAAATTTATCCGTCCTGAATCCAGCATATAAATCGCGTATTTTTCACGAAGTTCCGTAATCTGTGCCGGCGAAACCTGCAAAACTCCAAACATCCCGCGACAATCGCGCAAATAATCCAGTTTACCGTCCAGAGAATTGATCAAAAACTCCCGCCGTGCATCAATACTCGCCTTCATTTCCGCCACTTCCGCCAGCCAGTCGTCCAAATTGTTGGCGAAAATATCTTTCATTACCATCGCCCCAAACGCCGGCGGATTGGAAATCGTCGTTCGCGTATCCACTTGCAAATGCGATTCCAAAATTTCGCGGGGTTTTTGATCATCCGTTTTGATAAACAATGCCCCGCAACGATGCCGATACAGACACGCGTTCTTGGAAAAACTCACCGCTAAAGCGACTTTTTCTAAATCACGGAAAGCCGTCCGCACAAACTCCAAATCCCGCCCCGCGACTCCGCTCGGGGTAAACTTTATTTCTGCGCCTAAACCAATATACGCCGCATCTATCAAAACATGAACACCTTTTTTATTCAAAAGCGGTATCAGTTCCTGCAACTGCGCCAACGATAGATTTTTTCCAGTTTGGTTATGCGGTTGCCCACCTTGTAAAACCAGAACAGTTTCCTCTGGCGAATCGAGATTTTCCAAAGTTTCCAAATATCCCGCGCTGTGCCCCGCAAGGCGGCGGAAATTTACTTCCCCATTAGCCGTCAAATGCGGAAAATCAATGATTTCCTCGTGTACCAGAAGCGCGCGATAATTCCCCCAAGTCGGCGTCGGCAAAATATATTTCTTCACGCCCCATTTTTTCGCGAGATTTCCAAAAAGTTTGACCGCATGCGTCCCACCAACAGTTTGAATCTGCGCTATTTCAAAATCATGTTTTCCCAAGAAAAAGCCCTGCACCAAATCCAAAAACTCCGTATCGCCCTGCATACTGGTGTAGTTAAAATTTGAGCAATCCAAATTTTTCGCAGCTTTTTGCACCGACGGCATCACATACGGACGCCCTTTATCATCAGCATAAATCCCAATCCCGAGATTTATTTTCCGCGGGTTTTTATCCGCCCGAAACTCATTCAAGCGAACAAAAATCGGATCAAGTGGAAGTGCTTCTAGTTTTTTCATTTTTCAAAAATTCCCGCCCAGTATAGCAGGTTTTGAAAAAATTTCGCGGGATTTTTAAAACTCTCCCCCTGACAAGGGGGAGTTGGAGGGGGTTGTTCTAAAAAATATTCCACTTTTCACTTTTTGCAACTTCCCCACTTTTTGTTAAAATCACCGCAATGAAAATCTACACTTTGGGACCGGATAAAAGCTTCAGTAGCCTCGGCGCAAAAAAATTCCTCCAAAATCTCGCGAAAAATTCACCTGCTCAATCTAAACTCCCTCTCCTCCTAGGAGAGGGCGGGGGTGAGGTCGTTTTGAAAAACTCCTTCGCGGAAATCTGGGAAATTCTTCGCGAAAATCCTGAAAATTTTGCGATTCTGCCGATTGAAAACACTTCTTCCAGCAGTGTTCACGAAAACATTGACGCGATTTTTGAAAACTCGGAAATAAAAATTTTCGCGGAATTTTTCCTGCAAATAAATCTGCATTTGATTGGTTTAAAAGACGGAAACGCGGAAAAAATTCGCGAGATTTATTCGCATCCCAAAGCATTTGCACAATGCAAAAAGTTTTTGAAAAATTTCACGGGAAAAATCCATTTCACCGACAGCACTAGCCAAGCCGCTGCCATTATCCGCGAAAAAAACGATCCCGAAATCGCCTTTCTCGGTGGGAAATACCTCGCTGACGAAAACCTAGAAATCTTGGCGGAAAACATCGCCAACCAAAAACAAAACTTCACGCGCTTTGTTCTCGTTGGTTCTAGTCGTACCAAGTCCGGACTTGAGAATATTCCCCCTGACAAGGGGGCTAGGGGGTTAAAATCCACCCTCATTTTTGAAACAAAACACGAAGCGGGCGCACTCGCGAAAATTCTGACGACAATCAGCCTACTCAACGGAAATCTCTTAAAAATCGAATCGCGCCCAATCCCCGAAAAACCACACAGTTATTCGTTTTGGATTGACATTGATCTGACCGGAACTCCCGAAAATTTGTTTGAAATTCTCGCGAAAAACCTCCACTCGCTCCGCATTGTTGGTGTTTACGAACAAGGAAAAACTTTTGTGATTTAAAATTTCGCGGGATAAAAAAAGCTGGTGCAAGAATACACCAGCTCAATTATTTTAAACTAATTTCTCACAATTTATCCGTCAATAGTAGCTATCATTCCATCATGAACAGTATCCATTGCTTCTTTCATTGCTTCAACATCTTCTGAAGACTTATAACCACTTATAACTGCTTTCGGATCTAGACCAACCACCTCTAAGAATTTAGCTAGATGTCCCAGTGCATCTGGGTAATTAGCCAAATCTACAGAATTAAGAGCTTGCAAAAGTCCTGATTCTACAAGTTGTTTTTTTAGGTGTTCATCATTTTTTAGCACTTCACCTGGTACATTTTTTGCCATTTTTTAAGGGGTTAGAAATTAAATGCACCTAAATAATACAACTTGTTTTCTTTTTTGTCAAGGCTTTTTTGCAAATTATTTTATTTTGTAAAATTTCCATCCTTCGCTAAAGCTACGGAGGACAGGTCGCGGGATTTTCACATCGTCATTGCGAGGAGCGAGGCACGAGCGACGCGGCAATCTACTTCCTTTTTTGAAATCACCCCCCAATCCCTTTTCTCAAAAATTTCGCGGGATTTTGGGCGGGTTTTAAACCCGCCCCTACAAATTCTCATCGTAGGGGACGATTTGCAACCGTCCCTAATAAAAAATTCCTTATGCCTCCCCCTTTCTATCAAAGGGGGAATGAGGGGGATTTTTTAAGAAATCTAAAATCACCCCCCGCCCTCTTTGAAAAAAGAGGGAGCCAAAAGGAAAATCCCGCGAAAAAATAAATTTGACAACAAATCTCCAACTATTAATCTTTAAATACATGAGAAACCAATTCTTTTTTGCTAACTATTTTTATTTTCTAGCGACAGCTGGATAGTTAGTTATTAAAGAATTTTCTCTCAAACTAATCGTCCAGCTCACCGCTGGATTTTTTATTTATGTAAAAATTTAACTTTTAGTTCCTAATTCTTAACATCTAAACGATGAGCCACATAATTCAAAAAACATTACCATCCAAAGCCGAAGTGAAATCCAAACTTCCGCTAACCGAAGCCCTTAAAGCCCAAATCGAGCGAGACCGCCAAGAAATTCGCGAGATTTTGGCGGGACGCGATAATCGTAAAATCCTCATTATCGGACCTTGTAGCGCTTGGCCGAGCGAAGCTGTCCTCGATTACGCACGCAAACTGGCGCCGTTGGCGGAAAAATCCCGCGAAAATTTGAAAATCGTGATGCGTGCTTATATTCAGAAACCGCGCACGACGGTTGGTTGGCAAGGACCGATTGTTCAGCCCGATCCGTTCGGCGAAATTGATATGCCGGCAGGGATTTTCTATTGTCGCGAGATGATGCTGGAAGTGGTTAAGCTTGGTTTGCCGATTGCAGACGAAATTCTTTTCCCGCGTAAAGAAAGTTATTTTCGCGATTTATTGAGCTGGGCTGCCATCGGCGCACGGTCTAGTGAAAATCAGGAACACCGCATTCTCGCTTCTATGCTGGATTTCCCAATTGGGATGAAAAATCCTACTTCGGGCAGTATCCGAATTGGTGTGAATTCCGTTCTTGCGGGACAAACTCCGAATCATTTGGCACTTAATAATAATCAAGTGCAGACTTCGGGAAACGAGTTTGTGCATTTGGTTTTGCGCGGTGGAAAAGGAAAACCAAATATCAGTGAAGAAAAACTCCTCAAAGCCGCGAAATATTTACGCGAAAAAGATGTCCGAAATCCCGGTTTCATCATCGATGCGAGCCACGAAAACTCAATTGGGGCGGACGGCAAAAAGAATCCCCTTCTCCAGCCGGAAATCATTTGGGAAACACTCAAAATTTCGCGGGAAAATCCGGAAATTAATGGTTTGCTTAAAGGTTGGATGGTTGAAAGTTTTTTAGCCGATGGACAACAAAGTTGTTCAACGGCAAAATCCCGCGAAAATTTGGAATACGGAAAATCCATTACTGATGGTTGTCTTGGTTGGGAAAAAACTGCTGAACTAATTGAAAAACTAAATGATAAACTTTCCAAATAATTCTCCCCCTAGCAGGGGGAGCTGGAAGGGGTAGATAACAACAAAAAAATATGACTAAAATTCTGCAAGTTCCGGGATCAAAATCAATTGCTCAACGCGCTTTAATTTGTGCGGCGCTGTGCAGTGAACCGACAACTTTGGAAAACTTACCGCAAGGCGCGGATGTGCAAAATTTGGTGCGAGCACTTGAAAAATGCGACCTACAAACAGAAAATCCCGCGAAAAATTCCACAAAAATAATTCCTTCTAATCTCCCCCCCGCAAGGCGGGGGGGTCGGGGGG
>JALVIB010000024.1 GCA_027028725.1 Candidatus Altimarinota bacterium
TTGGCAAATTTTGCTAAAAAGTTCTCGTGAAAAAACAAAATATCGTTCTCGTAGGATTCAGCGGAGTCGGAAAATCCCGCTACGGAAGAGCTTTAGCCGAAATACTAAACTTGCCGTTCGCGGATTTAGATGTCGAAGTTGAATATATTTTAGGTGAGCCAATCGCTGATTTTGTCGAAAAACATGGTTGGCAAGAATTCCGAGCCGTTGAACAACGCGTTGTTCACGATTTTTCGCGAAATTTTTCTGGAGTTATCGCTACTGGTGGTGGAACTATTGAAAATTCCAAAAACCTACAAAATTTGAAAAAAAATGGATTGTTTATTTTCATCAATCCGAGTTTTATGAAGGTGAAAAAGTATTTATTGAGTGAAGAAGGACAAAAAGGACGAATGCGAATGAACGAAGACATTCCTTTGTCGCAAGAAATTGATATGATGTGGGAACAACGAAAAGGAATTTATGCGGCAGTGGCTAATTATGATGCTGAAGTAGATTTTGATGGTGATGTGAAGGAAGAAGCGCAAAAAATTGCAAACATGTTGCCGGAAAGGGACATTCCTACACCTTTGGTCAAGAAAAAAGTCGCGATTTTTTCATCGGGAAAAGGACAAACTATGCAAGGAATTATTGATGCGCAAGCCAAAGGACGAATTCCAAATGTGGAATTTGTGTTGTTTGTCAGTGATAAAGAAAAATCAGATGCTTTGAAGAAAGCAAAATCCGCGAAAATTCCGAATATTGAGATTTTAGAACCGCGCGACGGCGAAAGCGCTGAGGATTACGATCGCGTTTTAAGTAATTTTGTCCGCGAACATCAGCCCGATTTGGTTATTTTACCAGGCTGGGAAAGAAATTTCACCCCGGTTTATTGCGAACAATTCGGGAATATTACCTACGGAGTTCATCAGTCATTATTGCCAAATCACGCGAATTTAGAGGGCGATGATATTCATCTAGCGGTTTTGGAAAACGAGGAAAAGTATACTGGATGTACAATTCATCGCGTTTCCCCTCCAGGACAAGATATTGAGAATGTTTTACAGCGAAAAATTTTGTTGAGTAGCAGTGATAATCTGGAAAGCATCCGCCGAAATGTG
Source organism: Candidatus Altimarinota bacterium (assembly GCA_027028725.1). GTDB lineage: Bacteria > Patescibacteriota > Gracilibacteria > UBA4473 > UBA4473 > JALVIB01. Next base: position 1,101 of record JALVIB010000024.1, read on the forward strand.
AATCTGCAAGAAGTTTTGGGATATTGTGAAGCATTAGAGCGACGGAAGTAGAAAAATTTCGCGGGAAAATAAATTTGACTAAGGATCTCATTTCTTGGTAGTATGTCTATGCACTTGGAGGGATTCGCGTAGCGACCCTGACAGCCAGCCAATGTTGCGTAGGCGAGACAAGTGTTTTTTTATTTGTTAATAATTCGCGGAACACCGCCTTTGTAAACTAAGCTAAATAGATGGTGGTTTTGGTTACCTATTTTTCTTATTACAACTTCAATAATACATTTATCAATTACTCCCTGCAACGACCAATATTCAACATCTCCATTTTTTCTGTTTTTAATTGAATGTTTTTGATAAAAATTAATCTCACTTAATAATTTCATTCCTTGTGGAATATTTTTCGAGCGAAAATATGTCTGTTTTTTGGTACGATTTTTCTTATTCACCAAATGATTCAAAAAAGATCTTGTTATTTTTATTTCCTTGTTTAAGGCTGGAGAATAGATACTTGGTGGTAATTTTTTTACTAAATCCAAAGATTTTTTTATCTCTTTTTGCAATCTTTCTTTGGCGTATTGACCTGTTTTCATTACTGGAATTCTACTAATTTCCTCTAAAAAATCCAAAATCCCGCGAAATTTTAGAATCAATACAAATCATCTTTCTCCCAATTCTGCGGATTGTAAATAATGTATTCGCGGATGCGGTTTAATTCGTCATCGTTGCGGATAATACGGTCGTGGTAATTTCGTTGCCAGGCAAAATCAGGGAACAAAATCCTAATTTGTTTTGAACAAACTGATTTGAATTGATTAATAATCGCCCCTAAACACCCGGATTTCCACTGATGTTTGTGTCCCGTAGAGACGCCCCGGTGGGGCGTCTCCTTTGGGTTAAATATTTTTTTGTTTTGGAAAATAGCATTTCTCCCACACATTGTTATTTTTGAAACATTTTTGCTAGGCGTTCCATTTTGGTTAAATGTTTTTGATGAGACGCCCCACCGGGGCACCTCATTTTGGTTAAATATTTTTGAGACGCCCCACCGGGGCGTCTCTACGGCATTTGGATTATTTTTAATCCATAAAATCCCATGAATATGGTTTGGCATAACCACAAATTCATCAATCACAATATTTTCGCGGATTTTTCCTGTTTTTTGCCATTCTTTTGCCACAATTTCCCCCAATTCATTCAAAACCATTTCATCATTTACAATTTCGCCAAAAAAATATTGGCGGTTTTTGGTGCAAATTGTGATAAAATACGCGCCGTCAGACGAATAATCATAATTCTTCAAACGATGTGAGGTCGTGCGGAATTTCCCGCGAAATTTTTCTGAATCGTTTACCATTTATTTGATTGTATTTTTTGTAAAGACAAATTGCAATTTGCCTCTACGGTACATCGTCCTGTTTTTTCGCAAAATTATGTAAATATTTATCAATAATTTTTTGATTATGATTTACCTGTTTATTTTTAGCATAGATTTCTAAGAATTCTATTAATTCAATTTCATTCTTTTCTTTATGGTAAGCATAAACAACACGAAAATCACTTGATTTTGCAAATTGGCACTTTAAACGAACTTTCCAAATACTAACATCATCTTTTTGTGTTACTAAATTAGAATGTTTTCCTTTAATTCCTGGACTGTACTGCAATTTTTTTTGCAAAATTTCAAGGTCTTTAGGCAGACTGAGATATTTTTTGGTTAATTTTTTAAGTTGTTTTTCAAAATAAGCAGAAAATAAAAACTTCATAATTCATTTTATAGTTCAGAATATGCCCCAGTAGAAAACGGATCTTCACGATAAAAAGCCAATTGATAATCAATTTCTTTTCCCATTTCTGAAGCTGCCCAAGGAACATCTTTATGAGATAATTCACTTAATTCTGTAGCCGTTTTGTCGCTATATTTTTCTAAAACCTGATCAATAATTTGCTTTTCTTGAGCTGAAAACTTGGATAAATCAGCATGCCTTCTTGGGATATATTTCTTCATATCAAAATTATAAAAACTGCTTTTTATTTCTTCAATTTGGTCTGTTTTTTTCATTTCTTCCACAATTTTCGCGAATTCTACGGGCGTTGGTCCATAATGATTTTTAATATAAGTTGCTCCGATTAGTTGTTCTTGATATTTTTCAAAGTAATCAAAATCAATGAAATACAAAAGTTTATATAAAACCGTTTGTCCGACATTTGGTTTCGCGCCAATTTTTTCTAAAATATAAAGCAAAACTTCTTTAAATTTCGCGAGATTTTTCTGCGGAATAGTTATCAAAACATCATCAGATAAATTTTTCGCGGGAATTTCTCCTGTTAAAAAAACATCTGGCGAAACATCAAATATCTGTGAAAGCGTATTTATTTCTGAAACTTTTAATTCTCGTTTTCCTTTTTCTATATCGATTAAAGTCGGTCGAGATATTCCTAGTTTTTTGGCTAAGGAATCCTGCGAAATTTTTTCTGACTTACGCAAGGTGGTGATAACATGGCTCATTTTTTTGTTTTTTTATAAATATCATTAGTGCTTTCTTGACACTATTTAGCCTACCTGCCTGCAAAAAACATGTCAACTACTTTTACTTGAAAAAGAAAATTAAATATATTTTTGTAAAATAGTAAGATTTTCTTTACAAAAAACTTGATTTTTCGCGGAAAAAAAATAAAATCAATATATGAAGCTAATACATTCGCCTCCAAGATTTAAAATTCGTATACACAAAAGCACTTCCGATGCTAGGATATCAAAGGAAGTGCTTACGAGGGAAAAACAAAAAATTGACCAAGACTTTATTTTTCTCCCCGATGATATTCGGTTTCCAGAATCTAGCAAATTTATTTCTTCACCCCCATAAAAAAGAAGGATTAAATAAGGGATGCACCCTTTCTGTGAACAGAAAAATGCGAATATTTTCTTACCCACAACTAAAATGGCAAATAGAATTTTATGTATAAATAAGCAAGATCGTGATAATGCTTATGAACGAATCACTCACATTGGAGGACAAAACAATAATGGAAAACGCTGGAAAACAACACAAAAAGAAGCAATCAAAGGAATTGAAAGTGGTAAATGGTCCTTTTATGTAAATGTTAAAGGAGACAGAGTCAATGTTATTGTTGCAACAAGTCGATTTGGCAATAAGTATATTAAAACCGAAAATGATGGAGATGAACCAAATAATTTATTATCTCTCCCCGAATGCTTATAACATTAAAAACAAAAAAGCGGGCTTTGCCCGCTTTTTTATTGTCTCAAAATCCCGCGAAATTTTTATTTAATCTTCTTCATGGGCGGTAATTTCCTCGTATTTTTTGAACAGAAACGCCACGCGTTCGGCGTAATTCGCTGAAAACAGAGGTATAAAATCCGCAACCTTATATCTTCTTATTTAGAAGTACAAGGCTTTCGCCGTTTGTGCGACTTAACCACAACAGTCTTTCGACCTTTGGGCTTACAAGCCGGCTTTTTACATGGTTTTGCCATGGTAAAATGGGTTAAGAAATAATGAACGCAGATTTAGTGCGCTCAGGCTTACCTACTAAAATAATAGATAAACCGAGCGACTAAATGCTGGTCATTAATTTAAAAACCAATTTTTAGGACTCCGCCATTTTTATACCTCTGTTTTCAAAGAACAATTTCTACAATTTTCTCAATCACAAAAATCCCGCGAAATTACAAAATTTTTCCAATTTCTTTCATAATCTTGTCCGTCTCGCTCAAAACCTTGATGATTTTTTGATAATGCATCAAATCATCACTGGAAAGTTCGCGGGATTTTCGGTCTTTGAGCCATTTTCGAGCAGGTTGATATCCGCCGATATAAAAATTCCACGCGACTTCCGGCACATTGCCAAAAAATTGCGTTTCATTTATCCAAACCTTTCCAATATTTTCCCCTTGAGAAAGGGGGCTAGGGGGATTTTTTTCATATTTAATTTTTCCGACAATATTGTCGCCAGATACGGGGAAAGTTGTAATTAAATCTTCCACCGCAGGATCTTCCATTAAATGCAATTTTCGCAGTTTTTCGCCTAGCGGAACTAAACTCCAAAACATTTTTTTGTCCTTGGGATACGGAACTCGCGGGAAACCAGTTTTGAGAAATTCCGCGAATTTTTGACGATAATTTGGCGAATGCAAAACCGCGTAAATATAATCCAAAACATTCTCTGGCGTAGTTTCCCCTACGACTTCATTTATTTTCTGCCAAATTTCCCGCGAAATATTTGGTATTTTCTCGCCGTTTTCGTAGAGATAGAGTGGGGCAATTGCAGATTGAGTACTTCTTTCTCCACATTTAGTTTCCATTATATATTTAGAAATGAATAAGGCACTCCAACTAGATTCTCTTTGTGTTCTAGCCATAACTAATCCTAAATTTTCCCCGCGAATAAAATGTTGCATTATTTCAGGTCTAGGAGAGTTTATCCACACCTCAGAACCATAAGTATAATACATAAATCTTGTATCAAAAGGTCTATATGAAATTTTGGTAGGATCATTTTCTGCAGCATTTCTCAGTTCAGCAAGTCTGGCCTCTTTCTTCGTCCTTCTTCCATCTTTTATTCCAAATTCCGAATACGGATCGGCGGATTCTAATATTTTTCTAGTCGTTTTTTCTAGATCTTCTTTTTTTTGAAATATGGAAAGCCTATCTATTCCAGTAACTATACCAGTCGTATTTTTTAGAAAAATATCCGCTACCGAAAATCCTGCCATGTATTCTTTTTTTCCTTTTCCTTCAACTCGCCAAATATCAGTTTCTTTTGGCAATTTTTTCCATTTGATATTTTCAATTGTACTTTGTTCTAATTTCGCGAATTTTTGTTTCCGTTTTCCCCACACATCTGCCACATACACATCCGCCAGTTTTTTCGCGGGATTTTCCTTTTTAATTCCAAAGATAATTGAAACTCCCGACATAATATCAAAAACATTTTGGTCTGGACTTCCATCGGGAGACACTTCTTTTTTTCGCGAATTTCCATGTAAATCTAGAATGTAGATTTTATCAAAGGTCTTCCGCAAATGCCAACGCATCCCGCGAAAAGTCGGATTATCGATATATCCATGAGCGGTAATCATCCCGATAATCCCGCCGTTTTTATTTTTCTCAACCAAACTTTCTGCATAACGAATAAATTTTACATAATCATCATCTAACCAGTGCTTTTTCTCTTTCAATTTTTCTTTTCCGCCCGGCTCAACCTTGTAGACATCATTATCGGTATAAAATTTGTTTTGCGAAACTCCGCTATACGGCGGATTTCCAATTACACACATAATGGGATAATCGTTTTTTATTTTTCCCGCGAGTTCTTTTTCCTTAGCAATAACCTCAGTTACTCCAAACAAACTCATTTGCTTCATTGCTGTTTCCACTTTTTCCAATGTGTTTGCCAAATAAATTCCCAATCTGTTTTTTTGGTCTTTGACGCCTAAATTTTGCAAAGTAATTCCCAATTTTAGATGAGCGATTGTATAACTTGCCATCATCAGTTCGAATCCGTGCAAACGCGGTAATAAATTTTCTTCAGCATATGCTTCAAATAATCCTTCCTGTCCTTTGAAATATCCCGCGATTTTTTTAATTACTTTATCGAGAAATGTCCCCGTTCCTGTCGCAATATCCAAAATCTGCACTTTGTGAAATTCCTTTTCAACCATTTTCTGTTTTTCTTCGTTTATTTTTTCTCTGATTTTTACATTTACTTTCTCAGAACTTGCCAATCCCTTAGTAATTCCAAATTCAATTTTGAGCAATTCGTCAACTCCCCGTACAATAAAATCAACAACTGGTTCAGGTGTATAAAAAACCCCCATCTCCATTTTTTTCGCGGGATTATATTTATGCAAAAAGTCTTCATAAAAATGAATAATCGGATCTTTCTCGTCTTTTTCTTTATGATAAAAATCTGCTAATAATTTGGAAATATCAGCGTGCGTAAAAACTTCACATAATTCGTCCACAATAATTGCCAAAGATTTTGGGAACCCATTTCCAGCAATATGATCAAAAAAACCTCGCAACAAAGGATTCGTTTTAGGCAATAATTCGCGAGCTTCCTGACGAGAAAAATTCTCTGGTGTTTTATCATAGTATCGAGCGGCAAAAAGACCGTAAACTAAGGTTTGAGCGTACATATCCGCGAATTTTTCGTTATCCAAATCAGAAACTAGCGTTTCTCGCAAATACTTCATTATTTTTTTTAGTTCTTGTGCCGAATCATTCTCCCGTTTTAGAATTTCCGCGATATTTTCGCGTATTCTTATTCCGGTTCCTCCCATAATTTCTGCCAAATGCGCTCCTGATTTAATTGGCTCCTTATTTGAACGAAAAAAATCTGCAATTGTTTGCTTCAAAAGATCTATTTTGTCAGCAAAAAGTTCTGAAATCACGCGATTTTTCTTATCAATTGTTCCTAAATGAATTGGTTCACAATATTGTTTTCCGCGACGATAAAATCTAAATTCCACATAGTTTGTAATAATCAAATTTTCGTATCCAAAGTAGCGTGCCGCTTGTTCGGATTTTTCTATTTTATCTAAATTTATTGGCACATCTTTACACTCAATATAGAGATTTGGAATTTTGTTTTCTAAAATTATGAAATCCGGTTTATTGCTATCACCTGTTGAACTTTCGTGTTTTATTTCTTGAATCCTATCGTCAACAAAAATTTCTTTCAAAAAATTCTCAAAAGCCGTTCGATAAGTATATTCCGAACTATTTGGATCAGCAAAATGTCTTTTGATTTCCGAGAGATAATCATTCATCTTTTTAATTCTATCTATTCTGAAACTTTTCTCAATCACAAAAATCCCGCGAAAAAATTTGATTAAAAATTTGTAGAGACAAAAAATCTTTTGTCTCTGCGAAGATAATGAATTATCGCGAAAATTTCGCGGGATTTTTAATAAAACAACATCTATTTCTTTTGACTAGGACAAATAGTTGAGAAACGGCTTGTTTTTTGGTATAATTAGCGGATAATTTAGAAAAAAAATAAATGGACAACGATAACACTAAAACTACTGCCTCAAATCAGACTGCGTCAAACAACGCGCAAACTAATTCTGAAACGGTAAAACCTGCTCCTAATCCTGTAGAAAATCCCGCTGCGCCCCGCAAGGCGGTGGCGAAATTAGCCGAGGATAAAAATACTGAGCCACCAAAAGCGCAAATAAATATTGAAAATGCCGAGAAAAAAGGTTCTCCAAGCTTTGGATTTATCGAAAATTTGAAAAGGAAATGGCAAGCCCATGTTGAAAAAAACAAAGCCGAAGCTGAAAAACGCAAAAAACAAAAAGAAACCGAGAAAAAAGAAATCAAAGCTAATACAGCAGAAAAAAGCAAAGGTAATGACAATGTAAATCTTAAAAATTTCGCGGGAAATTCGGCTGAAAAAACCGAATTAGATTTGTTATTTGAGAATTTCGATCCTAAAAAAGACAAAAAAAAGTTAACCAAAGAAGTTCGCAAAAGAATTATTGAAGCCGAAAAGCTTTATCAGACAGGAACAACTTCCATTAAAGACCTTGTTGCGCCAAGTTCGGTGGAGATTACTTCTAACCACATGAAGCTCAACGGAATGTTTGTTAAAAGCTTTTTTGTTTTTAATTATCCGCGATTTTTGGAACCAAATTGGCTGAACCCAATCATCAATTTTGAAGCAACTATGGATATTTCCATTTTTGTTTATCCGACAAAATCGGATCAAATGCTCAAAATTTTGCGTAAAAAAGTCGCGGAAATGTTGTCCACAAAGCACATTAACCAAAAACGCGGAGTAATCAACGACACTGCTCTCGATACAGCGTTGGAAGATGCTGAGCAACTGCGAATCGACCTTCAACGCGGGATTGAACGATTTTTCCAAGTTGGTTTGTATTTCACGATTTACGCGGAAACCGAAGAAAAATTGAAAAAAATCTCGAAACAACTGGAAACAATTCTCGGAGGACAAATGGTGATGACGCGCCCTGGAGATTTTCAGGTAGAACGCGCTTTTGAATCGACCTTACCGCAAGCTTCAGACATGCTGGATGTTGTGCAAAATATGAATACCAGCCCCCTTTCCACGATGTTTCCATTCGTTTCTAACGATTTGACTTCTAATGAGGGAATTTTATACGGACTAAATCGTCACAATAATTCACTGATTATTTTTGATCGGTTCAAACTGGAAAACGCCAACGAAGTAGTTTTCGCGAAATCTGGTGCTGGTAAATCTTATGCTGTGAAATTGGAAATTTTGCGTTCACTAATGCTCGGAACGGATGTAATTATTCTCGATCCGGAAAATGAGTATGAAACCCTAACTCGAACGGTCGGGGGAACTTATATCAATGTTTCGCTGAATTCTAATCAGCGAATTAATCCTTTTGATTTGCCAAAAACCTTTTCCGAAGAGGAAAAACCAGGAGAAGCCCTACGCGAAGCCGCGATAAATTTAACCGGTTTAATGAGTTTGATGCTGGGAAATTTAACACCTTCAGAGCAAGGAATTTTGGACAAAGCTATCTTGCAGACTTACGCGATTAAAGGAATTACGACCGAAACCGAGAATCCGGGCTCAATGGAAATGCCGACCATGCATGATTTAAAGAATATGCTGGAATCAATGGCGGGCGGACAAGATCTGGCGACCCGTTTGGAGCGATTTACTCACGGAACTTTCGCGGGATTATTTTCCGATCAAACAAATGTTGATTTGAATTCCGGTTTGGTGACTTTCTGTATTCGTGATCTGGAAGAACAACTTCGACCGATTTCAATGTATATTTTGCTGAATTTCATTTGGAATAAAATCAGAAGTGAACTAAAACGCCGTTTGCTAGTGGTTGATGAGGCTTGGAATATCGTACAATATGAAGATTCCGGACGGTTCCTGCACGGATTGGTGAAAAGGGCGCGAAAATATTATTTGGGAGTGACCACAATTACGCAGGATGTGGAAGATTTCCTTGATTCTCGCTGGGGAAAACCGATTATTGCGAACTCTTCTTTGCAAGTTCTTTTGCGACAAGCTCCGGTAGCTATTGAGAAGCTGAAAAAGGTCTTTAATTTGACCGAACAAGAACAATACCTGCTTTTAAATTCTGGAGTTGGACAAGGTCTATTTTTCGCGGGGAATCAACATGTAGCTATTCAAATCATTGCTAGTCATAGTGAAGATAAGATTATCACCACTAATCCAAAAGAGCTTCTGGCACAACGAGCAAGCTAAAAATCCCGCGAAAAAATAAGGAATGTTGTCTTTATGGGCTGGCACAAGACCAGCCCCTACATTCTTCAGACCTCTAAGTTTCTCTCTTGCTTCTGTAAAAAATCCCGCGCTGTGTCCCGCAAGGTGGTGAAAATTTTCCCAAATTCTGAACAAAATAATTACTCACAACACAAAACCTTGTACAAAAAAATTGCACAACATGTTAAAAAATATAGCTCATGATTATTTTTTTTCTACAAAAAAACGCCTTCAAATAAAGGCACAACTAGTTTTCCCAAAAAAAGTTTTGACAAAACCACTCAAAATGAATACTTTTTGTGTGCTATTACATTTTGTTCAAATAAAATGCTCAAAAAAATATTCGGTTCAGGAGCGCGTGTTAAATTGTTCTACCAATTCCTACTAAATCCCAACGAAGAGTTTTTCATTCGAGAACTGACTCGTATTTTAGACGAACAAATCAACTCTTTACGACGAGAATTGAGCAATTTGGAAGCAATCGGAATGCTGAAATCTTCAGAAAGAAATCGTCGTAAATACTACAAAGTCAATCCTCATTTCCCTATTCTTGCGGAATTAACCTCAATTATCCGGAAGAACTCTAAGGAAAACGACGCTATCCTAAAAGCGCTTTCTAAAGAAGCAAGTTCTATTGATATTCTTATCTTATCAGGGGAATTTATCGGTAAAAAAGATGCTGATACTGATATTTTCATTGTCGGAGACATTTCCAAAGATGCAGTTGAGAAATTTATTAACGAAAACTTCGACGATAAGGAACTCAAATACACAATCATGTCTCGTGAAGACTTCCTTTATCGAATAACCCTAAAAGACAAGTTTGTGATGAATATTTTCGCGGAAAAAGCGAATTTAATTCTCAAAAACAAGCTCAAAAAAGACACAGCCTCATTAGTCGTTTAGAAGACTAAGAAACTGGCGGAAATTCATAATGTGGCACGAAAGTTTTTTGTGGTTTTTCTTTTTGAAGAGCTTCTAATAAGCTTTCTTCAAGTCCATCCAAAGAAACTTTGAGCGGATTTACAAACAACTCTTTTTTGGAATCTGGTAAGAATTCAACCACTACTGGCTTTGTCTTATCGATATTTTTCAGAAAATCCCGCGATTTAATGACTTCCTGCGAGGAACAAGTAGATGAAGGAATTAATCCCGCCGTGAAATTAGTATTTAAATTTTTGCGGGAAATTTTGCCATCCTGCACCGTCCAAACTGCTTGTCCAAAAGTGTTTAGCAAAAAATTTTCGTGTCCCAAAAATTCAGCAATCCATTTTTCGGCACTCATTTGGTAAATTGGGATTTCATTCGCCACGGAAATCGCTGTCAATACACTTGCACTTGCCCGCAAAGAAGCGAAGCCCCCCGGACCAGTCACTCCTCCGCAAAAAGAAATTTTCGCGGGATTTTGGTTTGCTAAAAATTCATAAATATTAGCACCGTCTTTAGTCCTATTTGTCCAAACTTTTTTATCTAAAAGCTTATTTTCCCGCGAAAAAATCGCACAAAAATGCGGATCTATGGCTGTGTTTAGCACAAATTTCATAGCTGAATGCTAATCTTTTTTGAAGTATTTTTCAAAAAATTCTTTGGATTCTCGCAAAGTTTCCATCATTCTTTCAATATTCCCTTCATGTAAATTTCGCGGGGAAATTTTTAGAATAAAATCCCCTCGATAATCGTCCCGCGCAAGTTTGGTTAAAAAACTTTCTACCGGCAAAATACCTATTGGCAAAGACGAATACATACTTCCGTTACGAACATTTGAAAGATAAACCAATTTCATTTTATCGCGAAGAAAATCTGGCACACGCATGACATCTTCATTACTTTTCCATAACGCAGCTAAATCAGCTGCCACATTTCCTTTCTGACGCAACATATGCAAAGACGCTTCATTTCTCGCGGGAATTATCCCCATAATTGTCTCTGTTGGCATCGTAATTCGATTTAAAGTTAATCGAAAACGCTTACAAAGTTGTGGCACGGAATTTTCCATCCATTTTTTGTAGGCAAAAGACAAAACTTCCGGTGAAGCCAAATTAACTATTGATCCCTCAAAGTGTGAAACAACTTTTTCAAAAGCACTAATAAATTTATCAGCCCCCTTCGATGGTAATGTAAAAGCTTTAATTGGTACCTCAAAGCGTTCTTCTAGCTCTTTCAAGTATTCTGAATCCTGTGTGTCGAAATTTGAATTAATTAAAATCTCCACACCATCAACGCCAAGTTCTTTGGCGAATTTAAAAAATCTTTCTAATCCATAGTGCGGAAACGATTGTGAAGTAAGTAGAAACATTTTTGTATTTTTATTTTCCTGCTCATTATACCCGAAAAATTCCAAATTTTCAATAATATATTGCCTAAAATCCCGCGAAATTTTGACCTCCAAATTCATCCTTTGCTTTTAACGAGTTTAGCTTGAAAATAAGGCAAATCTCCTGTATAATGGAAAGATTTATTAATTTATAAAAAATGTTTATCGAAACTGCTTATGCTATCACCGCCCGCGGAAGTGCCGCAACTGCCCAAGAACAAACTAGTTCGGGAATTGGACAATTTTTCAATGATTTTTTTCATATGCTTCCATTGCTATTCGCAGCAATAGTTGTCGTCGTTTTATCATTTATTTTCGCGGGATTTATCAAAAGGATTGTCTTATTTCGTCTGCGAAATCGTGATTTTGGACAAGAAGTAATGATTTTGATTGGGCGTACAACTCACGCCACAATTATTACTTTGGGAATAATTATTGCCTTTAACATTATGGGGCTGGATTTGTCCTCGCTAATTGCTTTTTTGGGAGTTGGTATTGGATTTGCTTTGAAGGATTTACTTTCCAACTTTATCGCAGGAGTGATGATTTTGACTCAGAAAAAATTCCAAATTAATGATATTGTAAAAATTGATGATAATTTGGGAAAAATTGTCGAAATTGACGCGCGAACCACTCAAATTCAGGCTTTTGATGGAACTAATTTAATTATTCCAAATGCTAAAATGATTACCGCGGTAGTGCAAAATTTTACCGCGAATTCTTTCCGCCGAATTTCTTTTGATGTTGGAGTTCATTATGACACTCCCCTAGCGATGTCGATTAAAACGGCTATGGAATCGGTTAAAAAGAATCAATTAGTTGTCCCGGAACCAGCTGTGCAAGTTTTGGCAACCGAGTTCGGAGATTCCGCGATAAATTTGCAAGTCCGCTTCTGGATTGAATCAACAACAAATTGGTATTTGGTTCGTTCGCAGATTATTCAGCAGTTAAAAATTGATTTTGACGCGAAAGGAATTCAAATTCCGTTCCCAATCCGCACTATTACACTTGATGATAATGATAAAAATTTGATGAAGGCGCTACATTTACCGGAAAAGAAACCCTTGTCAGCGGAATAATTAAAGATAACTAGCGATAAAAATATAAGGAGCGAAAATATTCGCTCCTTTTTTAAAAAATCCCGCGAAATTTTGGTTGCTTTTTACAAAAAAGTTTCTAAAATCCGTTCGCGTTCATGCCGGGGTGGCGGAATTGGTAGACGCGCACGACTCAAAATCGTGTTCCGCAAGGAGTGAGGGTTCGATTCCCTCCTTCGGCACCACATCCTCAAGATAAACTCCGTTTATCTCGTTTTTTTTACAAAAAAACTCAATTTACTTCGTTATCTTTCGTCTTCCCCAAGAAATCTACGTTTCACTTCGATTTTTCGGGGGCCCCATTTAAAATACAATCAAAAGGTTTTTTTAGTTTCACGAATGTGGAA
>JALVIB010000025.1 GCA_027028725.1 Candidatus Altimarinota bacterium
AATATCTACATTATCCAAGTAACTCATTCCTCGCTGAGCATTTGTATTCGGTTTCAATACTCGAATTCCCATTATTTAATTGCGTTAAAATCTATAGTTTTACCTTCCGGCAAAGTCACAATCGCCTTTCGTAATTCTCGACGTTTTGTAGCAAGTTTTCCGCGACCAATAATTCGCGATTTTGCTGGTAAATTAACCATGTTTACACCTGCCACACCAACACCATAAAACTCTTTAACTGCTTTTTTAACATCAGTTTTAGTCGCTTTTGGGTGAACCAAGAAAGTGTATTTACCTGCACCTGTCTGCATCTGAGTTTTCTCAGTTTGAACTGGTTGAACGAGTACGTCTGTCAATTTAATCATTATTTCTTAGAGATAAATACGTCTTCTAATTTTGTTAAAGCTTCTTTCAAGAAACAAACCTTATCTGCCCATAACAAATCGTAAGGATTCGTATAACTAGCCAAAATAACTCGCACATTAGGCAAATTTCTCGCGGATTTTTCAAAAACCTCGTTTTTTTCCGGAATTACGAAAAGATATTTCTTGGCTTCTGGAAGTTTAGATAAAAGTTCTACAAAATCAGCAGTTTTCGGTGTTTTTCCCGCGAATTTTTCCAAAGCAAAGATGTTTTTATCCTTAGCTTGTGCTGATAGAGCAGAATAAAGAGCTGCTCGTCGTTCTTTTTTCGGCATTGCCTTAGAAAAGTTACGAGTATTTCGCGGACCATGACTAGCCGCCCCTCCTCGTAGTAAAGTTGTACTTAACGCACCACGACGCGCATTACCTGTTCCTTTTTGTCGGAAAGCTTTTTTCGTTGTCATAGAAACTTCTCCACGAGTTTGCACATGAGCTATTGGATTTCGTTTATTTGCCAAACGCATCACCACAGCTCGATGCATCAAATCTGGATTAATTTTCGCTTCAAATAAAGTTTTATTTAGAGTGATATCTCCTGACTTTTTTCCGGTAGCATCATATAAAGCTATTTTCATCTTAGTATTCTCGAATAAATAAGTAACCATTTTTTGCACCAGGCACAGGACCTTTTACCGCAAAAATATTATTTTCTTTATCAATTTCTACAATTTCAGTAATTTTAGTTTTCTGAGCATTCCCATATTGTCCGGGAAATTTCTTTCCTTTCAAAATTCGCCCCGGTTTCGCACACATTCCTGAAGACCCCGGTTCTCGGTGGTGGTGAGACCCGTGAGTTTCACGACCTCGTTGAAAATTCCAGCGCTTAATAACCCCGGAAAACCCGCGACCTTTTGAAGTTCCAGTAATTTTAACTTTTTCCACACCCTCTAATGAATCTAAAGTCAAAACATCACCTTTTTTGATTTCTTCGCCATCTAAAGGCAATTCTTTAATCATTTTATATTTCTTGTTCTCATTTTTTCCGAAATTTTTTCGCGGGAAACTTCCGATAACCGCTGCTGAATATCCATCCTTTTCAACAGTTTTAACCTGTATCACATCTGAACCTTCTGCTTGCAAAAGTGTCACTGGAATTATTTTCCCAGTTTCTTGATCGATTACTCGAGTCATTCCGATTTTCTTGGCAAGAATTCCTTTCATTTTATAAATTATAACATTTTAATTTCCACACTCACTCCATTAGGAAGCGATAGGTTTTGCAAACTATCCATAGTTTTAGCTGTTGGTTCTTTGATATCAATCAATCTTTTGTGCGTTCGAATTTCGTATTGATCACGAGAATCCTTATTCACAAATGTAGACCGATTAACTGTATACTTTTTGATCCTAGTCGGAAGGGGAACCGGACCCGACACCAGCGAGCCGTTGCGTTCCGCAGTCTCAAAAATTGATCGCGCCGCCTCATCGATAACTGTGTAATCAAATGATTTCACAATAATACGAACAAGCTGTGGCCCCGCGGCTACCTTGGTTTTGGTAGTTTTCTTAGCAGTTGGTTTTTTGGTTGCTGTTTTTTTAACAGTTTCCTTTTTTTTAGTTTCTGCTGAAGCCGTTTTTTTAGTTGCCATGCGATTTATACAAAAAGAGCTCGCGGATTTTAGAAAAAGTAAAACCTATGTCAAATCTTTTTTTGGAGAAAACAAAATCCCGCGAAATAAAATGACACTCTACGAGCTTGCGAGTAGTTAGTGGAATTTTACCCTGAGCGACAAATTGTTTTTGAAAATTAGAAGTCGAATGGGTCTAGCTATTCAAAATCCTTCTCCCTCTCCTAGCAGGAGAGGGTTGGGGTGAGGTAGATAAAAGTCACATGTTTTGGTTGTATATTTAATAATGCAAAACCTCATTCTTTCAATTTTTTAGCTTTTTAGCTATCACAAAAATCCCGCGAAATTTTAAAGTTTTTTCACAAACAACCCCCAAAAAAACCTTTTATAACCTCTTTTAAAATAAAACCCCTGAACTTTTTTAAAGGGGCTTGATAACAAAATTACATATTTATATCCATTCTCCTTAGCCATACTTTCTAACTTATCCATAACCTTTGTTCCAATCCCCTGCCTTTGAAAAGCCGGCTTCAAAGCAAAAAACTTTAAAAACAAAATCTTTTTAAACATAAAAAATATATTTGAATAAGCTAAAACACCACAAAATCTTCCTTTATAGGATATTTCTAAAAAAATAGTATTTTCTGGTTTTTTCTGAAATTGCGTAAAAAATGACTGCCAAAACAATTCACCATGTTTCAATCCTTCAACAATAGAAATCCCATCTTCTTCTTTTTCCTTTTTAAAAATTTTCCACAAAACAGCCACACTAATAGCTGGAAAAATTAGTTTCAACAACTTGATAACTGATTTTCTTCTTTTCTTAGGCAAAAGTTTAAATTCCATTGTGAAAAAATTCCCGCGAAATTATAACAACCTAAATTCTCTCGGCAAGCCTAAAAACTTAAAACTACTAAAATTCAGCTTTTTATTAAAAATTTCGCGGGAATTCAAAAAGAAGACATGCTATCACATGTCTTCTTTGATTAAATTTAGATGAAATCTAATTCTAATCCTTAAATTTTAAAGTATTTAAAATTTTCTTAACTTTAGGGAATATTACATCAAATTTATCCGCCCTATCCTTAAATAAAACAATTTTTACAAAGCCATTATCAACACCTACTAACACATACTGTTTCATGCTTACACTTCCATTTTTATATGTAAAAATATCTTCTGAGTAATTAACCCCATCAATTTCTACTTCTCTTTCTGATATGACCACTCTATCATCAAGAAGCTCTTGTGCCGATCTTATATCATTAATAATAACCTGAGGATCTTTTCTCTTATTTTCCTCTGTCATTTCAGACCCCATAATTGTCATAGTTGCTAATGATGCTCCGTCTTCCGGATATGGATCTAAAAGAATAGTATCTATTAAATCAACATAAGACCAATCACCAGGAATTTCTAAATAAAAATTCTTAGTATCGATTTTTTTAGTTATTCCACTCATATCTCTTTTTTCCGTAAAAATTTTTAATGAAGACAGAATCTTATTGTAAACATCAATAGCCGCTCCTTTATCACTATTATCTAAAATTGTCATTGTTCCTTCATAGACAATTCCATCTTTAACTGTAAAAAATGCGTAAATTTCAAATTTAGCGTCATTCTTCATTCCTTTTACAACCATTTCATAGGCAGGCATCCCTGAAACTACAATTTTATCTAATTTAATAACTTTAGAATCTTGTAACACTAGTTTTAGAATATCTTGTTCTTTCTTTTTCAATTGCTCCAAAGTCATGTTTTTATCTTCATTAGGCAACTCAGCTCTCTTGACTAAAAACACACTAGCGTCTAGAGCATCATTCTTATTCTCCTTAGTTTTAAGCATGATAAATGAATTATTTATCTGATTAAATTCCCAATCACTAGGATAAGAGAATTCAAAATATTCTCCCTCATACTTCTTGCTGAAATCTGAAATATTTCTATTTAAAAGACTTCTACGGCTTAATCTTCTAGTCGCCCCCGCAGTATTTGTTTCAAATTCAGATTTTCGCGAGAAATTTAAATACCTATAAATTGCTACTGCTACTTCGTTTCTGGTAAGTTCTCGTGATGGTTCTAGATAGTCTTTATCTCTATCTGGAAATAAATCATATTTTTGGGCAATTCCCGCGAATTTATCATACCAAGCATCACCTGGAACATCTTTATAAGTGTTTGGTATCTCTGGAAGATTAAAAGTTTTAGTAAACATCTTTAAAAATTCAGCTGTATTAACTGTTCGTGCTGGTTCAAAATACCCATCATCATATCCATTTATAATTCCTAAATCCGCCGCCTTGATAACATATTTGACATACCACTCCCCTTCTAAAACATCTGGAAATCTGTCATTATTTTTCAAATCATCCTCAACATTCACACCCTTAGCTAAAAGTAAAAATTTTGCTAATTCGGCACGATTTACACCAGCTTCTCCATCAAATGATCCATCTGGACGCCCTCCAATAATGTTTTTCTCTGCTAGATAAATAGCGGCTTTCCCTTCAAGACTATTTGGATCAATATCAGAAAAATTTACTCGTGTGACAACTTTTCTCTCATATTCAACTGGTCTTTCTTGTGGACGAGAAAAATTTTTTCGCGGGATTCTTCTTGGCAAAGTTCTTCGAACTAATGTTCTTCGTGGCAATGTTCTTATTGATGTAGAGTTAGTATTATTTACAGAAGCATCCCCGTTAAGAAGTCTTTCAACTCTTGAACAATCTCCATTTACACAATAATTGGGGACACTTGAATTATATCGTAAAGATCCGTATAACTTCCCTGTTGAATTATCGCAAGACTGCACAAAATCAATTGCTGCTTTTTGCAACACTCCATTCACCGCTGAATATTCATGAACATAAAATCCCCCTAAAATTTCATTACAACCACGACCATCTCCTGAAATACTTATCCCATTGTAAGATCCGCGAAAAGCATTTCTTTTAGCTGGAAAAAACAGACCTTTATCTGATAATTTCTTTCCGTCTTCTGCACTAAACTCAAAAGACATATTTGAAATATTAAAATTTTCTACCTGAAATGAAACACTGTTTTGAGAAGCATTTCTAACAACTATTTTAGAATTATTCTCGGAAGAAAAATCCCAAACTTGTCCTTGTCCAATGTAATCGCCACCCTGACTTTCTGTTCTTATTTGAAAATGAACATTGGATATCGCAAACACTTGGACTGACATCGTTGTTATTCCCAACAACAGGGCAAACAACATGTTTTTTGAAAAAAGTTTTTTCATAATGATTAAAGTTAAAAAATATTAAATCTATTGGAATATATTGTTATTTATAAATAAATGCAAGATTATTCAAAAAATCCCGCGAAATTTTTGCATTTTAAAAAAATACCTGCTAAATTACCCAAAATTAATTCGTGAAAAATGAATAAAACAATTCCAACCGCTCTCACCTTTGATGATATTCTAATGGTTCCGCAGTATTCGGAAGTTTTGCCTAAAAATGTTGATTTAACGACGAAATTTTCGCGGAATATTACACTAAAAACTCCCCTAGTTTCCGCCGCAATGGACACTGTGACAGAGGAAGAAATGGCAATAACGATGGCTTTACAAGGCGGGATTGGTGTAATTCATAAAAATTGTGATCCGGACGAACAAGCACGCATGGTGCGCTTGGTTAAGAGGTTCGAAAACGGATTTATCCTAGAACCAATCGTACTTTCACCGAGTCATAAAATCGCGGATGTTATTGCTATTCGTCAGGATAAACATTACAAATCTATCCCGATTACCGAGGACGGAACGCTCAATACAAAAGTAGTAGGAATGGTTTCGCGTTACGATTATCTGGAAAAACACCGCGACATGACTTGTGCGGAAAGAATGACTAAATTAGAAGATTTATTGACGGCAAAAGGCGAAATCACACTTTCTGAAGCGAACGATATTTTGGAAGAATCTAAACACTCAAAATTATTGATTTTAAATGATGACGGAACTTTGCGTGCACTTTTGACCCGAAAAGATATTGAACGGAACGAAGAATTCCCACTGGCGACCAAAGATCCGCGAAAAAGACTGCGCGTGGCGGCTGCCATCGGTCCCGCGAAAAATATGGAAGAACGCGTTGAAAAACTCGCGAAAGAAGGCGTTGATGTGATTATTGTCGACACGGCTCACGGTCATTCCAAAGGAGTAATCGATTGTGTGAAATATGTGAAGAAAAATTACCCGAAAATCGATGTTGTCGCGGGAAATATTGCTAGTGCCGAAGCCGCGAAAGCGTTGATTGATGCTGGTGCAGACGGAATTAAAGTGGGAATTGGTCCGGGATCAATTTGTACTACTCGGGTGGTGACAGGAATTGGAGTTCCGCAGTTTTCGGCAATTATGGAATGTGCCAAAGTAGCAAATCCCGCGAAAATTCCGCTTATTGCTGATGGTGGAATTCGGTATTCCGGAGACGCTGCGAAAGCACTTGCTGCCGGAGCGGATTGTGTAATGATTGGTTCGCTGCTCGCGGGAACGGAAGAAGCGCCCGGAGAAATGATTTATTCCGGCGGAAAAACTTACAAATATTACCGCGGAATGGGATCAATCGCGGCGATGAAAAAAGGCGGAAAAGAACGCTACGCTCAATCAAATGTCGCGGACGACAAACTTGTTCCGGAAGGAATTGAAGGGAAAATTTTGTTTAAAGGAACAGCGAAAACTGAAATTTTCCAGCTTTGCGGAGGAATTCGCAGCGCCATGGGATATAACGGAGCCAAAAATCTCGCGGAATTACGCAAACGCGTCCAATTCGTGCAGATTACTTCCGCTTCGTTGAAAGAATCTCATCCGCACGATGTTTCAATTTTGAAAGAAGCGCCTAACTATCGCGGATAAATCAATTTAATACTTCCCCCTGACAAGGGGGATTGAGGGGGTTGTTAAAAAAATCCCGCGAAATTTTTAGAAAATGTAGGGACGCCCTTTATGGGTGTCCAAAAAATAATAAATCCTATTCTTTTGAACTACCTCTCCTAGTCCCGAGTTCTCGGGAAGGGCGGGGGTGAGGTAAAAATTTCGCGGGATTTTCAAAATATGTTAGACTCTTTTTGATGTTAAAATCTAAAAATGCAAACTTCATCACACACACACACACACACACACACACACACACACACAGTAAATAAGGCTTTTACTCTAATTGAACTTTTGGTAGTGATTGTGATCATTGGTATTCTAGCGACAGTTTCAGTGGCTACCTTTCAAGGATATTTTGAAAAAGCACGACTAGCAAAAGCTCGTTCTTCATATAGCCAAATAAAGAACCTATTTCTGGCACAAAATGCAGCAACCGAAGGAAACTTATTTACCGGATGGTATAAATTTGACGAAGGCGACATAAATCCCTCAAGTTCACCTTATGTACTAGACAAATCCGGAGCTAACAACCATTTGACTGAAGCTTCAGGCACAGGAAACTTTTCTTTAAGTTATGATACACCACTAGATAGTGGCTCATCTATAAAAATAAATACCAAAAGAATTTATAGTGATGCTACCTTATCCGGCGGACCATCAAATAAAATAACTATGGCTGGTTGGATAAAAACCGAAGACTATTTTCATTCTCACGCAACTGGACCTTTTTGGCTATGGGCTAGTGCTGGCTTCATTCTTACACAAGAAGGGAAATTATCTTTCTATATAAACAATGGATTAAACATAATGGATGCTACTGGTAAAAAAATTTCTCCCAACAAATGGTATTACATAATAGGTAGTTATGATGGAGACAGGCAAATAATGCGACTTTGGATTGATGGTGATTTAGTTGCTAGTCAGAGTGGAGTTGTTCGAACAGTTGATTTCCAAAACAGAAGACTTGTTATTGGTCAAAAATACAGCACTCCGTATTTCAATGGATGGCTTGATGAGGTAATGTTTTTTCCTTATGCCTTTAACGGAAAAGAATTAAAATAAAATCCCGCGAAAAAACAATAAAAACCTATTTTCGACCGAGAGACAAAATATCAGACCAAACTGAGCGGAGAAATCTTCAATATTATCTGTCCTGTTTTTTTATACGCCCTCTCCTTCTAGTCCCGAGTACTCGGGAAGGGCGGGGTTTAGGTGGGTTTTTTCGTGATTTTTCCTACGAAAGTCCCCCTTCCAAGGGGGAAAATAAGCAAACAGGAGAGATAGGAGAAAGAAATTTTTGAAAAAGAAAAAACAAGTTCGAACTTGGCATAGGATAAAAAGTTGTTTAAGTTCGAACTTAAGTTTTTTCTAAAAATTTCGCGGGATTTTTAGTTAACAAGCAATTTCCTGAAAGTCCCCTGATAAGGGGATTTAGGGGTTTTATAAAAAAAATACCCTCTAGGAAAATATAATAAACCAGAGGGTATTTTTTATGGTGGAAAGGTTAATCAGTTAGAAAAAAACTGAACGATTTCTTTTAAAACCATTAAATTGTTTGCGTTCATCAGGATAGTCAATTCCAGCCAAAGCGTGAAATGCTGGTCATCCGCCACATTTTACTTGCAGGCTTCAAGGGAAATTAGTAACTGAGAGAAAATAATTGTTACTAAGCCAAACCATTCAGATGAATATGAGAACCAAAAGGTCTCAGTGATTTCTTTTTGTCAGACCGAAGTCGTGGACAAAAAGAAACTCTCAATAGTCCGGTTTTCCCGTTCGTCGGACAATCCTTCTCAGGAATTGCAGATTACGCACCGACAAACCTTTTTTTAGAACTTAGTCTTGCGACTAAATTCCTTTAACGTCCCTTCCAAAACAAGTTTGGATAACCTCAGGACGGAAAGTTTTTCGCGTACTTTCAGGTTAGTTTGTTAAGCTAACCAACGCTCTAACTCTTTCTAATCAAGGAAAGAAATTAGACACTTTCGCCGAATTCTTAATTGTTAATGTCAGCAACCCTGACCACTAGTCCGTCGAAACTTTCCGGTAGTAGGCGTCCTGACCAATCAAGAATCTTGATTAAGGCGGAGAAGAAAAACTTACTTCTCAATAGATTTGAAATCTCGCGAAATTTTCTAGAACCAGAATCTTTTTCCGGAGACTTTCTGAAGGATAAACCTCCGTCAAGCCCAGAGAAAAGCTTCTGATCCGAAAAGATGCGATTTTCAAATCGATCCTTTCTCTTTCGTCCAACTGTGTCACCACAGTGGGATGAAGCAAACCGAAGTTTTAAAAGAACCTTTCCTTTCTCGTCCCGGAGAAACAAAAGAAAATCTTTTATTTCCCAAGCGAGAAATTGAATTATATCACAGAAAAAATTAAAAAACAAGAGTTTTTTTGAGTTTTTTTCTAAAATCCCTAAAATTCCCAGCGCTGTGCCCCGCAAGGCGGTGGAAATTTCACCAAACAAAATGATTGAAAAAACACTTATCCTCATTAAACCAGACGCTGTTCAGCGCGAAATTATCGGAAAAATTCTTTCTCGCTTTGAGCAGAAAGGTTTGAAAATCGTTGGAATAAAAATGATTCAGCTAACCGAAGAACTTTTGAAAAAACACTACGCTCATGTTTACGGACAAGATTTTTTCGCGGAATTACACGATTTTATGATTTCCACACCGATTGTGGCGGTGGTTTTGGAAGGATCAAACGCTATCGAAATGGTGCGCACCATGGCAGGAACAAGTCATAACCAAATTGGGACAATTCGCGGAGATTTCGCGGATTCTCGCCAGAGGAACTTGATTCACACTTCGGATAGTGCGGAAAATGCCGCCGAGGAAATCCCGCGATTTTTTGCGAAAAACGAAATCTTTGATTACGAGAAAGTATTGTGGAAATACTCTTATTCCAAAAAAGATTTTCAGGGGCATAATTAGAATAGTTAACTAGTTTACAAGTTTACAAGTTTACAAGTAGGGACAGGTTTAAAACCTGTCCTTTTTGAAAATTTCGCGGGATTTTCTTCTGACCTCTGAAATTCTCTTATTCTTCATTAAAAAA
The DNA here is from genome assembly GCA_027028725.1 of Candidatus Altimarinota bacterium. Taxonomy (GTDB): domain Bacteria; phylum Patescibacteriota; class Gracilibacteria; order UBA4473; family UBA4473; genus JALVIB01. Next base: position 9,945 of record JALVIB010000025.1, read on the forward strand.
TTTTACCCAAAAATCTCGATAAATAACTGCGAATCGATAAGTAGGGCAACGCCTAAAACCAACAACAATAATCCACCGACAAAATTGGCGGTTTGCACTAATTTGGGACTAAAAACTTTTAGCGATAAAGTTTTCATGGCGATATAAAACACGACAACATCGTCCAAAACATAAGCAAAATCATAAATCGTAATTCCCGCGAGATTTTTCCAAAGCGGTAAATGTAAATCCAGCATAGAAGCGGTGTAAATTGTCGGAATGGCAATACTGCATAAAAGTTCAAAAGCGTTGACGGAAAAAGCCAAAATAACCACTCCAATAATTACGAAAATAAATTTTTCGCGGTTGAGGATTTTCTGCAATTTCAAACTAAATTTTTTCTTGCTTTCCGCGTCACGCACTTCGCAGTCCACTCCTTTTTTTCGCGAGTTTAAGATAGTGATAATTCCCGTAATAATTGCCGTTAGACCGATAGCAATAAAAACCCAATCCATCGCTGAGCTGGCGATGTTTGAAGTGATCGCCTTAAATCCAAAAAAGTAAGCTAAAAGCGCCGCCATATAAATTATCGCGGAACTTCCAATGAAAATTTCCCCAATCCACCATCGTTTTTGGGTATCGTCCATTGCCAGCAAAAACCCAATCAAAATGAATAAAGTCCACATGGCGCACGGATTGAAGCCGTCGACAAGTCCCATCACGAAGCTCATAATCGGCCACCAAGCATCAGTGACGCTTGCCCACCAGCTGTTTTCCATGGAAAATTTAGCTAATTCCGCTGTGTGAGAAGTCGCGAAAACCGGCGAAATTAAAATTGTCGAAATTAATGTGTATAGATATTTCATTTTTATTTTTTACCTGTGTTTTCTTTATTTCCCACAAACGAGTAAGTTGCTCCGCCGATAATTACCGCTAAAACTGCCAAGAAAATCCATTTTTTCGCGGGATTTTCGCTCGGTTTAGCGTTAGCTTCAGCTTCTGCACGCGACAGAGCTGGTTTTCCATAAGTTTTTTCTAAAACTTGAATCATTTCTTCCGGCTGAAATCCAACAATCACTTCTCCCCCGATAATATTAGTCGGTACACCTTCAAGGCGAGTTCCGAATTCCGCGAGTTTTTTATCCGCCAGTGATTTATTCGCCTCATCGTGCCAAACTTCGTATTTTTTTATTTCTAAATCGGGATACATCTTTTCTAAAACTGGTAAAAACTTAATTTCATCGTGGCAGTGCGGACACTCTGCTCCGTGAAATAATTCAATAACTGGTTTTTGTTGAGCGTTCGCCATTGAAAATCCAAAGACTAAAACTAGTCCGATCAAAATCCCGCGACTTGCCCTCCGTAGCCAAGATTTTTTTGCAAAGAGCGCGAAGGACGGGAGATATTTATTCATTGTTATTTTTGTTAAAAAATTCGCATAAATTCTAAAATTTCGCGGGATTTTGTAAAATTATAAGGAAACTAAATCATTCGTTTTAGTTTTTCATAAAAATTTTCGCGCTGATCGATTAACAAAAACAGCATTTTTTTATCTGTGACGGTATAAGCGATACGATAAGTTTGACCTTGATAATTAAAACTGGTTTTACGGATTTGGTATTTTTTAAAGGGGTGTTCTAACAAATCTCCGGCTTGTGGATTGGCAATTATTTCATCAATGTGTTTTTTAACAATCGCTTTATTTTTCGCGGGAATTTTATCTAAAAATTTCTGAACTTTGCGGTGAAATAGGATTTCCATTAGTTAGCTTTTGGGAAAAAGTTTGTCGTATGAAACAAAATTATCTTGGTGGTTATCCTCATAGTCTAAAAGAGAACTAGTAATCTCGTTTTGAAAATCTACATCAACCGGTTCGATTCGAAAAATTGGTTTAGAACGTTTAACAACGATTATGGAAATTCCTTTTTCCACTAAATGTTGGTATTTAGGGAAATTTTGACGAAAATTTTTTCCGGAGACAATGATTTGTTGCATTTTTAGAATATCTTAAGTTTCATTTAAAAGTATAACTTTGTATTTAGGTTTGGCAAATTTTTCGCGGGAATTTGAAGCGCGACGGCGCCGTCGCGCCTACAATTTTTTCATATCTCGGAAGGCGCGGTCACGCGACCGCGCCTACAAAAAAAGGAATTATTTTAATTAGGGACGGTTTCAAACCGTCCCCTACATTATTCAGACCTCTGAATTTTCCTCCTTCTTCCGTTAAAAATCCCGCGAAATTTTTAATCAAAATAATGCATTTCAAGTGATTTGCGGTTAGCAAATGGTTGACAAACATCTATTTCGTGAAGCACTAAACTGGCATAAGTAGAAAACATTGTTTTTCCCAAAGCTTTCTCCAAAATAGAGTTTTTGACATAGTTTTGGTAAGCGTCCCATAAAGTTCGCGGGATTAATTTGAAGCGTTTTTTGATTAATTCCTCAACAGACATAGAGAATAAATCTTCTTCGGTGAATCCTTTGAATTTAGTTTCGTTTTCCAATCCGGCAATTCCCAAAGCGATAAATCCAGCAGACAACAAATACGGATTTGCTAGCGGATCTGGGAAGCGGAATTCCGCGCGAATTCCTTTTTTCATCGCTTTGGGATCAGCGATTGCTGGAATTCGGCAGGCCGCCGAGCGGTTGCAAGCTCCCATAGCAATTACACAAGGTGCTTCGTAGCCCGGAACAAGTCGGGAATAAGAAACTTCCGTGCGGTTTGAAATCGCCGCCAAAGCCGGGATTTCTTTCAAAATTCCAGACAAAAAGTGAAGCGCTTTTTTGGAAAAATACCGATTTTCGCGGGATTTTTCGTCAAAAAAGAAATTCGTTTTGCCGTCTCCGACAGAAATGTGCATGTGCATTCCTGATCCGTTTCGTGATGGGTATGGTTTTGGCAAAAAGGTCACATCTAGTCCGTAGTTTTGCGCAACTTTGTGAGCAACTTGTTTATAAATTTGAATTTTGTCAGCGGTTCGTTCGGCTCGGTCAAAACGCCAGTTGATTTCAAATTGTTCGTCTCCAACTTCGGAATGGGCGCGCTCGATTTGGAAATCCATATTTTCTAAAACATTCATTATCTCGGAAATGATGAATTTTTTCGGGTCTTTCGGATTGAAGTAATTTGCGTTTCCTCCGAAATCTTTTCCAACTTCTCCTTTGTTTTCAGGTGTTACGAAAAAAGCTTCTGGTTCAGCTCCGGTAAACAAATTTCCGCCTTTCCAAATTTTCGCGAGTTTTTTTTGTAGTTCAACTAATTTGGAACGAGCGCAGTTTGGATGCAGATTTCTCTCAACATCTAAAATATTACAAATAATCCAGTACTCATCTTTATCCGTATCAGTAATACTTGGATCAGCTTTGACCAAAGTTTCTTCGACTCCTTTGATAATCGCGTCACTGGAATTAATATCGTTAATTCCTTCAAAACTTGATCCATCGTAAGCGATTCCGTTTTTGATAACTTCTGGTAAATACGAAATTGGGAAAATAATTTCTCGTAGGCCACCAGAAAGGTCGGTAACGAGAGTTTTCAGAATCGCGTCTTCTTTGGCGATTTTGTCAACCGAGAGTTTTGTACTCATTTTTTAGAGGGGTAAGAAAATATAAAACTGCTCAAATTTTACAAAATTTTGCAAAAATCCAAACTTTTTTGCGACTTTTTTTGAAAATCCCGCGAAATTTTTCTTAAAATCACAAAAAATCTGCTAAAATCATAACTTTTTATATTTTTAGGTTGGGGAAAATAAAAAATTTGCCTAAATTTTCTATAAATTCTAAAATTTCGCGGGATTTTGGGGTGTCGCCAAGTGGTAAGGCAACGGGTTCTGGTCCCGTCATTCGGGGGTTCGAATCCCTCCACCCCAGCCACATTTTTAAAATTAATAGTTAATAGTTAAGAGTTAATAATTGAAAATCCCGCGAAAATTTTTTTAAAAGGGGATGAGAACCCGCGAAATTTCGGGGTTCGAGCTGAGGAAGTGAGGCGAGAAAGCGATTGAGCGAAGCGAAATCATTTTCTTGGCGAGCGACGAAGCAACGTTAAGGATATTTTAAAAAGTCAGAAGTAATCCCTCCACCCCAGCCACATTTTTAAAATTAATAGTTAATAGTTAAGAGTTAATAATTGAAAATCCCGCGAAAATTTTTTTAAAAGGGGATGAGAACCCGCGAAATTTCGGGGTTCGAG
>JALVIB010000026.1 GCA_027028725.1 Candidatus Altimarinota bacterium
CGGATATTTTACACATCTCAAAGAAAAATTAGCAGTTCATCATGGTGCCTCCAAAAACACTCAAATTAATCTCATTTCTGAGTTAATTTTTTTGTAAAAAACGCACCCAAAAAGTTACACCTGCCTAAAATATGAAGTAGATTGCTTCGTCGTTCATTCTTCACTTCCCTCGCAATGACAACAACAAAAAAATCCCGCGCTGTGTCCCGCAAGGCGGGGAAATTTCGCGGGATTTGAATTAATTCAATTTTTTAGTTCTCCCAACTAACAGTTCAAACCTGCTGCACGATTTTTTTCGCGAATTAAAGTTGCTTTGGCTTTATTTCTTCGTTTCGCCATTCCAGACTTGCGTCGTCGTTGGTTTATTTCGTGTCCTCCATGTTGTTTGGATCCGCCTCCTTTATTTGTCATCTTTGAAATTTACTAAAAATTCGTGCCGAGTGTATTGGTTGAACTATTTTTGTCAAATTTTCTAAAATTTCGCGGGATTTTTAAAAGGACAGGTCGTCCCGAGTACTCGGGATTCCCACATTTTCCCCCTGATAAGGGGGTTAGGGGGTTTACTTTTTCAAAATCTGAATATTCTGCTCCGCCAATTCCTTTTCTGGCATGGGCGATGGTGCGCCGAGCATTAAATCAACCGCCATTTGGTTTTTTGGGAAAGCCATCACTTCGCGAATATTTGGTTCATCCGCGAAAAGCATCACCACGCGATCCAGCCCCATCGCACAACCTCCGTGTGGCGGACAACCGTATTCAAAAGCTTTCAGCAAGTGTCCAAATTTTCGCGAGATTTCTTCGTCATTCATTCCCAGAATTTCAAAAATCTGTTTTTGCAGTTTCGGATCGTGAATTCGGATTGATCCACCTCCTAGTTCCACTCCGTTCAAAACAATATCGTACGCCAAAGCGCGACATTTCATCGGATCGGTTTTCAATATTTCGGCGTCATCAGGGTGAACTGCTGTAAACGGATGGTGCGCTGAAGCAATTGTCCCATCATCTTTTTTCTCAAAAAGCGGAAAATCCACCACCCAGCAGTAAGCAAAATCCCGCGAATTTTTCAGCCCCAAATCGTCTCCAAGTTTTGATCGCACCGCTCCCAGCGGTTCGGTCGCGGAAATAAAATCTCCCGCTCCAAAAAAAATCATATCTCCGGCTTCCGCACCAACTTTGTCAGTCAAAATTTCGCGGAATTTTTCCGTTGTATTTTTGCCAACTGCTCCGGTTTCCTCGCCAACTCGCCACCAAGCCAGTCCGCGTGCCCCGTTTTGTTTGGCGACTTTTTCCAGTTCATCAATTTTTTTCCGCGAAAACCCCTCAGGGGCATCTTTTAACGAGACTTTCAAAGCAAAAACTTTCTCAGAATTATCAAAAACACCAAACCCGGAATCCCGCGAAATTTCCGTAATATCAGTTAATTCTAAACCAAATCGCAAGTCCGGTTTATCGCTTCCGTATTTAGTCATCGCTTCCAGCCAAGTCAGTCGGCGGAACTTGCCGTCCACCAAAAACTTTTTCCAGTCTTTATTTTTCGCGTGATTTTCGTTCAAATCATAAAAACAGCGTTCAATATAATCAATCACATCGTCTTGCTCGACAAAACTCGCCTCAATTTCAAACTGCGTAAACTCCGGCTGACGATCTCCGCGCAAATCTTCATCACGAAAACAACGAGCAATTTGGAAATATTTATCTAAACCTCCAACCATCAAAAGTTGTTTCAACTGCTGTGGAGATTGTGGCAAAACATAGAACTTCCCCGGATGAAGCCGTGATGGAACCAAATATTCGCGGGATCCTTCGGGAGTTCCTTTGACCATAATCGGCGTTTCAACATCAATAAAATTTTCGCGGTGAAAATAGTTGCGAATGGTGTTGGTCATATCGTTTCGTAGAAGCAGATTTTTCTGCATTTGTTCTCGTCGCAGGTCTAAATAGCGGTATTCCAAGCGCAAATCTTCGTTTTTTACTTCCGTTTCTGATGAAATTTCAAATGGCGGAGTTTTGGCTTCGTTGATAATTTCCAAAGATTCCGCGAAAATTTCAATTTCTCCGGTTTGCATATCCTTATTCGCTTGTCCTTCGGCTCGGGCTTGGACTTTCCCGCGAACTTTTAGCACAAATTCCGCGCGAATTTTTTCAGCTACTAAATGTGCTTTTGGCACTTTTGGATCGACAATAATTTGCGTCAATCCATATCTGTCACGCAAATCAAAGAAAATCAGTCCTCCCAAATCTCTTCTTCGGTGCATCCAACCGGTCAAAATCACTTCTTCACCAATATTTTTCGCCGTTAATTCCCCGCAGGTATGTGTTCGTAGCATTTTGTAAAATTGTTTAAAAGTATCGCTAGTTTATAGTTCACGAGTCCAAGAGTCAACGAGATAAAAAGAAAAATTTCGCGGGATTTTTGAAAAGGGAAAAAACAAGTCCGGACTTGGCACAGGATAAAAAGTATTTTAAGTCCGGACTTAAGTTTTTCCTCAAAATCCCGCGAAATTTTACAAAAGACCAGCACTTTCCCACGCTAAATCAAAAATTGCTTTCTCAGTATCGGCAACTTTTTTACTTTCAATGACAAAAGCAAAATCTTCGTCAAAACTAAAAGTCGCGACTTTGTTATCATAAATATAAACCTCGTTTTTGAAAGAAACATTTGGATCTTTGATGACACGCATTTCGCGGTTTTTGTAAGTATTGATTTCAGATAAATCTTTGCTCGTGTGCGGAGCAATCGTGCGAACCTTAATCGCGCGAAAATTATCCGTATCTATGAAATTTTTCATAACCCAGTCGTAGCCGAGATAATCCAGTGTTTGTTCGGGCATAAAATAATTTCGAAACTCCTTTTCTTGATTATTGTTTATCACTTCCAGATAAACCCGCAAAATATCTTCGCGACCTTCATAAAAGCGAACTTTTGGCTTGTAGGCGATTTCATTGTGAATGGCATTTAGGCGAGGAAGTTCTTCCTGAAAATTCCGCAGGTTGGCTTTCAGTTTGTTATAAAGTTTATTAGGCGAAATAACGCTATAAAAACGAACATTATTTTTGAGAAAATATTCACTAACACCTTTTTTCGCGAGTTTTTTAATCACTTCATAAACAGTAGTTCGTTTGAGATTAGCTTTCTTGGCAATGACGCTGATTGGCGCCATTCCTAATTCTAAACACGCCATATAAACCTTTTCTTCATTTTCCGAAAAACCGAAATTTGTTAACTTCATGGCTAGATTTTAGCAAAAAATAAAGCTGTTGTCAAAAATATCGACACTTTTCTGTTTAAGAAAATGCCTTTATGTAAATAATTTCGCGGGATTTTAGAATATTTGATTTAGATTATTTTGACAAATGTTGACAAAATACAAATATGAAATTGTTTTAATAAATCAAAATGAAAGAAAAGCTCATAACCGGCGGACACTTCATGATAAAAGAGGGAAAACCTTTGCTAAATGAAGGGACGATTGAGTCCTTTCGGCGAGCGGTAGAGTTACACAAAAAATATTTCAACAATTCTGTTTTAGGCGTTTTGATTAATGATATGGGAGTAACTTGTCAGAGAGTAGCTTGTCCGATTGATGGGAGTTCGCAAAAGATTGATAAACAAAAATTTTCTCTACCAGCAGAATATATTGAGATTTTGCAGAAAAACGGGTTGCAAGAGGAAAATATTCAAATTTTTTGGGAAAAACACATCAGAAATCGCGCGAAAAAATTTTTTCGCCGCAAACTAAAAAGCAAATTTCCGTTTGTTTTAGAAGAAAAAACTTATTTTTATCAACACCCCCGAGTTGCAAGAAAATTTCCTGTTTCCTCGGTAAACGAACAAGACAAATACGGCACACCAACCTGTGCCTTAATTATGGCAACTTTTTATAAAGAACTTGAAAAACAAGGATTTCGCGAAAATTTTAATTTTTATTACACCGGAAAAGATAATCCGAATGTTCCGGATCCCAAAATTTTGGAGTGCGGCTATTTTTTAGCTGACTTAACCAAGCAACAAATTAAAGTTGAAAACTTTTTATTTAATAATTTTTAACCCCCTAAATCATGAGTAATTTAGAAAGAAAAGTTGATCTGGATTCTTTGAAAATCAAAGAAGAAGGATTTAACGACAACCAAAAAAAGCTTTTTCATTTAGTTGATGAGCGATTTTTCGCGGGAAATAAAAACCCGTACCAAGCACCGGATCAAGATTGGACTTATCAAACTCCACTTGATCTGAAAGAAGACGATTTTCACATGCATCCGTTTCTTGATCCACGAGTTTTGGAAGTTGGTGCTAAACGGCGTTTCCCCAAAGAAGTTAATCGTGGATATATTGCGGAAAAATATTTTGAAGACAAATGGGTTTCTGAAGGGAATAACCAAATGTCGCTTCATTTAGAAAATTGGGTAGAGAAAAATCTCGCGAAATTACAACAACAAGACAAAATTAAATTGTTGGATATTGGTCCGGCGGGAGGAGCGATTACTACTTTGTTTGCTTTACGCGCTTTGGACAGATTTAATCTGCTGGATAAAGTTGAAATCTATCTTTTGGACATTGTTCCTGATGTTATAGAAATTACACAGGACGGAGATTTTATTGTTCCGAATGAAATGATTGAAGAATATAACTTAAATTTCGCGGGAAAAGATGGCGAACTTTACAAAGAATTGATGCGAAGCGATCGAGTTCACGGAATTGTGGGAGACGGAGAAACTTTTCCGGAACAAGTTAAAGATATGGATATCAGTGTTGTGGCTTACACACACCACCACATGAACCTTATCGCGCGAAAAAGCTTTTCGGAAGAAATGGAACAAGCAACTAAAAAAGGTGGATTTTTAGGGATCGTTGATTTTTATAAAGAGTCATACGAAGACTACATGAGCTGGTATCGACCACATTTTGAAAAACACCAAACTCCGCCACCGGTTGAGTATCCACTAGTAACTGCTGAAACTTTAGCAAAGTGGTATTCTTCAAAAGTTAACGACATTGTTTATTCCGAAAATACTTTTACTTTTTGGCTAACTAACAACAATTCTCCGAAAATTTCGCGGGATTTATAAACAACCCCCCTCTCCCCCCTTGTCAGGGGGGAATAATGGAAAATTTGCCGAGAATTCGAAGAAAAAATCAAAATCGGCATTAGTTTTATTTAGCCACTCATTCTTCGTGGAATAAAACTGAATCGCGGGATTTTGTTTCTAATGCCGAATAGTGCTAAACTTTTCCTGAATTTTATTTTTTAACCATTTATAAAATGACAAAATCTCGTCCACATTGGGCCAGTAACTTCGTCTACATCCTAGCGGCGATCGGTTGTGCTGCTGGATTGGGAAATTTCTGGCGATTTCCGATGCTCGCCTTTGAACACGGGGGAGCAGCTTTTATTTTCGCGCTTTTGCTCGCGAATATTTTACTAGTTTTCCCTTTGGTGATGATGGAAACAGCCATCGGGCAAAAAATGCAACTTGCCGGCCCGCAGGCTTTTGAAAAAATCAAAAAAGGAACAGGTTGGATTCAGTGGATTCCGGTTTTTGGGATTATTATTTTGTTGATGTACTATGTGCCAATCTTGGCTTGGGGAATTAAGTATTTGGTAATGTCCATTTCGGGCGACTTTTTGGCTAATCCAAGCGCATATTTTACCGAAAACATCTTGCATCTCACCGACAGCGTGACGAATTTAGGAACTTTTCAGTGGGGACTTTTTGCGGCTTTAGTCGGTTCGTATTTATTCGTGCTTTACGCCTTGCGGAAGAATGTTCTAAGTCTTGGACCGGTAGTGAAAATTACCGCGACTGCACCATTTGTTTTGTTATTCATTATCTTATTGCGAGGAGTGACTTTGCCGGGAGCAGAAGAAGGCTTACGCGCTTTTTTCGTTCCAAACTGGTCAGCTCTGGCAGATATTAAACTTTGGCAAGCAGCAGTCGGACAAGCTTTCTTTTCGGCAACTTTGGCAGCCGGATACTTCATTATCGCAGGTAGTCACCGTCAGCCAAACCAAGAAATCCCGCGAACTTCTGCTTGGGTTTTAGCTGGAAACTTTTTAGTTTCAATGTTGGCGGGAATTGCGGTTTTCTCAACTTTAGGATTTATGGCTCACCAGCAAGGAGTACCAATTTCCGAAGCAGCCAAAGGGGGACCAATGCTAGTTTTCTCGGTTTTGCCAACAGCAGTTTCCATGATGCCAACCGGAGCGGTATTTTTCGCGGTTTTGTTGTTCTTGGTGGTAATTACTTTGGCAATTGATTCAATTATCGGAGTTCTAGAACCAGTCGCGGGAAGTTTCCACGACTTATTCCCAAAGAAAAAATATAGTAAAATTTTATCCACAGTAATGATTGTGACAGGATTAGGGGCGATCCCATTCTTAACTGGTGCGGGAATGTATTTCTTAGACATTACCGACCACTTTGTTTCTGGATATTTCCTTCTTTTGACAGGAATGCTGGAAACCGCGGTTGTCGCTTACTGGGTTGGACCGGAAAAAATCCGCAAATGGATTGACGAAACAACTTCTGGTTGCAAAATCCCGCGAATTTTTGATTACATTCTATATTTAACACCAATTCTTTTGGCAGTTTTGACAGGCGTCACTTTATACAAAGAATTCCAAGAACCATACGGCGGATATCCAATGAATTACTTGCTTTGGGCAGGAATCATTCCATTGGCTTTGGTTATCGTTTTGGCGTTTTATTTCAACAATTTACAACGGAAAAAGAGTTAAGTTAGCTCACAAGTTCACGAGTACAAGTAGGGGGCGAATATTTTCGCCCCTTTTTTCAAAAATTTTGCATTTTTTATTATTATGAACTCGTAACTTGTTAAGTAATTTCTTTTGAATTTTTCTAAAAAAACTCTAAAATTCTGCTGATATTTTCGATTTACAAATATGACTGACGAAACAAACAAAAACGAGCTTCCTTTGGGAGATAATTCTGAAAATAATTCCGAGCAGGAAAACACGGAAAATCCCGCGAAAAAATTGGATTCTGAACTAGCCTCAGAAGGAGAGGAAAATAATGGAGAGCTCGAACTTTTGCCGATTGAAGACGAATATACTGGTCCGCAAATTGATATTGTGGACGATATGGAAACTTCGTTCCTGTCCTACGCGATGAGTGTGATAGTTTCGCGGGCTTTGCCGGATGTGCGAGACGGACTGAAACCGGTTCACCGCCGAATTCTTTACGCCATGCACGAAAATGGATTGCGCGCAGGTGCCAAATACCGAAAATCCGCGACTGTGGTTGGTGCGGTGCTCGGGAAGTATCATCCGCACGGTGACTCGTCAGTTTATATGGCAATGGTGCGAATGGCGCAGGATTTTTCTTTGCGATATCCGCTGGTAAATGGACAAGGTAACTTTGGATCAATCGACGGAGATAATCCGGCGGCGATGAGGTATACCGAAGCTAAAATGACGCACATTGCCGAGTCCATGTTGGCGGATATTGAGAAAAATACCGTAGATTTCCGACCAAATTACGACGCGACCGCCAAAGAGCCGTCTGTTTTGCCGACAATTTTACCGCAACTTTTGCTTAACGGAACGATGGGGATTGCCGTGGGAATGGCAACCAATATTCCGCCGCATAATATGGGTGAAGTTGTGGAAGCGACTTTGCATTTGATGCGAAATCCTGACGCGACAATTGATGATCTTCTACAATTTATCAAAGGTCCGGATTTCCCAACCGCCGCGGAAATTTACGATGGCGGAGCGATTGCTGAAATGTATAAAACTGGGCGTGGCGGAGTTGTGATGCGTGCCAAAGTTAATATCGAAGAAGTTGGAAAAGGAGGAAAACACGCAATTATCGTGACAGAAATTCCTTACCAAGTGAATAAAGCCGATTTGATTATGAAAATCGCGGACTTGGTGCGAGACAAAAAAATCGCGGGAATTTCGGATTTGCGTGATGAGTCTTCCCGAAAAGGAATCAGAATTTACATTGAGTTGAAAAAAGACGCTTTCCCGAAGAAAATTTTGAACCAGTTATTCAAATTAACACCGCTTCAAAAAACTTTCAATCTAAACATGATTGCACTAGTTGACGGGATAAACCCGCGACTTTTGAACTTAAAAGATGTTTTGGGGCATTTTCTAGACCATCGTTTTGAAGTTGTGCAAAGACGCACCAAATACGATTTAGATGTAGCCGAAGCGCGAGCGCATATTTTGGACGGATTGATGATTGCGCTAAATCATATTGATGAAGTTATCGCGATTATTCGCGGATCAGAAACCAAAGAAATCGCGGGCGAAAATTTGATGAAAAAATTCAAACTTTCCGAAAAACAAACCAAAGCAATTTTGGAAATGCGGTTGCAAACTTTAGCTGGATTGGAAAGAAAGAAAATTGAAGACGAATTGGCAAAACTCCGCGAATTAATTGAAGAACTGAATTCAATTTTGGCCTCCAAAGACAAGCAAAAAGATGTGATTGAAAAAGAAATGCGCGAAGTTGTCGCGAAATATGGAGACGAGCGAAAAACCGAAGTTCATCCGTATGCTTTGGGGAAATTTTCCGCGAAAGATACTATTCCGGACGAAGAAATGATCGTTGTTTTGACTCAACAAAACTACATTAAACGCTTGTCGCCATCGTCTTTCCGTAAACAAAAACGCGGAGGAGTGGGAGTTATCGGTGCGAAAACTAAAGACGAAGACACAATTATGAAATCAGTCTTCGGCTCAAATCATAACGAATTACTTTTCTTTACAAATCAGGGACGAGTTTTCCAACTACCAATGTACGAAATTCCGGAAGCCAGCCGAACCGCCAAGGGAACGCCGATTGTGAATTTATTACAACTCCAACCAGAAGAAAGAGTGACCGAAGTTCTAAATCTTTCGCGGTCAATCGGAGAATACATTTTCTTCTGTACCAGCAAAGGAACGGTGAAAAAAACCGCGCTATCGGATTTCCAAAATATTCGTCGTTCCGGACTTATCGCGCAAAAAGTAAAACCGGGCGAAGAATTACGCTGGACAAAAGTTTCCAGTGGAGAAGACGAAATTTTCATTGTTACCAAAGAAGGAAAATCAATTCGTTTCCCGGAAAGCGATGTCCGAACAATGGGACGAAGTGCGGCAGGAGTTCGCGGGATTCGCTTGAAAGGCGATGACGAAGTGGTTGAAATGGATATTTTACGCAGTAAAGACGCGGAACTTTTGGTGGTGATGGAAAACGGATTGGGAAAGAAAACTTCAGTTGAACATTATCGCGGACAATCTCGTGGAGGAAGCGGAGTAAAAGTCGCGAATATTACTGCGAAAACTGGAAAAGTCGCGGGAGCGCGAGTTATCGCTCCAGGACAAACAGGAGATTTATTAATTGTGACCAAAAAAGGACAAACAATGCGAATGGCGATTGAAGGCGTTAAAACTTCAGGTCGTTCCACACAAGGAGTAATCCTGATGCGTCCATCAGCAGGCGATTCAGTTTCGTCGATTTCTTTGATTTTAGATCCTGTCGAGGAAGTTGTTCAGGAGAAATTGTTGGGGAAATAGGCGGGTTAGTTTGTGAGGTAACGAGTTTACAAGATCACAAGTAGGGACAGGTTTAAAACCTGTCCTTTGAAAATCCCGCGCCGTGCCCCGCAAGGCGGTGGAATTTTTACTTCTTTCGCAAAAACCCCACCACAAATTCCGCGATTTTTTCCGGATGCGTGTGGTGAATGCCGTGACGACCTTTTGGGATAACTTTAAGATGCGAGTTTTTTAATTTTTTGTTAAAAATTCGTCCCGCCTCCAACGGTGTGACGGTGTCTTCTTTTCCCCAAATTAACAGAACTTCGTTCTTGATTTCGCGTAAATTTTCGCGGATACACGGTTCGGCAATGACTTTTTGAAAAGTTTCTTTCATTTCTTTGGGACAATTCCCCCAATCGAGCGCCCCAAAAAGCTTTTTCACAATAAATTTCTGAATTTTTCGCGGGATTATTTTTTTCGCCAATGGAAAAGTTTTGGCTAAAAGTTGGGAAATTTTTTGCCGAAAAGATAGCGGCAATCGAATTCCCGCTGCCGAAGTGAGAATAATTTTTCCCGCGAAATCTTGGTTACGCATCAAAAATCGCGAAATTATCCGACATCCAAAAGAATGTCCGTAAAGAGTAGGATTTTCTAGATCAAGTTTTTTCAAAAACTCTTCCAGCCAGTCAGAATAATCCCAAACCGACCACCCTTTTTTCATGATTTCCCCCGCCTGACGCGGTTCTTCGCAAAGTTCATTATAGTTAGACTGAACATATTTTCGTCGTGGCAATGGACTTACTCCAAATCCCGGCAAATCAGGAATAATGATTTCGGCGCGTAATTTTTTCGCGAGATTTTTGGCCAACGGAATAAATCCCGCACTAACTTGCTTGGTCGGATCCCAGCCGTGCAAAATAACGATTTTTTCGCGGGATTTTGACGATCCAATCCGCAAATAATGCGTTTTTTCTCCGAAAATCCGACAAAATTCTTCTTTCATTGTTCTAATTCTAAATAATTTCAAATAATTTGAAAATTTACCGAGAATTTAATTTCATTCTTTTTAAATCGGTATTAGTTTTATTTAGCCACTCATTCTTCGTGGAATAAAACTTAAATCGCGGGAATTTTTGAAATAGTTTAAAAGATAAAAAGTCGAAAAGATTAAAAGCACGAAAAGCGCGACGACACCGTCGTACCTACAATTTTCTCACATCTCGGAAAGCGCGGTCACGCGACCGCGCTTACAAATAAGGAATTATTTTTAGGGACGGTTTCAAACCGCCCCCTATAAAATGGGCGATTAATAATCGCCCCTACTGAATTATTAACTTTTAACTATCAACTATTAACTATTAATTTCGCCAAATTTCTCGCGAAATTTCCCCAAAACCTAAAACCGTGTTAAAATTTATTCGCCTCGAAAATTTGAGGAATATTTATTAACTTTTTAAAAAAATGTCAGGATTACTAGTCGTTCTCGGAATTATTGCATTTATTGCTATGTGGGTAATGGGAAAATACAACGGAATCATTGTGCGAAAAAATAAACGCGATCAGTCTTTTTCAGATATTGATGTTAATCTAAAACAACGATTCGACATGATTCCACAACTTTTGGAAACCGTGAAAGGGTATATGAGTCATGAGCGAGAAACCTTGGAAGCGTTGACTAAAGCACGAACAAGCTTTATGAATGCCACTACACCAAGCGGAAAAATTGAAGCTGACAATATGTTGAGCGGAGCTTTGAAATCTTTGTTTGCGGTAGCAGAAAATTATCCTGATTTGAAAGCCAGTGAAAATTTCCAACAACTTCAAACTTCTATTGAAGAAATTGAAAACAAACTAGCTTCCGCGCGAAAATTCTTCAACGAAATGACCAACGACTACAACACTTATATTCAACAAGTCCCAACCAATTTTATTGCTGGAATGTTCGGATTTAGACCAGAAAAATTATTTGAAGCAGCACAAAGTCGCGAAGAATTAGATAAAACTCCGGAAATTAAGTTTTAAAATCCCGCGAAATTTTCCGAGAAAGTCACCCTTGAGGAAAGGAGGATTTAGAGGGATTTAAAATCTAAAAAAGACCAACACCGTTGGTCTTTTTTTTAAAATTTTCGCGGGATTTCAACTAATTCTCTTCACAATACTTAGTAGCTTTTTTGGAAACTCTTTCATATTCTTCAGTTAGACCTTTTCTTTTTAATTTTAGATATTGCCTTCTTAAAAGTCCTGCTGATCTTCCTGTGACATTGTTAAATATTTCGGACTGAATTTTTGTTATTTGTCTGACCAATGTATTAAGTTCTCCGGCTAAAACTTCTGCTCCCTGTCTTTTAACAAGAGAACATTCACACATTTTTCCCGAAAGTGGACATTTTTCCATTTCTTCAGCCATTTTTTAGTGATTATAAAATTCATTACAAAATTAGTCTTATTTGTTTTCTTGTCAAGATATAAAACAACTTTTTTGCATATATTAAAATCCCGCGAAATTTTCCAAGAAAGTCCCCCTTGAGAAAGGGGGATTTTTAATCTAAAAAAGACCAACATCGTTGGACTTTTTTAAAATTTCGCGGGATTTTTAAAAAAAGAAAAATCAAGTCCGGACTTAAGTTTTTCTTTGGGCGATTATTAATCGCCCCTACACGAACTCGTTAACTATTCTTATTTCTTCTTCCTCGCCACCTTTTTCTTCGGCTTTTTCATCTCCAAAACTTTCTGCGCTTTCTCCAAAGTAAATTTGGAAACATCAACCGATTTATCCAGCTCGACAACAGTTTTTCCTTTAATAATTTTGTGTCGTCCCCAGCGTGCTTTTTCAATCCTAATTCCTTCTTTTTCCCAGTTGTGAACAACTTTATCAATTTCCTTTTGTTTTTTTTCTTCAATCAAATTTTTAATGTCTTCCTGACTCAAATTATCAAAATCATAGCGTTTATTGACATTGATAAACATCCCGTTCCATTTGATATACGGACCAAATCGCCCGACATTTTTTTGCACTGGAAGCCCCTCGTATTCAGCAATTGGGGCGTCAGCCAATTTTTTCGCGGAAATTAGTTCCAGCGATTTTTCAAGCGAAATTGTCGCAGGATCTTCACCTTTGGGAAGCGAAATAAAAGTGTCCCCAACCTTTAAATACGGACCAAACCGCCCATTATTTGCTAAAATTTCTTCTCCTTCTGGTGTTTTCCCGACAACTCGCGGTAATTTAAACAAATCCAACGCCTGCTCCAAAGTGATAGATTTAACGCTCAATCCGGACGGAATTGAGGCAAATTGTGGTTTTTCTTCGTCGTCTTTTGTCCCAATTTGGACCATCGGACCAAATCGTCCTAATCTCGCGAAAACCGGTTTTTTAGTTTTCGGATCAATCCCCAATTCGCGAGTTTGCATGGCAGATTCCCGCGAAATTCCGACTGATTCTTCAATTGTTTTGTGAAACTGGTCGTAGAACTCTTTAATCATTTTATTCCAAACAAGTTTCCCGCGCGCGACCTCGTCAAATTCTTCCTCAACTTTTCGCGTAAATCCGTAATCCACAATTTTGGGAAAATGGTTTATCAAAAAATCTGTCACCACTTCTCCCAAATCTGTCGGCAAAAGCTTGTTTCGCACTACATCATAAGTTTCTTTTTTCGCGAGATTTTCCACTTTTTCATTTTTCAAAGTCAAAACACGAATTTCGCGGGATTTTCCCTCTCGGTTTGCTTTTTCGATATAACCACGATTTTGAATTGTAGAAATTGTCGGCGCGTAAGTTGACGGTCGTCCAATTCCTTCTTCTTCCATTTTTTTCACCAAACTCGCTTCTGTGTACCGCGCTGGCGGTCGGGAAAAAGTTTCTTTGGCAACCATTTGTTTAAGCGGTAAAACTTGTCCAACTTCGATTTTTGGCAACATTTTCTTTTCTAGTGGATTTTCTTCGTTTTCGTCATCCGAACTTTCAAAGTAAACATCCAAAAATCCCGCGAAAATTACCACTTCTCCCTGCGCTTTGAGTTCTTCTTTGGTGGTAGAAATCGTAATCGTAGCCGTTGTTTTCTCAATTTTGGCATCAGCCATCTGACTAGCAATAGCGCGCTTCCAAATTAAGTCGTAAAGGCGTTTTTCCGCAGAATCTTTGCCTGCCGATTTGACTGAAAAATCCGTCGGGCGAATAGCTTCGTGTGCTTCCTGAGCGCCTTTACTTTTTGTTTTGTATTTCCGAACTTTGACATATTCCTTCCCGTACGATTTTTCAATTTCTTGCACCGCACTTTTGACCGCTAATTCGGACAAATTTAGGGAGTCCGTACGCATGTAAGTGATTTTCCCCGCTTCGTATAATCTCTGCGCCGCCCGCATCGTGTTGGCAACGCTAAAACCGAGTTTTCGTGAAGCTTCTTGTTGTAAAGTGGAAGTGGTAAACGGCGGAGCCGGCGATTTTTTCGCGGGTTTTGAAGTCAAATCTTTGACAGAAAACTCCGCTCCTAAACATTTTTCCAAAAACTTTTCCGCTTCGGAAAATCCCGCGAATTTTTTCGGTAATTCCGCTTTCAAGATAACTCCTTTCCCTAAATTAAAT
>JALVIB010000027.1 GCA_027028725.1 Candidatus Altimarinota bacterium
ATCATATTCTTTATAATTGGGAATTTCTAGTAACAAAAAAAGCTCGAAAATCTGATTTCGTGGGGATAATTTATGAAAATTGGGATTCCTCTCACTTGGTGGAACATCCATTAGATGAACTTTTGGAGGTTCCTTTTCGCGATTTTCGGGAGGAATGGAGGTCATCTTTTTGTTTATACATAAAAAACCAAAAAAAGTCAAATTTTTCTAAAAGTCAAGACTCAAAAATCCCGCGAAATTAAGCTTTTTAAAACAACCCCCCTCAGTCCCCCCCGCCTTGCGGGGGGGAAGCCAAAAATCCCGCGAAATTTTTTACTCCTCCAGTGCCTCAGGATGATGTTGGCGAATTTTTTCTTCCAACATTTTAGCAGTTTGGGGATCAGTCATTTCAATTTTTTTCAAAATAGAGCGAGTTGAGCCATTATTTAGATTTTGTAAATCAATAATTTCTTGTTTGAGTTTTTCTTGTGCTTCTTCTTTTGTGATTTTGCCAGCTTTAATCTGTTTTTCTAGTGATTTTATCTTGGTTTGAATGTATTCATCATGAAGAATTTTTTCTGCCGAAATTTTCGCGGGATTTTTCGGAGTAGACTGCGGTTTTACAAAATTTCCCCAACTGCAAGCAGTTAAAAATATAGATAAAGTTAAAATTGCTAGTTTTTTCATTTTTTCGCGGGATTTTATCGTTTTTTTCCCAAACTAAATCGACGACGACGATCAAAAATTATCCAGAACGGAATTCCGACAATCAACATCGCTAATCCGTCAACCATATTTTCTTGTTTATCGCGTTTATAACGAGCTTTTTCTTCCGCTTTTCGCTCTTCCATACATTTTTTTATTTCTTCTTCACTTCGTTCTTTTGGCTCAGTATCTGCTTCTTTCACGGGAAAAGGTTTAACTCTGTAATCAAAACGGCATTGGTCTTCTGTTACATAACTATATGAATAACTATCAAATTTGAAAACATACAGCTTCAAAACAGCGTTTAAAAGCATTGTTCCACCAATAGCGGTTAAAATAATTCCGGTAACCGCGCCACCGAAGTTAATTAAATCATAGAGCCAGCCGAGTTTTTTTTCTGTCATTTTTTTAAAATTAAAATTCATTTGAAGTTTAGAAATTATAGACTAATGGGTCAACAGAAAAATTTCGCGGGATTTTTGACAGAAGAAAGAAAGAATTTTAGAGGTCTGAAGAAAATATTTATTAACTATCAATTGTCTATGACTTTCTTCTGACCTCTTACCTTCTCAATTCTTCCGTAAAAAATCCCGCGAAATTTTATTCTTCCGCTTCTTCCGCGTCATCCGTTTTTGCCTGATAATACGGAAATACTTTGTAGTTAATTTCTTTTTCTGTGAAGGATAAGCTGTTTTTGAATTCCTCCAAAAATCCCGCGAAATTTTCTAAAAATTCATCCAGCTTTTCAGCGGGAATAAAAATATCAACATTTGCCTGTAATTTATCTTTTTCCGTATCAATTTGAACTTCTAAATCCCGAAAATATCCATCAGAAATTTTTTCTTGTAAGAATTGCTCAATTTTCGCCGTATATTGTGCTTTTTGCTCATCCGCTTCGCTGGTTTCCGGGGAAATTTTCGCGGGATTTTTGTTCTCCGCCAGTTGCACCCAAAGCTGTTTCAATTTCAGCTGCGGGAAGCGTTTAGCCAAATATCGTTCCAAAACTTCTTTATCTTCCGGTTCCAAAATATTTCCTGCATCAATAGTGTAAAGGGATTTCACCGACCAAGTGTTTTCCGAATCAGGCAGTTGCACAACTTCCGTTCGCACCAAAATTCCGTCACGGACATTCGTGTTAAAAATATCTTTCACGGCTTCGCTAATCTGCTTATTGAGCGGAGATTTCTGATTTCGCGAAATAATCGAAGCTGTTCGCAAAATATCTAAATTTAACTGCACATCTTTCCCTAATTTTTGCGATAACTCCGAAGTTGTTTCATCCAAAATTTCCGCGAAAAAATTGATGTTTTCCGGTAACTTAATTTCTCCAGAAAGCTGAATTTTTTCACCAGTCGCCGAACCATGCAGTTCGATATGGTTGAGTTCCGCATCAGGGATTTTTTTCGCCAAGATTTCTGAAATAATTTGTTTACTTTCCGATTCAAGCTCAATTTTTCGCGAGATTTTGGTCAATCCGGAAACGAGGGGAATCGATAAAATTAAAATTACTAAAACCAGAATTCCTATTTCTTTGGCGGTTTTATCAGAATCTTCTTTATGCGGACGAAATCCGTAAAAAATAAAGACCACCGCTCCCACAAATAAAATCGCGACAATATTGGTAATGAAAAGCACAAAAGCGCCCCAAGCGTTGATGAAACTGCCCAGTGCCAACTCAATCCCGACTACGGCGAGCGGAGGCATTAACGAAGCTGCCATCGCTACTCCCGCAACCGAGCCGAGCAACTTTTTATACGACAAAGACAAAAGGGCAATAATTGCTGAAGAAATCGCGATAAATAAGTCAAAAATGTTTGGCGAGGTGCGCGCCAAAATTTCGCGGGTTTCTAGGTGAACCGGCAGGAAAATTACAACTAAATACGCCATAAAAATTGATAAAACTGATGACAAAACCAGCATTTTTATCCCGCGAAAAATTAGTCGCGAACGACCTTCGGAAATTCCGTAGGCAATTCCCTGAATCGGCTGGAGCAGGGGAGCAATTAGCATCGCTCCGATGATAACCGCCACGGAATTTTGCAGTAAACCAAAAGTCGCAATCAAACTAGACAAAATGATTTGAATCCAATAGAGGCGACTATTTTTTATTCCCTCCTGAACGGTAATGGCGATGTCTTGTTTTTGTTCCGGCGTTTGGTCGAGAATGGAAATTTTATCAAAGAAACTCATTAGCTTAGTCTGCCAGTGTTCCTTAATTATTTTTTTCTCCTCTTCTTTTTTTTCCAATTCAGCCGATTTTTGTAGTTCGTTTTCCATCTTGTTTATTTTAGAGGAAAGTTGTGAAAATTAAAAATTTCGCGGGATTTTTGTCGTCATTGCGAGCGTAGCGTGGCAATCTACTTCTTTATTTAAAATCTACCTTTGCCAAGGGAGAACATAGGAAATAGATTGCTTCGTCGTTCCTCCTCGCAATGACGAGGTGGTAAAAATCCCGCGAATTTACAAATCTTTACCGTGGCATTTTTTGAATTTTTTGCCACTTCCGCAAGGACACGGGTCGTTGCGTTTTACATTTTCGTATTTTTTTCCTAATTTTTCCGCGACAATGGAGCTTCCCGGGGAATCGGATAAGAAATGTTTTTCGCGAGAATCGGCTGAGCTTCCGCCTCGTAAGTTCCCTTCAATCTGATCAGCGTTAGTTTCCGCGTCAGAGTAATCAGTTGTTTCCATTTCAAAATTTCGCGAGATTTGCACCAAGAATAAATTAGTAATTGCCGTTCGGCGAATATTGAATAACAAATCTTTAAACATTAGAAACGCTTCGCGTTTGTATTCCATCACCGGATCTTTTTGCGCATAACCGGATAACGAAACGCGGTCGCGTAGGTTGGTCATATCGTTGATATGATTGAGCCAAAGCTCATCAATGGATTTCAGCAAAATGTAGCGTAAAATTTGGTTTTCTTCTTCTGGTGGGAATTCTTTTTTCTTTTGTTCCCATTTTTCGCGTAACAAATTTTTCAAAAATTCCTTAATGTCTTCCTTATTTCCCAATTCTTTAATTTTTTCTTCCAAACTATCAATTTCCGTATCTGCCCATAATCCCGCGAAAATTTCGGCAATTTCGCGAACATTTGTCTGAACATCAATACGATTAGTCAAAATATGATTATCAACAATTGTCTCAACAAATCCCGCGAAAATTTCTTCTAAATCTTCGTGAATATCTGCCGATTTCAACAACCTACGGCGTAAAGAATAAATTTTTTCGCGGTGAACATTCATCACATCATCGTATTGCACCACATGTTTTCGCGCATCAAAATGGAACGCCTCAATTTTTTTCTGGGCGTTGCGCACGGAATTAGAAATCATTTTATTCTGAATTGCTTCGTCTTCAGGAATCCCCAAAGTTTCCATCATTCGCGACATTTTTTCTCCACCGAAACGGCGCATCAAATCGTCCGTCATCGAAACATAAAACTGCGTAAATCCAGGATCACCTTGTCGTCCAGCACGACCTCGCAACTGGTTATCAATTCGGCGAGATTCGTGTCGTTCCGTTCCCAAAATCGCCAGTCCGCCAAGTTCGCGAACGCCTTCCCCTAGTTTAATATCCGTTCCTCGCCCCGCCATATTTGTGGCAATCGTTACCGCACCTTTTTGTCCGGCATTTTGGACAATTTCCGCTTCGCGAGCGTGTTGTTTGGCATTCAAAACATTGTGCGGAATTCCCGCGAATTTTAGCGCCTCACTCAGCGCTTCGGATTTCTCAATTGATACCGTTCCAATCAAAACTGGCTGACCTTTTTCGTGTAATTTTTTCACTTCTCGAGCGATAGCGGTAAATTTTCCGCGCTCGTTTTTGAAAATTTTATCTGGGAAATCTTGACGCGCGATTGGTTTATTTGTCGGAATTACGATCGTATCAAGCGAATAAATTTTCGCGAATTCTTCCGCCTCAGTTTCCGCGGTTCCGGTCATTCCCGCGAGTTTTTTGTAAAGTCGGAAATAGTTCTGAAAAGTAATGGTCGCCAAAGTTTTGCTTTCGCGCTGAATTTCCACATTTTCTTTCGCTTCCAACGCCTGATGCAGTCCGTCAGAATAACGCCGTCCCGGCATAATTCGTCCCGTGAACTCATCGACAATCAAAACTTCACCATCTTTGACCACATAATCGCGATCTTTTTCAAAAATAATCTGTGCTTTTAGGGCATTTTCAATATGGTGAACTTCGTCAAATCCCGCATCGGTATAGATATTGTCCACACCTAAAAATTTTTCCATTTTGGCAATTCCTTCGGGTGTCAGCGTGACCGCTTTCATTTTCAAATCAACATTGTAGTCAATATTTTCTACCAAATTCGGTACAAAGCGCGCGTATTTCAGATACTTTTCTGTCGATTCTTCCGCCGGCGCGGAAATAATCAGCGGTGTTCGCGCTTCGTCAATCAAAATCGAATCAACCTCATCGACAATGGCATAATTCAATTCGCGTTGCACCATATCCTCTTCGCGTTGCACCATATTGTCGCGCAAATAATCAAACCCAAACTCATTGTTTGTTCCATAAGTAATATCCGCGAGATAAGCATCTTTGCGATCTTGTCCTTCGATTCCGTGGACAACCACACCGGTCGTCAAACCACAAAAATCATACAAAGGTTTCATCCATTCGGCGTCTCGTTTCGCCAGATAATCATTAACTGTCACAACATGCACGCCTTTTCCCGTCAGTCCATTCAAAATCACCGGCAAAGTACAAACCAAAGTTTTCCCTTCACCGGTTTTCATTTCCGCGATTTTTCCTTGATGTAGGACGATTCCACCGATTAACTGCACATCGTAATGCACCATATTCCATTCTTGCTCATTGCCGGAAACTTCAAACTTTTTCCCGACTAATCGACTGGCGGCGTTGCGAATTCCCGCGAAAATTTCAATCATTTTGTCATCAACTTTTTCCGGATTTTCGGTCAGTTCGGCTTTCCAGTCGGCGAATTGTTTTTGTAAATCTTCATTAGAAAATCCCGCGAATTTTTCTTCCGCTTTATGAATTTTGGGAATGATTTTTTCTAATTTTTTAATTTCGCGGGAATTATAACTCCCGAATACTTTCTCAAAGGCTTTTTGGATATCCATCTGGCGTGTGTTTTCTAAATTTCGCGGGAATTGTAGTCGTTTTGAGAAAATACTCAAAATTTCGCGGGAAAAAGTTTGAGAATTAAAAGTTAATAGTAACTATTCTGCACTTGCCGTGTCGGGATTACCACAAAAAACTCCCCCTCTATCCCCCTCATTGAGGGGGAAGAAATACGAAGAATGAGTATTTCAGGGGGAGCTGAAAAATCCCGCGAAATTTTGACTTTGTCATTTCGACTGGAAGTTAAAATTTGAGTTAGAAGAGAATGGAGAAATCTTTTATTGAGATCTCTCCACTACTTTGCTTTTTGCCTTAATTTATCGGTCGAGATGACAATATTTTTTCGCGGGATTTACTAAAACAAAATAATCTGTAAAAAAGTCTTGACAATTCAACTTGTATATGTATTTTTTTGTTGTATTTCTTAATAATTTAGAAGATGGAAGGCTACAAATCAAAAGAAATTGATCCTAAAAATATTGATTGGATGAAATCAGTGGATGAGTTTTTCAAAGTTATTGATTATTTTAATGATTTTTATAATGGCAAAATTAATCACCTAGATCTAGATTTGTTGAATGGTCTATATAGTAATGAAATATATAAATTAATTGAAGATGAATTATCTAAAACGAACAATAAAGAAGAGAAAGAACTTTTTTATAAATTTATAGAAGGAGTCAAAACTCATATGGAAGACATTTTAACTAGTTTGCATAAGGAAAAAATTAATGATGTTATGTTGTTCAAAAACCAATTAAGCGACAATATTGTTAATATATTAGAAGGGGTAGCAAAGAAAGAAAACTTAGGAAAGATAGAAGTTGATTCACTATCAAAAACACTAGATATGTGGCTTTTGCTTGAACAATTTAGGGCAATTGTCTTTAAACTTAAGTCGAAACATAAAAGTAAATAAACTTAAAATCCCGCTAAATTTTTGTTCGGGATCCCTTTTAGTCCATTGAAAAGAAATCCCCCTAAATCCCCCTTTATCAAGGGGGACTTTAAAAAATCCCGCGAAAAATTTATGCCCCTCTACATCCCGCCCAAGTTTTTGTCTGACGATGGCGGGATCTTCGAATCATTTATAAACTAAATCCTCCTTTAATTTTCGCCTTATACTTTGTACCTCTTTATCAAGGGGGGCTTTAGAAAATTTCGCGGGAATTGTAGTTGTTTTGAGAAAATACTCAAAATTTCGCGGGAAAAATATTAAGACTTTAGGGTAGATGGTTAATTTATCTAATTGTTTGTTTCTTGTGGAACGTTATTGAATTTAAACGAAATATCATAGGTGTTTGTAATTTATTTTCATAAAAAAGCATAAAAAGAAGAGAGTTTTATAAAATAGAGATATGTTTATATTGTAATTTTATCTAAACCAAGCTGGGTGTTGAGTCAAAGGTGAACCAAATAATTCAGAACTTCCTCCATTATCACGTGAATGAACCGTTATAACCGGGAGACGAATATCCTTAATTTCAAAGATAGTGTCTGTAGAAGAATTGTTATTCGTTTTACAACCATCTTGCACGACAGTTATATCCGTGTTTGGATAGGTTTGTTGTTCATAAGCGGTTTCAAAACCGGTATGATATCTAAATCCAAAAGCATAGTTATAGTTTCCACTGCTGTAATTGTAATGTATTACCCCATCGCAAGTTCCGACATAAGTCTGTTTCCCTTCGGTGGAAACAGATCGAATATCATTAATCTGTTGATCGGTAAGAACTAGATCAAAAGTTCCATTCCACCATTCTGATGTATCTGCTCCAGTTCCACCATTTCTATGATTTGCATGAGGAAAATCTGAAGCGTATTCTATCTTGGTCCATCCTCCGCCATCAGTTGTCATGTCACAATAAACTTGGAAAGCATTTGAAGTATCACCACCATCAGGATTGATCCAATAAGTCCCATCACCAGTAGAGTATCCATCATCTAGAATTTGCTTACAGCTTTCTCCAGCAGAACTTTGACTGCTTCCATTGTTATTGGCAACAATTAATAACCCTGCTCCATTTCCTGCCCATTGAGTATTGCTCACTCCGTTATTAGAAACGACAATATCATAAGTTGTTTCAGTTGATCCAGAAGTAACATCTATCTGAAACTCTGTTGGTGATAGAATTGTTGTCGAATTGATTGTTCCATCAAATCCAGGAATTGAAACGGTTGAAGTAGGAGTGAAATTAATTCCCGCGAAATTTATGGTTTTGGTACTAGAAGTTCCCATTAATTGGACGTCTGTAGTTGTGATATAGGGGATAGGGTTTGCTTCAACACTTCCCCAAAGGTTTTTCCCGCTTCCGTCAGCAATTAAGGCCTGTCCAGCTACTCCGGTGTTTCCATCGGAGTCAATAATTTGTGTAATTTGAAGATCTCGATTAAGAATAAATTTATTGTTCAAGATGTCATAACGCAGTTTCACTCCCAAGGCTGAACCAAATTCTAAATCCACAAAATCACTTGAAGAATCGTCCGCGTTGATAATTAAATTGTTAGCGTTGACGGCGTTTTCTTCTGTCACAAAGACAAGTTTTGCGGACGCTGAATTGATTACCAGCGTGAGTAATAAAATGAAATTAAAAATACCGCGGAATTTCATTTTAGTTTTCAATATATTTAAAAACGATGTCTCCAACATACGATTTTAGGTCATTTCGAGAATACATCTTAATTTTTAAAACCATGGTGTCGTTGGCTTGCCAAGAAGTCGCGGGATTTAAATTTAAATCAACAGTCGCCCACGAGTTTGAATTTAGTCCAATTCCAGATCCTTGCAATTCATCAGTGTTTGAACCTTCTTTTTCTACCACAAAATCAATTTTAGAATCACTAGCCGTGCCATCAGTTTTCAAATTTATGGCTAGGGGATTTGATGAAAATTCCGCGAAATTTGCCGGTAGTGTATAACGAACAATAACATCGTAGTCTTGGAGTGTTGTTTGGTGACTATTCCATCTCAGAATATTTTTATTTTTCGCGGAAATTACCGCTGTTTCTTCATACATTGATCCAATGTTATCAGTACCATCCCTTTTGATAATCGAGTTTGGATAACGTGGGCTAAGAACTTCTATTTTATCTTTTGGACCAATAGTTATTCCATTAATTTCTCCGCTTACCTCCAAATTTCCCGCGATATTTACATTATCATTGAATTCAAACTGATTTAGTGCACCATTCCAAGCCAGAGTCTTGCCTAAATTAGTACCAAATCGCAAGACAAGATTGTCAGTGTTGCTAGCATTACCATCTAAATCCAGTGTAAAGGTATTACCATCAACACCGCCAATGGCATTAGCTACAGATGCTTCAATAATACTTGACGGTAGTTTTCCTGTGGTTGGATCGATATACGGAATATCTCCCGGGTCATATCCGGTGTCGTGGAAATCTAGTTTATCCGAATTAAAAGCGAACGGAATTGTGTCGATAATAGTTCGGTCAATTGAATTATCGTTTGGATCGAGATCAATCAGTTCATAACTAGTATCTGGATCACCAGCATTTTTAACCTCCACCTGTAAATACATATTCGTATGATCAAATAATCCCGCGAAAAATGGCTCAACCGTTCCGAGTTTTAATGAAAATTTTCCATCAACTAAACTTTGGGTTTGAACTTCTTTCCAATTATAATAATCAGTCGCGCCGACATTAATTGCGCCACCGATAACATCACTGGCTTCAAAATCTTCATTGTCCCACAAACTAAATCGGAAAGAGTAATTTCCAGTTAGTGGGTTTCCAGTATTATCTAATAGATTGCCTTCGTAAATTAATTGTTGCGGAGTAGTTACTGGACCAGCGGATGCATTTTCGCTGGTCACAGCAACAATCAAGAACAGGACAGGTAATAATTTTAGGAACTTCTTCCACGCGGATTTTTTCGCCACCGCCTTGCGGGGCACAGCGGGATTTTTCTTTTTTCGTTCGGCTCGCCACATGCGATAAACCAGGAAAGCCAAGCAGAAAATTAATAAAGTTAGACAAATAGTGATGATAAATAAGGCTTTGGCAATTGAATACCACGAATCTCCCGTGAAATAATTTATTTGCACAAATTGACATTGTTTTGGGTCAGAATTTTCCGCGATAATTTCATCAGCGGTAAATTTTAATGATAATTTCGCGGGATTTTTAATAACTTGTGAGTCATTCAATGCTAAGAAACTAATTTTTTTGGGAAAATTCTGTTTATCTTGAGCATGGTCGAAAGATTTATCTTGAGTTTTATCGAAAGACGAAATTTCTGGTTTATCAACAATTTGCGTTGTTAAGTTTTCAATAATTTCTTTCGGAGCGGAAGCGTGTTGCTGTGCTTGTTCGGCTTTGGCTAATTTTCGTTTCCGTTCAGCTGTTACACGAGCTGATCGACCAACCTTGCTCCAGTCTGCAGTTCCGGTATAAGGACTACTGCCATCAGAACCTCCACTTAAATTATTCACAACAGGAGTTCCATTGTTAGTTGGGGTTGGAGGTACAGGTGGAGTTGATGGCGGAGTATAAAATGATGTTGATTCTACTATTTGGGCAGTTGGTTTTAGTTTTGCATTTGCTTGAAAGCTCGCGGATTTTGCTTGATTGCTTTGCACAACTCGTAAATTATTCCCAGCGCCTTGTACTTGGAAGGCGCTAGTATTCCTAACTAAAATAACGCATAAAAATAGCCACAAAGCCGTCTTCAAATATTTTTTATATTTAATTTTATATTTATGCATCAGGGTATTATACCTGAAAATGCACTAAAATTCAACTAAAATCCCGCGATTTTTTAAGAGTTTTGTTTGCAAGTAGGAGGATTTAAAATCCCGTGAAATTAAAACTCACACTCTACGATCTTGCGAGTAGCTAGTGTGATTTTACCCTGAGCGACAAATGTATTTTTTGAAGATTAGAAGCCGAATGGATCTTTGTTACCGAGAAATAATTAGAATTAATAAATAAAAAAATCCCGCGAAAATTTTTGTGGACAGGTCGCGACCTGTCCCTACAATTAATTTTTGATTTAATGTCTACTTTACCACAAACCCGACAATTTTTCCCAGTACAAAAATTTCTTTTTTGATTTCACCTTCTGTCAAATATTTCGCGACATTTTCGTGTTCTTTGGCTTTAGCGATAACTGTTTCTTTATCAGCATCTTTGGCGATTTGGAAATCTCCGCGAACTTTTCCATTAACTTGTCCCGCGTAGGTGACAGTATCCTCTTCCAAAAAGTTTTCATCATAACTTGGCTATTTTTCGCGGGATTTTTATTTGCAATATAATTAAGGGATATTTAAAATAAGCCGTGCTTATTTTTTAATTTAAACATGAGTTATGAGAAAAAAACTCTCCCAAAAATTGCGAAATCCTCTATTTTAAAAATAATTTTATTTCTAGTAGTTTTTTATAGTCATAGTGTTTTTGCTGTGGGGCCAGGAGGAATTGATTCCGGATTGCAGGTTTGGTTGAAGGCTAATACTCTTACAGAAACTAATGGAGATGTTGTAAATAATTGGACAGATCAAAGTGTTAATAGTTATACGGCAACCAAAATAGGGTCTCCAGTATTTTCTGATAGTTCTGCTGAATGGATAAATTTTAATCCAACAGTTAAATTTGATGGAAATTCTATTTTTAAAGTCAGTGGAGGACTTGCTCATGGAAATACTTATTCAGATGTTTACGCATTTCTTGTAAATAAACACAATTCAGTTAGAATTGCTCAATTTTCTTTTCTTGAAACGGGAGATGGAGGTGCAACACGAATTGGAACGCATCTGCCATGGTCTAATAGAAAACTATATTTTGATGTTGGGCCAATAGCTTCTGGTAGATTGCAAATTGCTCATACGATTAATGTTGGAGATGTTAATATTTGGGGGCTAATTTCAAATGCAAATGCTCCAGCCAAAGAAAGTATACGGAAAAATGGGGCAATTATTGGTTCTCGTAATGCAGCTAGTTCTTTTACGGGAGCAAATAAAGATTTTTTTGTTGGTGGAAATGTAGATTCAGCAGGAGATGTTGTTAGTGGGACAGAGGATAATATTGCAGAAGTGTTTATCTATTTAGACAATATGGCTAAATCAAATACTGATATACAAAAAATAGAAAGTTATTTAGCTATTAAATATGGTAGCATGTTGCCTGCTTCCTCAAATTATTTAATAAGTAGTGGTGATGTTGTATGGAATTCTGCTAGGGCAGGGAGATATAGTCATAATGTTTTCGGTGTGGGGCGTGATATTGCTTCAGGATTGGATCAGCAAATATCACATTCAGAGAAAACAGGTGATGTTTTGACTGTTTCTACAGATAGCAATTTTATTGATAGGAATGGATCTCATACTTCATTTTCAGATGGAGAGTTTTTGATGTTTTCTCATGATGGAGGTGGGCTGACTTCTCAAACAACAGATCTTGACACAACTCGTTATACTGAAAGAGTTACGCAAGAATGGATGGTGAGAAATACAAATTCAGCTCCTTCGGTATATTTAAAGTTTGATGGGTTTGATAGTAGATATGTTCTTTTGACAGATTTAGATGGTGATTTTTCAACTACTGCTGATCAAACAAATTGGGGACAATTGTCGTCCAATGGAGAAATTCAGGCTTATTTTCCGGATGGGACTTATTTTACATTAGCTAAGCAGATTCCTCAAATTGAATTTATTAGTGCAAATTTTTCTTCATCAGATGAAGGAACTAATATTACTGGTAAAATTAGGGTTGCCGGAGGGGAATTGAGTTCTAATGGAAGTGTAAATATAGTTTTGACGAATGGAACAGCGACAGGTGGAATTGATTACAATGGTTCTCAAGTTACAGTTTCCATTCCTGCAGGAAATTATTCTACTTCAACAGAGATTCCATTTTCAATTCCTGTCATTCAGGATTCAATAGATGAGTCAAATGAAACTATCAATTTAAGCTTTGGGACAAAGGTAGGTGTTATTGAGGCGGATGCTGATAGAGATGGTGTAAATAGAAATACAGCTATTGCAACAATTACGGATGATGATGTAGCGGGAATAACAGTGTCAGCGATTTCTGGAGATACAACGGAGAATGGTGGAACAGCAAGTTTTACAATAAAGTTGAATACACAACCTACGGATGATGTAGTAATAGGGTTGACAACGGATGACACAACAGAAGGGACAGTGTCACCAAATTCAGT
>JALVIB010000028.1 GCA_027028725.1 Candidatus Altimarinota bacterium
CGTATTATAGGCGCGAATTTTAATCCGCGCTTTCTGAAATATGAAAAAATTGTAGGCGCGACGGCGCCGTCGCTCTTTCTAGATTCCCACGATTTTTTGCAGGCGCGGTCACGTGACCGCGCCTGCAGAAGTAAAAAATCAGAGCTTTTTATCTTTTCGACTTTTTGACTTTTGAGCTGATTCCAAAATTCCCGCGAAATTATTCCACGCTAACCAAATCACCAGTCCAGATTAACCGATTTTTATTTGTCCCAACTGGTGTACAAGTCATCAAAGTAATCATAGAACGATCATTTGGTTGCTTCAAAACAGAAACTTCGGTCGGTGGAACAATTTTTGATTTACTCAAAACATAAGTGTATTTTTTCCCTTTCCAATAAACAATCGCTTCGTCTCCGGCTTTTATTTCATGCAAAAGCGCGAAAACATCTTTATAACGCCCTTTGTCCCAAGCGTAATAAGACGAATGTCCAGTCAAAAAGAAGTTTCCCATATTTCCCGGTTCGCGCGAAATTGGATGTACCACAACTCCGTTTTGCAGCCCTTTTTGAATAGTTTTTTCCAATTGTCGCCAGTTTTTGTTGTCCGGCACGGAAATTAACGGCACATTTTTTCCAATTCGCGGTAAAATTACGCGGTTATCTGCCGGATAAACCAGCATTTCACCAAACATTTTTTTCGCGGAATTTTCTCCTTCGTATTTGTATTCTTTGATGTATCGTCCTTTCACTTTTTTTAATTTTTCAACAGGTTTTGGTTGAGGTGCTAGGGCGTTTTTTAAATTTGTAATTGAAGTTTGTAACTTGAAATTCGTGATTTCAGCAAACGCTGAATAATTCAAAGCAACATGACTAACTCCCCACACACTAATCGTTGTCACCATAAAAATCGCCATTTCTTTCCAAAGCGGTCGGCGTTTTTTTAGTTTCAACTGAAAATCTTTTTGCTGTTTTCGTTTGATATTAATTTTATGCTGACGGCGGTTTGCTAAATGTTCCCAGTAATGTCCAAAATGGAGTTGTTTTTCGTGCGGAAATTTCGCGGGTTTTAGTTTGTGTGGTTTTAGTCCGTGCTTTTTTTTCATCTTTGTTTTTTGTTTTTAGACAAATCAGGACATTTTACTCTTTTTTCGCGGGATTTTCAACTATCTGGACTTGTATATTTGAGTGGAATGTTGTTCTATAGTTAAAAAGCGGTAATTTAGTTAATAGTTAAAAGTTAATAGTTAATAATTGAGGAAAGAAAAAAATTTTAAGTCTGGACTCGTTTTTCTTTTTTTAAAAAATCTCGCGAAATTTTTTCAGACGAAAGCGCGACGGCGCCGTCGCGCCTACATTTTTTTCATATTTCTGAAAGCGCGAATTTGAATTCGCGTCCACAATACGAAAGCGCGGTCACGTGACCGCGTCTACAAAAAAATACTGAATTCAGGAAAATACGACGACATCACCATGACTGCAAAATAAAGGTGAATTGATAATTTCCTCTGTGATTTAAAAGCGGTAATTTAATTAATAGTAGGGGCGATTAGCAATCGCCCAAAGAAAATTTTAAGTCCGGACTTAAAATCCTTTTTATCCTGTGCTAAGTCCGGACTTGTTTTTCTTTTTTTAAAAAATCTCGCGAAATTTTTGCTCATCTGTTAAACTTTTAGTGATGAATTTTGATTGGCTGATTTCTATTTCTACTGCTTTGCTGACTTCTGTTCTAGGCGCGCCTGCGCCAGCGCCGAAAGTGCCAACTCCACCAATAAAATCGCGCCGCCCCCCGCAAGGCGGTGGCGAAAAAATTCCTGCAGTGCAACAAATAGACGAGTCCAAACCGGCAACCGAAGCGGATTTTATCAAAGAATTTAATGGAGTAATAAAGGGGAAATTTGTTCCGCGGGAGAAACTGACGGAGTTTGAAAAAAAGCCGTTAACAAAAGAAAAATTCGCGAAAAATTTACTTGAAAAAGTGGAAGAAAAATTGCCAGCGGATTTTGAATATCCGCCGATTAAAGAAGTTATAAAATTTCGCGACATTTCGCCCAAAGACGAGATTTTTGAAACCGCCCAAAAACTAAAAAGTTTGGAAATTTTGCCGGAAAATGACGGATTTTTTGGGAAACCAAACGACAAAAATCCGGTGGTAAAAATTTCGGAGATGAAACAAATTATTCGGAAAGCTTTTGATAAAGACGGGAACTTGAATTATTTCGCGGACAAAGATTTAGACGGCGTGGCGAACTCACTGGACGCTTGTCCAGATATTCCCGCGAAAACCGGCAACGGTTGTCCGGAAATTAAAAACGATGACAAGTTTCCGAATGACACGGTGGTGAAAGTTTCTGATAAAGTAAAAATGGTAAACGAGAAAGAAATTGAGATTGGCGACAAGTTTTCCGCGATAATTTTTGATCCAGTGAGCGAAGAAATTTTTACGGAGAGTGAGCCATTAACGGTGATGAAATAATGGAAAAAATTTTGCAGGGCAAGGTTGTTTCAGGGCAAAAACTTGCGCGCAAATTTGGAGTGGAAACAGCTAATTTGGAAATTTTTCGCGGGATTTTGGACGAGCAGGGAGTTTATATTGTGGAGTGTTTTTTGGATAATGAAAAAAATCCTTTGCCGGCGGTAATGCACTACGGAAAGCGAAAAACAACGGACGGAAAGTTTTCCGTAGAAGTGCATTTACTTGATTTTTCGCGGGATTTGTACGGGAAAACTTTGAAAATTAAGGTGCTGAAAAAACTTCGTGAGATTCAGAAATTTGATTCCGTGGAAAACTTATTTCAGCAGATAAAAAAAGATATTATTCAAACTAGAAAATTTTTTCTGCGCCGACAAATTAAGGAAACTTGGCGCAAGTTAGATCAAAAATCCCGCGAAATTTTGGCAGAAAAGGCGTTGCAGCAGGTTTCTCAACTACCGGAATTTTTATCAGCGCAAAATGTTTACATTTACGCACCAAAAGGGGACGAAATTGATTTTGTCGAAAAATTATGTGAGAAATTTCCCGAAAAAAAATATTATTTTCCGAAAATTATTGACGGAGAGATGGAATTTTTTTCCCCCTTCGCTACAGCTTCGGAGGACAGGCGCGATATTTTTTCAAAGTTAAAAGTAGGGAAGTGGGGGATTCGTGAGCCTGAAGAACAAAACCCCCTAACCCCCTTATCAGGGGGAAAAGAAATTGCAGATTTAGTTTTTGTGCCAGCGGTTGGGGCAGATTTCGCGGGAAATCGGCTGGGGAATGGAGGAGGATTTTATGACAGATTTTTAGCGGAAAATCATGCAAAGACAATCTGCGTTTTACCAGAATTTGCAGTTTTTCGCGAGATTCCAGTGGAGGAGTGGGATGTGAAAGTGGGGGAGGTGTTGGTGGTGTAGAAAACCCCGCGAAATTTTTGCAGTTCTTGATTTTTTCATCTAAAATTTTCGAGATAATTTTAATAACTTAAAAATGACACCAAAATACAAACGAATTATGCTCAAACTTTCCGGAGAAGCTCTTTTGGGGAAAAAACAATTCGGAATTGATTACGATGTGCTGGATAAAATTTGCGCGGAAATTACTAAAGTTCACGAAAAAGGCGTGGAGATTGTGGTTGTTGTCGGGGCGGGAAATATCTGGCGCGGTGCCGAAAATGCCGATTCAGGAATTGATCGTGTGCCGTCAGATTATATCGGAATGTTGGGAACAGTGATGAACGCGGTGGCATTGCAAGCGAATTTGGAGAAAAAACATAAAATCCAAACGCGCGTGGCGTCTTCATTGGATATTCCGGCGATTGTTGAACCATATATTAATCGCCGAGTTTTGCGACATTTAGAAAAAAATCGTATCGTGATTTGTGCGGCGGGGACAGGAAATCCCTTTTTTACAACTGATTCAGCGGCGGCTTTGCGCGCACTAGAATTGCATTGTGATATTTTGTTCAAAGCGACAAATGTGGACGGAGTTTATGATTCAGATCCCGCGAAAAATCCAAATGCTAAACGCTACACCACAGTTTCTTTTGACGAAGTTTTGGAAAAAGATTTGAAAGTGATGGATGCAACTGCGATTGCTCAATGTCGGGATAATAATATGCCGGTACTAGTTTTTAAACTAAAGGAAGACGGCGCATTAGAGCGAGCGGTGGAAGGCGATGATTCGGTGGGGACAAAGATTGTCAGTTAACAATTAATAATTAAAAGTTAATAGTTGTTTGGGGTGTTTTAAAAATTTCGCGGGATATTTCCCGGAAGAAGAGGAGAAATTCAGAGGTCTGAAGAATGTAGGGGACGGTTTAAAACCGTCCCTAATTAAAATAATTTCTTGGTACTGTCAAGAATTTTGTGTCTGGGAGAGGAAGGAATTCATAAGATGTTTAACATTAGAAAAGTTGGGGATGGGATAAGAATAGGTTTTGGTCATGTTAATGGCGACCATAAAGACTAGGTTTAG
>JALVIB010000029.1 GCA_027028725.1 Candidatus Altimarinota bacterium
ATAGTTAATAGTTAAAAGTTAATAATTTAGAATAGCTAAAAAGCTAAAAAGTTGAAGAGTGAGTTTGCAAGACAATAAGTGTGTTTTATGAAACCAATGTACTAGTACACTGATACAGAGTAAAATTTTCACCGCCTTGCGGGGCATAGCGCGGGAATTTTTTATCAATTAATAAGTAGGGGCGATTATCAATCGCCCTTTGTTTTGCAGGGGCGATCCCTTGTGGTCGCCCAAATTTGAGTTCATTTTTTTGGACACCCATAAATGGCGTCCCTACTAGATCCGTTCGACTTCTGATTTTCAAAAATAATTTGTCGCTCAGGGTAAAACTCCACTAACTACTCGCAAGCTCGTAGAGTGTCATTTTAATTTCGCGGGATTTTTATAAATAAAAAAAAGACGCCAACGGCGTCTTTTTTTTAAGTTTGAAAAACTAAATTACTTACAACTTTTTTCACATTCTTCTTTGCTAGTGAAAGGAATTTCGGCTTCATCGCAACTGGCAACGACTTTTTTGACACATTCTTTACCGTCAAATTCATATCCGACAGTTGTTTCGGCACAATTACTAAACCCACGAGCTTTGGATTCACTATTTCCCGCGACTTTTTCGTCAAATTTACATTTTCCTTTATACAAAACTTCTGCGCCGTGTCGTTTAGCTTGGCATTCGTTGAAGTAATTGTATTTTTGGCGACCATTATTTAACCCACAAACAGGATCATAAACATTTTCACATTCTTGTTCGTTAACAATTTTTTCGGCACAAGTTCCGTGTCCGTCCGTTGTATCGTAATCAAAAACGCAACTTAATCCTTGGCGACATTTCATTTCGGAATCTCCACCACATATTTTTCCGACATCAGAAGTTGTAGCAAGGTGTTGTGAAGCAACTTTTGGCGTAGTTTCGGTTTTTTTCGCGCTGTGCCCCGCTCCGCGGTGGGGATTTTCTGTTTTGTTTCCTCCGCCTAGAGAACAAGCGGTTAGAAACACTAAAACTGAAAGTAAAGCTATTTTTTTCATCATTATTTAGGTTAAGAAACTCGTTAGGATTTTATATCTTTTGAGGAATCGGTCAAAGGGAAAGTTTAGTGACAAAAAAAATCGCGAAAAAATAAAATTTGGAAATATTATCCATAAAGGTTTAAAATTATCCGTGAAAACACAAAATAAAATACTAAATGTCTAAAAAAACAAGAAAAAATACGGGATTTACAATGATTGAATTGATTGTGGTTATTGTTGTGATAGCGATATTATCAACAATTTCTGTTGCTTTTTTTCAAAACTATTTAAGGAAAGGACGAGACTCTTTTCGAAAATCAACGGTTGATACGATAGCGACTTTGGTGCGGTTAGATCGTTTGAAAAAAGAAAAAGACAATTTTGATTTAAATAAAGCACAAGTTTTAACTATTTTAAAAAATAATTCAGTTGGTTCGGTTGATTCGGCAGTGGATAGAGAATATTTTTATGGTTATTCTGCACAAAAAGACGATTTTTTTGTGGTAGTTTGCGGGGAATCTGACGAATTTTTTGTCAAAGGAACTCCCAGCGGAATGATTGCTGTTCGCACTCAAAACCCAGTAGATGTTTGTGATGGTTCGGCAGTGCCGATCAAAGAACGGGCGTCTGCACTTGATCCAAATGCTGATAGTGAAAATTTAGATGATTATATTGTTTATCAGTTGAGTTAAAATTTCGCGAGGAATTAAGGAAACCCCGATAAATAAGAAATTTATGTAATAAGATAATTTAAAAAGCGCAAAAACAAATTCTCTGAACTTGATTCAGAGTCTACGAAATATTTTTTTGAAGTATATCGTAGATTCCGGGTCAAGCCCAGAAAGTTATTGATTTTTTCGCGGGAATTTTTGGCAAATCCCCCTCGCCCCCTTTGTCAATGGGGAAATATAATTTCTAGTAAATCCGGAATATGTTTTATTGCTAATCCACGAGTTTCTATATCTTCGCCTTTTCTAATTCGTTCTTTAAAAACATGCCTAAATCCAGCTCTCGTTATTTTTATTTTAGAATTTAAGGATTTGCAAAAAATTTCTTTTGGCAATTCTGCATAAAGAGACTTAAATTTTTCTATATTCATTTTACGATGCCTTATCCTTGTCTTAGTAGGGGGTTTTTCCTACTCCTCAAGATCGCTAGGCGAGTTCTTCCAAGAATAAAGCCCAAAGATGTTATCAAACCATTTTCTGAAAGTCAAAAAAATTTTCGCGGGATTTTTTGCGAAAGTCCCCCCGCAGGGCGGGGGGATTTTGTTGTATCGTTTCGTTCGTATGTTGTTGTAGAGACGCCATGCATCGCGTCTTTACGGATACGGACAGGTTGTTTTTTTATTTGTAGAGACGTTGCATGCAACGTCTCTACGTACGCGCACGGGGCGTTTGTTTGTTTTTTTGTGCCGGTTTTTTGGTAGAGACGCCCAAATTGGGCGTCTCCACAACCAATTTGGGCGTCTCCACGCGGCGGCGGGTGAAAATAAAAATCCCGCGAAATTTTTGCATTTATTTCAAAATTTACAGATAATTAACAACAGAATTTAACCCCCAATTTTTATGAAACATGTCATTTCGGCTGATCAGTTTAATAAAGACGATATTTTGGAGATTTTAAATCTCGCGAAAAAAATGGACGAGATTTTGGCGAGCAAAAAAGTTTGTAAAATCGCGGAAGGAAAAATTCTCGCGACTTTTTTTTACGAACCATCAACGCGGACTCGTTTGAGTTTTGAAACCGCTATGCAGAGATTGGGAGGAAGTGTGATTTCCACTAGTAATGTAAATTTTTCATCAGTTAAAAAAGGGGAAACAATCGAAGATTCCGCGAAAGTTTTGTCCGGATATGCGGATGTAATTGCTTTGCGGTCGCCCGAAATTGGATACGCAGCGCGCGCGGCAAAAGTTTCTGCCGTTCCAATTTTGAACGGAGGAGACGGAGCGGGGGAGCACCCAACACAATCGTTTTTGGATTTATACACAATTTCCAAATACTTTGATTTGGAAAAACCGCTGACCGTTTCGATGGTTGGTGAGCTTATTTGTGGACGAACGGTTCATTCGTTGTCCAAAATGTTGCGAAATTTTCCGAATGTGAAAATTAATTTTGTGGCGCCGGAAGAAATCCAAATTCCCGCGAAATATTTTCACGAAGGAGATAAGAAGTTTTACGAATTAACAGACGAAATCTTGGAAACTTCGGATGTGATTTATGATACACGAATTCAAAAAGAGAGAATTGCGCCGGAAGTTTATGAAAAACATAAAAACGCTTTTCATTTTGATGTTGCCAAAGTTTCTAAAATGAAACCAAATGCGATGTTGATGCACCCTTTGCCGCGCGTGACCGAGATTTCGCCGGAGGTTGATGATTTGCCACAAGCGCGATATTTTGAACAAGCGCGAAACGGTGTGCCGACCAGAATGGCGTTGATTGCTTATGTTTTGGGGTTGGAGGTGTAAAATTTCGCGGGGATTTTGGAAATCACCCCCCGCCCTCTTTCAAAAAAGAGGGAGCCAAAGAAAAAGTGTTTTATTGTTTTTTTCTTCTTCTGTTTCTCCTGCTGAGAACTTCCCCCTTTTTTTAAAGAGGGATTTCAGTCTTCGCCAAGGCTACGACCGACAAGTAGGGGGATTTTGCAATTTTCGCGGGAATTTTCTGTGCCTCATTCCCGTGGAGACGGGAATCTAGTCTTAAAATAGGAATTCTATTTTATGAAATAAATAGGAATTAGATTGCTTCGTCGTACCTCCTCGCAATGACGGCGAAAAAATCCCGCGAAATTTTATTGGTGGTCGGAGATATGCGTAACCAAAAATCCGTCTTCTTTGAAATATCCGCGTGCACGATATTGATTGTTTATTCGGAATTGGTATTGTTTATTTTTCTTTGGTTGCAGTAATTTTAGTTTAATCATTTGTTTGTAACCCATTTCAAAATAATTCTTAGCTTTGAGATAAGGTTTCAAAAGTTGGTGTTTTTTTAAAAAAGAGACAGCTTGGTCTGTTTCATAGACTTTCATCTGTCAGGTAGTTAAACTCTTTCAACGGAATATCTTTAGTTTTTTGATACTCTTTTTGGCTTTGTGAATCGTTAGTTTCCGTCACTTGCAGGCTGATGAAATTTAAGATATTTCGTAGTTCTTCCAAGTTTTTGAAAGTTGTTTGAGGAAGAGCAATGTCGTCTTGAATGGTAATTGTTGTCATTTTTTTCGCGGGATTTTTATGGAATTCGGTGCAAATATACAAAAAATTATAGTGTGGGTCAATTTTCGCGGGATTTTTTCGATTTTTTGGTTTGTTTTTTGTTGTTGTAGAGACAAATTGCAATTTGTCTCTACGTGCGTCGGGACACGCGGTAAAAAAATCATCCCCGAAAATCCCGCGAAATTTTACAACCACAATCC